>NZ_VFMY01000001.1:2154391-2462162 GCF_006715305.1 Arthrobacter sp. SLBN-100
ATCATCCGGGGAGCCCTGCTGCTGCCGTACCTGATGTCCAACGTCATCGCCGCGCTGCTGTGGTTCTGGATGCTCGACTACCAGATCGGCGTGGTGAACCAGTTCATTGAATGGAGCGGCCTTCCCCGCGTGGCGTTCTTCGGCAGTGAAGCGTGGGCCATCCCCACCCAGGCCCTGATCAACACCTGGCGGCACATGGGCTACACCGCGCTGCTGATCTTCGCCGGCCTGCAGGCCATCCCCGGCCATGTGTACGAGGTAGCGAAACTGGATGGCGCGTCAGCCTTCCAGACCTTCCGCAAAATCACCATTCCGCTGCTGCGTCCGGTCCTGGTCCTGGTGCTGGTGGTGACGGTGATCGGTTCCTTCCAGGTCTTCGATACCGTTGCCGTCACTTCAGGAGGCGGCCCGGTCAACGCCACCCGGGTCATCCAGTACTACATCTACCAGCGCGCCTTCACCGAGTCGGACTTCGGCTACGGATCCGCCATCGCCGTCATCCTCTTCCTCATCCTCGCCCTGGTGGCCTTCATCCAGATGAAGTTCCTCAAGGGCAACGAGTCGGACCTGGACTAAGGAGTCCCCATGACCACCACCGCAAGCCGCGCCCCGCTCGCACAGCCGGCCAGCCGCCGCCGTCGTCCTTTCAACCCCCGCCGCGCCGCCGCCTGGGCCCTCCTGGTCCTCGCCATCGCCGTCTCCGTCCTGCCCTTCCTCTGGGTACTGCGCACGGCACTGTCCACCAACAACGCCTTGGCCACCAACGCCGCCAGCCTGCTGCCGGCGGAGTTCAGCTTCGGCGCCTTCAAACGGGTGTTCGGGCTCCAGTCAGCGGCGGAAGCCGTGGCAGAAGGCGGCTCCGGGGCACAGATCGACTTCTGGCTCTACCTGCGGAACTCGATTGTCTTTTCCTCCATCACCACCGCGGGCGCGGTCTTCTTCAGCGCAATGGCCGCCTACGCCTTCGCCCGGCTGCGCTGGAAGGGCCGGAACGCCGTCTTCAGCCTCTTCCTCGGCACCATGCTGGTGCCGCCGATCTTCACCGCACTGCCCAACTTCCTGCTGATCAAGAACCTGGACCTGCTCAACACCATGCTCGGCATGGTCCTGCCCTACCTCTTCATGACGCCGTTCGCCATCTTCTTCCTCCGGCAGTTCTTCCTGAACATGTCCCGCGAAGTGGAGGAGGCAGCAATGCTCGACGGCGCCAAGCACCTTCGGATCTTCTTCCAGATCGTCCTGCCCAACGCCGCAGCCCCCATCGCCACGCTTGCCCTGCTCACCTTCATCGGCCAGTGGAACGAATACTTCTGGCCCCTGCTGGTGGGCTCCCAGGACGACGTCCGCGTGCTCCAGGTGGGCCTGGGCGTCTTCAAGTCCCAGTCTCCGCAGGGAGCGCCGGACTGGTCCGGCCTGATGGCCGCGACCCTCATCTCCGCCCTGCCGGTGCTGATCCTCTTCGCCGCATTCGGAAAGAAGATCGTCAACTCCATCGGCTTCTCCGGCATCAAGTGACCACCCTTCCACCCCACCCCCGAACGGAAAGTAGAACCATGAAGAAAACCCTCGGCGCCGTCGCCGTCGCCGCAGCTGTGGCACTGTCCCTGTCCGCCTGCGGCGGATCCTCCTCCTCGGCAGAATCGTCCAAGGGCGAGGTCAGCTACTGGCTCTGGGACGCCAACCAGCTCCCGGCCTACCAGCAGTGCGCTGACGACTTCACCAAGGCCAATCCGGACATCAAGGTCAAGATCACCCAGCGCGGCTGGGACGACTACTGGAGCACCCTCACCAACGGCTTCGTCGGCGGCACCGCCCCGGACGTGTTCACCAACCATCTGGGCCGTTACGGCGAACTGGCAGAAAACAAGCAGCTGCTGGCGATTGACGACGCCGTCGAGAAGGACAACATCGACCTGACCGCCTACAACGAAGGCCTCGCCGATCTCTGGGTGGGCCAGGACGGCAAGCGCTACGGCCTGCCCAAGGACTGGGACACCATCGGCCTCTTCTACAACAAGGCCATGCTGGCCGGCGCCGGCGTCACTGAGGACCAGATGAAGAACCTCACCTGGAACCCCGAAGATGGCGGGACCTACGAAAAGGTCGTTGCCCACCTCACCGTGGACAAGGCCGGCAAGCGCCTCGACGAGCCCGGCTTCGACAAGAACAACGTGGCTGTATACGGGCTGGGCCTGAACGGCGGCGGCGACTCCTCCGGCCAGACCGAATGGAGCTACCTCACCAACACCACCGGCTGGTCCCACACGGACAAGAACCCTTGGGGCACGCACTACAACTACGACGATCCCAAGTTCCAGGAGAGCATGGGCTGGTTCGCCGGACTGGCTGACAAGGGCTACATGCCCAAGCTGGAAACCACCGTGGGCGCCGCCATGGCTGACACCTTCGCAGCCGGCAAGTCCGCCATCAACGCACACGGCTCGTGGATGATCGGCCAGTACACCGGCTACAAGGGCATCGAAGTTGGCATCGCCCCCACCCCGGTTGGCCCGCAGGGCGAGCGCGCCTCGATGTTCAACGGCCTGGCGGACTCCATCTGGGCCGGAACCAAGAAGAAGGACGCAGCCATCAAGTGGGTGGAGTACCTTGCGTCGGCTGACTGCCAGGACGTCGTAGCCTCCAAGGCCGTTGTCTTCCCTGCGCTCAAGGCATCCTCGGACAAGGCTGCGCAAGCCTTCGCCGCCAAGGGCGTGGACGCCACCGCCTTCACCGAGCACGTCAAGAACAAGACCACGTTCCTGTACCCCATCACGGACAACACCGCCAAGGTCAAGGGCATCATGGAGCCCGCCATGGACGCCGTAGTCTCCGGCAAGGCTCCCGCCAGCTCCCTCACCCAGGCCAACGAACAGGTCAACGCCCTCTTCAAGTAGCCCCCATTCGTAGCTGCGTATGTGCTCGCAGCCACCAGGCTGGATGCCGCCGCTCCCCTTCTCGCGGCGGCGGCATCCAGCCACCCCTTCCCTTGCATTCCGCTCGTGCGTAACTTAAGACGCACCCCTTGAATACTGAAAGAGATCCTATGGACCCCCTCCACCTCCGTTCCGCCGGCACCAGCCTGGTGATCAGCACCAGCAGCGGGGAGGCCGAGATCATCCATTGGGGCGCGGATCTTGGCAGCAGCCTCCCGGACCTCGCCATCCTCGGCGAACCGGTCCCGCACTCCGCCATCGACGCCACCGTTCCCGCCGGCCTCCTGCCCCAGGCCTCCTCCAGCTGGCGCGGCCGGCCGGGCCTGCGCGGGCACCGCCTTGCCGACGGCGTCTCCGGACTCGACTTCTCCCCGCGCCTGCGCACGGTGTCAGCGCGCGCCGAGGGCAACACAGCGGTCATCAACCAGGCCGACGCCGATGCAGGCCTCAGCGTTGAGTCCACCCTGACACTGCACGACGGCGGCCTGCTGGAACTGCAGCACACCATCACCAATGACGGCACCACCCCTTACCAGCTGGACGAACTGGCGGCCATCCTCCCGGTGGCCCCGGACGCCGTCGAACTCCTCGACCTGACCGGCCGCTGGTGCCGGGAAAACCACCCGCAGCGCCGCGCCATCCAGCAGGGCACGTGGGTGCGGACCGGCCGGCACGGCCGCACCGGGCACGATTCATCCCTCCTGCTGGCCGCCGGTACCGCCGGTTTTGGCAACCGCCACGGCCGGGTCTGGGCCACGCATCTGGCGTGGAGTGGAAACCACGAGCAGTTCACCGACACTCTTGGTGATGGCCGCACCATGATCGGCGGTTCGGAGCTTTTGGGTCCGGCCGAGGTCATCCTTGAACCCCGGGGGACGTACACCACGCCTGCCCTGTTCGCCGCCTACTCGGACCGCGGCCTGGACGGCATCAGCGAAGCCTTCTACAGCTGGTTCAGGTCCCGTCCCCACCACGTGCTCCCCACCGCCGGCGGCGGCAAGCCCCGGCCCGTGGTGCTGAACACGTGGGAAGCCGTCTACTTCGACCACAACCTCGCCACGCTGATCGAGCTGGCCGACTCCGCCGCGGAGCTCGGCGTCGAACGCTTTGTGCTCGACGACGGCTGGTTCCGCGGACGCCGCGACGACCACGCCGGACTCGGCGACTGGTACGTGGACGAGACCCTGTGGCCGGACGGGCTGACCCCGCTGATTGACGCCGTCACCTCACGCGGCATGGAATTCGGCCTGTGGGTGGAGCCCGAAATGGTCAACCTCAACTCGGACATTGCCCGGGCGCACCCGGACTGGATCGTGGGCCCGGCCGCCCTGTCCCACAAGGACGGCGGCCGCCTGCCGCTGGAATGGCGGAACCAGCACGTCATCGACCTCGTTAACCCCGACGCCTGGCAGTACATCTTTGACCGCATCGACGCCCTGCTGCGCGACAACAAGATCAGCTACCTGAAGTGGGACCAGAACCGGGACCTGCTGGAACACGGCCACGCCGGCCGCTCCTCCGTCCACGAGCAGACCCTGGCCGCCTACCGCCTGTTCGACGAGCTCAAGAAGGCGCACCCCGGCGTCGAAATTGAAAGCTGCTCCTCCGGCGGCGCCCGTGTGGACCTGGGGATCCTGGAGCGGACGGACCGGATCTGGGCCTCGGACTGCAACGACGCCCTGGAGCGCCAGAGCATCCAGCGCTGGACCGGCCTGGTGGTCCCGCCGGAACTGGTGGGCGGGCACATCGGGCCCACCACTTCGCACACGACAGCCCGCACCCACGATCTTTCGTTCCGGGCCATCACCGCCCTCTTTGGGCACTTCGGCATGGAGTGGGACGTCCGGCAGGTCAGCGGTGCCGAGCGGGAGGAACTCAAGCGGTTCATCGGCCTGTACAAGGAGCACCGGGACCTCATCCACAGCGGACGAATGGTCCGGGCGGACGTTCCGGACGAGTCGCTGATGCTGCACGGCGCCGTAGCTGCCACGTCACCTGGGGCAGGTACGACGGCGGCCCTGTTCGCCTTGGTCAGCACCCGCACAGCCTTCGCCGAGCAGCCCGGCAAGGTGGGCATCCCCGGCCTGGAGCAGGACCGCGACTACCGGGTGGAAGCCGTCTTCCCGGCACCCGGTGACGCTGACTACGGCCACACCTTCACGCAGGTCCAGCCCCCGGCCTGGCTGGCGGACGGAGCGGTGGCCAACGGCCGCTTCCTGGCCGAGGTGGGCCTGCCCATGCCCATCCTCAACCCTGAGCACGCGCTGCTGCTGCGCTTCACCGCGCTGTAGTGGTTGAGCCTGTCGAAACCGCCGGTTGAGCCTGTCGAAACCGCCGGTTGAGCCTGTCGAAACCGGTGGTTGAGTCTGGTGGTTCAGCCCGGTGGTTGAGCTTGTCGAAACCCAATTTCGGCAAGCTCAACCGCCGGCGGACTGTTGCATGAACCGTAAGAAATGCGTCCCAGCCCTCGCAGCACTAGATTTGCATCCATGACTGAAGCCACCACCGCTGCCGGCCGCGGCACCATCCTGGTAATTAATGGACCCAACCTCAACCTGCTGGGGACCCGCGAACCGGAAAAATACGGAACGTCCACCCTGGCTGACGTGGAGGAACTGGCCGCCCGCACTGCAAAGGCGCACGGGTTCGCCGCCGAATGCGTTCAGTCAAACCACGAGGGCGTGCTGCTGGACGCCATCCACGCCGCCCGGGGATCCGCCGTCGGAATTGTTCTCAACGCCGGGGCTTTCACGCATACGTCCGTGGCACTTCGCGATGCCCTCGCAGCAGTCCAACTGCCCGCGGTGGAAGTTCACATCACCAACGTGCACCAGCGCGAGGAATTCCGGCATCACTCGTTCCTGTCACCGGTGTGCTCCGCCGTGATCGTGGGCGCAGGGGTGTTCGGCTACAAGCTGGCCATCGACTACCTCGCGGAAGTCCTCTAAGGCCCGGCTCCAGCTACTTCTGGATGCACTGCCCCGAGGACACGGGTGCGCTGAAGGACCCTGCCTGGGAGGCTACCGGGCTCAGGTCGTCCATGGTGATGGCAAAGCCCATCTCGGCGTCGGACGTCGCTTTCGCGAAGATCACGCCCGCCACCTGGCCTTCTGTGGTCAGGAGTGGGCCGCCCGAGTTGCCGGGCTGGACGTTTCCGGCCAGCCGGTAGATCTCTTCAGGGGACGGGTTGCTGCCGTAGATATCCGGCACCAGCACCGTGGTGATGTCCTGGATGGTGGCGGGCCGGGACTGGAAGGGGCCGCCGTGCGGATAGCCTGCGAACGCTGCGGGGCTGCCGTTGGGCAGATCGGTGCTCAGCGGCAGGGGCTGGACCGGGAGGTCCTCCACGGCAAGCACGGCGAGGTCATGCTGGGTGTCGAAGTAGACAACGCGCCCTGGCATCGCTCCGCCGTCGGGCATCTCCACTACCGGCTCCGACACGCCCGCCACTACATGTGCATTCGTCACTACCCGGTCCTCGGAAACGACGAAGCCGGTACCCGTCTGGTTCTGGCCGCACTGATACGCCGTTCCGGCAATTTTGAGGACGGATTCGCCGGCGCGGTTCAGGGCAGGGGTGTCGGTGCTGGCGTCGGGCACGGGCACGGCCTGTCCCTGGTCCAGGCCTTCAATCAGGGTGGGAATGCCGTTGCCGATCACTTCGGACCGCAACTGGGCCATGGTGGCTTTCAGAGGATCCGGCGTCATGCCGTCGATGAAGCGGATCACCTTGGATTCTGCCAGCTGCTGCGAAACAAACGGCACACCCAAAGAACCGATGCTGAAGGCCAGCATTGACATCACCAGAGCGGAAACCACCAGGTTCACTGCGCCGCCCACCAGCCGGTCAACGGCCCGCAGCGGCCTGATCCGCACTGCGCCGCGGATTTGGCGGCCGATCATGGTTCCGAGGCCATGGCCAAGAACCACCAGGGCGACGGCGGCGGCCACGATGGCGGTCAGCCTCCAACCGGAGTCCGCCACGAAGCCGCTCACCAAAGGGACTGCGAAAAAGGCGGCGATGGCTCCGGCAGCAAACCCGGCAATGCCGCCGACAGTGACGAGGAAGCCGTTGCGCAGGCCGTAGGCGAAGTAGGACAGCAGCGCCAGGATCAGGACGAGGTCCAGGACAGTCAAGCCGACCACTAAGGCTCCTTATAAGCAGTTGTAGGCTCATTCTAGTGGCGCAGGCTGACAATCTTCTGTGGTCCCTGCTGCCCGTCCTGCCCGTCGTTTGGGCGTTTTGGCTGCCAAGTTCGTCACAGAACCTTGAAAATTCTGAAACAATGGCACAAGCGCCACAGCCGAAACTTTTATTCAGGAGATTTTATGGACATCGAGGTACTGCGCCGAGCACCACTTTTCGCCACGCTCGACGACGACGCATTCCGTTTGTTGACGGACGAGCTCACCGAGGTGGACCTTTCCCGCGGTGCTTCGGTTTTCCGCGAGGGCGACCAGGGCGACCAGCTCTACTTCATCGTTTCCGGCAAGGTGAAGCTGGGGCGCACTTCCCCGGACGGCCGGGAATCGCTCCTTGCCATCCTCGGCCCGGGTGAGCTCTTCGGCGAAATGGCCCTGTTCGATCCCAGCCCGCGTACCGCCACCGCCACCGCCGTGTCGGAAACCCGCCTGGCCGGGCTGAAGAACGAAAGCCTGAACAACCTGCTCCGCACCCGCCCTGAGGTTTCCGCGCAGCTGCTGCAGGCCCTCGCCCGCCGGCTTCGCCGCACCAACGACTCCCTGTCGGACCTGGTGTTCTCCGACGTGCCGGGCCGCGTAGCCAAGGCACTCCTGGACCTTGCGGACCGCTTCGGCCGCCCGGCCACTGATGGTGTGCTGGTGGCCCACGAGCTCACCCAGGAAGAGCTGGCCCAGCTGGTTGGTGCTTCGCGCGAGACCGTCAACAAGGCCCTCGCCGAGTTCGTCCAGCGCGGCTGGCTCCGCCTGGAGGCCCGCGCAGTGGTCATCCTGGACATGCAGCGCCTCCGCCAGCGCTCCCGCTAATTCCACAGCACAAAGGCCGTCCCGAGGGGACGGCCTTTGGTGGTTAAGCCGGCTCCCGCAAACCCACCACCGGGTTTCGACAGGCTCAACCACCGGATTTCGACCGGCTCAACCACCGGCCCGGCTCCCGCAAACCCACCACCGGGTTTCGACAGGCTCAACCACCAGGTTTCGACACGCTCAACCCCCGGCTCAGCTTCGGTTCAGCGTTCCCGCTGGGGATCCCCCGCCACGGTCTTGGCGGCTTCGACCTCGAGCAGCAGTTTGCCGTCTTCCTCCACGAGCTGCGGCTGGTACACGTGTGCCTTGCGCTTGTAACTGAGGTACGCGATGCAGCCATTGGCCATGGCCATCTTTTCGAGCATGATCTCCGAGCCGGGAACCAGGAGCTCGCCGAGGGTGCGGCCCACCGTGTTCTCCTGGCCCACCTCGTCACCGAGCGCGGTGGTATCCCGGCCGGCAATGACGTCGGCCGCGTTCACCCACCGCCCCCACACACCCTTGCCTTCCAGCAGGGCGGGCTGCTGGTTCAGCGGCACGGTGGCCGCGAAGTAGCGGGTATCGAACCTGCGGTGGGCGAAGTCCGGGCTGCGCCAGTTGACCAGGGACTTCAGCAGGTCGGTCCGGAGGGACAGTCCCCGCTTGCCGAGGACCTCCGGGAAGGTCTTTTCCTGGTTGGCCACGGCGAGGCGGGCCCGCATCCACTCAGCTGTGGACGTCGCTTCAAACGTGGTCGCCATGTCCGGGCCGGCAAGGAGCACGCCGGTCTCCTCGAAGAGTTCGCGGATCGCGCCCACCACGTGGCGGCGCGCCAGTCCGACGTCGTCCGTTCCCATCTGCTCGGCCCAATGCTGGGGCGAGGGGCCCAGCCAGCCGATAGGGTCGTCGTCGGCGGCGTCCAGGGAGCCGCCGGGAAACGCGAGGACCCCCAGCGGCGAGGAACCGGGCCGGTAAGCCAGCCAGGTTTCCAGGCCGGTGGGGGAATCACGCAGCAGGACAACAGATGATGCTAAGCGAGCGGCCCGGGGGCTCCTCTCGCCATGTTCGAGCCAGCTCTGCGCTGCCCCTTCAAGGTCCTGAGGGAGTGCGAACAGGCGTCGGGCAAGGTGAGGCAAAGGAAGCGACCGGTCCTAGCTGAATTCGGCGATCAGTTCGACCTCAACCGGAGAGTCGAGCGGCAGCACAGAAACGCCGACGGCGGAACGTGCATGCTGGCCTGCGTCACCGAGGACGCGGCCCAGCAATTCCGATGCACCGTTGATGACACCGGGCTGTCCGGTGAAGGACGGGTCCGAAGAGACGAATCCCACAACCTTGACGATGCGGGTGATCCGATCGAGGTCGCCAATGACGCTCTTGACGGCTGCCAGGGCGTTGACGGCACAGACCGCGGCGTACTGCTGTGCGTCTTCGGGGGAAACTGTGGGCTCGTCAGCGAAACCCTCGGTGCCGGCGGAAACTTTCCCGGTTGCTGGGAGTTTGCCATTAATAAAGGGCAGCTGGCCGGAGGTGTAGACGTGGTTGCCGGAGATCACGGCAGGAACGTAGGCGGCCACCGGAGCGGCAACGTCGGGAAGGGTCAACCCAAGATCCGCCAGGCGCTGCTCAACAGCGGAAACGGGTGCGCCGGCAGTGCCGGACTGGGCTTCTGCGGAGGTGCTCATGCTACTGCTTCTCCCTCTTCAGGTAGGCAACCAAACCGTTTCCGTCCGGTCCGGGGACTACCTGGACGAGCTCCCAGCCGTCATCTCCCCACTGGTCCAGGATCTGTTTTGTGGCGTGGATAATGAGCGGAATCGTGGCGTACTCCCATTTGGTCATGAGAGAAAGACTAGTCCTTGCCGGTAAAGTGGAAAACATGGCTCCTCGTAAGAACCCATTATTCGACACTGCCACCACCCTCGGAAAGATTCTGGTTTTCCTTGGCGTGAGTGCAATTTGTGGTGTCCTGGTAGCAGGCCTGCTGGTCCCCGCGGCGGCTGTCTCAGGCAGCGCGGCCAGCGGTTCGATCGAGTTCTTCGACACCCTTCCGGCAGAGCTGAAGGTTGACCCGCCCAACCAGACCACCAGGATCCTGGCAGCGGATGGAAGCGAGATAGCCAACGTCTACACCGAGAACCGCACCAAGGTTGCGCTGGACCAGATTTCGCCGTTCATGAAGGAAGCTGTCATCGCCGTCGAGGACAGCCGTTTTTATGACCACGGCGGTGTGGACACCACCGGCATCCTGCGTGCGCTGGTCAGCACCGCGCGCGGCAACAAGCAGGGTGCCTCCACGGTCACGCAGCAGTACGTCAACAACGTCCTCAACGCCAATCTCGCCGCCGAGGGCAACGAGGACCAGATCAAGCTCAACGGTGTCAACAAGGGCGTGGGCGACAAGCTCCGCGAAATGAAGCTGGCCATTGCCCTGGAGAAGGAGTTCAGCAAGGAGCAGATCCTTGAGGGCTACCTGAACATCGTGTTCTTCAACCGTGACGCGTATGGGGTCGAGGCTGCCTCCAAGTTCTTCTTCAGCACCTCTGCCAAGGACCTCAGCCTTCCGCAGGCTGCGCTGCTGGCCGGGCTGGTCAACAGCCCCTCCGCGTTCGACCCGATCTCCAACCCTGAGAGCTCGAAAGAGCGCCGCGACCTGGTTCTTGGCCTGATGTTGAACCAGGGCAAGATCAACCAGGCGGACCACGACGCTGCCGTCGCCACTCCGGTGGAAACCAAGGTGACCCCCGCCCGCCAGGGCTGTGCCTACGCGTCCACCGCACCCTATTTCTGCGACTACGTGCTGCACCTGCTGGAGAACAACCCGGCCTACGGCGCGGATCTCAAGGAGCGCCAGCGCCTGATCTATGGCGGCGGCCTCACCATCACCACCACACTGGACCCGAAAGCCCAGGCCGTTGCGCAGGAGCAGGTCAACGCCTCCGCCGGTGCCAACCCGGACAAGTGGGGTGCTGCCATGGTTTCGGTGCAGCCCAACACCGGCAAGATCATCTCCATGGCGCAGAACACCAGCTTCCTGCCGGCCGAGGGTTCCTTTGATTCCCAGGTGAACTTCAACGTGGACAAGCTGGACAAGGACGGCAACGACCTTAACGGCCTGGGCGGCGCACAGCCCGGTTCCACCATGAAGCCGTTCACGTTCGCGGAGTGGCTCAATGAGGGCAAGTCCATGAACACGGTAGTCAACGCCGCCCAGCGCATCTACCCCCTGAGCTTCCCGTGGCGGAACACCTGCGGCAAGGTGACCGGCGGCTACAGCACCGCGCAAAAGAACCAGGGCCTCGGCACGGCAGACGACCTGCAGAACGCCGAACCCCAGTGGTACCGGCCCCTGTCCGTCCTGGAAGGCCTCTACAACTCCATCAACACGGTGACCTTTGCTTCAGCAGCCCAGCTGGACTTCTGCGGCATCCAGAAGGTGGTTGACGCCGTCGGACTCCACAGCGGCCTGCCGTCGGCAGACGAGCCGAACCCGAAGGTCAACATGTCCACGCTGGGTAACCTCCTGGGTTCCACGCAGACCTCCCCGCTGACCATGGCCAGCGCGTTCGCCACGTTCGCGAACGACGGCAAATTCTGCGAAGCCATCGCCGTCACCTCGGTGACGGATGGAAGCGGCAAGCAGCTGCCCGCACAGTCCACCAGCTGCCGGGACGCCATCAAGCCCGACGTGGCCCGCGGTGTGAACCACGCGCTGCAGGAAGTCCTCAACCGCGGCTCCGGCTCGCTGATCCAGCCACGGATTTCCACGCGGACCAGCTTCCCCATCGGCGCCAAGACCGGTACCTCAAACAACAACGGCTCCACTTGGGTTGTCGGGCACACCACCGGCCTTGCCACTGCTGCCTGGTTCGGTGATGCACTGGGAGACCAAGGCCGCGCCGGGCAGAACATCACGGTCAACGGGAAGTTCTACCAGGGCATTGACGGTTACATGATCGCCGGGCCCATGTTCTCCAGGTTCATGTCCCAGATCGCACCGGCCTACGGCACCAATCCGTTCCCGGCGCCGCCCAGCAACCTGCTGAACGGAACCACGCGGAGCACCAGCCCCGCAACTTCGCAGGCCACGCAGGCGCCCGCCCCCACCACGACGCAGCCCGCACCGGCGCCGAGCAACAACGACAAGGGTAACGGCAATGGAAACGGGAACGGCTAGCCGCCGATGATCTCGACCAGTGCTTTGGCCAGCCGCGCCCGGACCATCGGGCGCGGCTTTGCCGTCACCGCCGGGGCAGGAGCGACAGCGGGACTGGCTGCGTTCGGGTACGGCCTGTGGGAGAAAAACCAGTTTGTCCTCCGCAAAGAGACGCTGGGCATCCTCCCACCCGGGCGGGCACCGTTCCGCATCCTGCACCTGAGTGATATCCACTTTGTCCCGGGGCAGAACAGGAAGGCAGCCTGGCTGGAGTCCCTGGCTGGCCTTGAACCGGACCTGGTGGTCAACACCGGGGACAACCTCAGCCACGTCAAGGCTGTGGACCCGCTCCTGGCAGCGCTCCGCCCCCTCCTGGAGTTCCCTGGCGTCTTTGTTCCCGGTTCCAACGACTACTTCGCTCCCACCTTGAAGAACCCGGCGTCCTACCTGCTGGGACCTTCGCAGGTGAAGCCGAAGCCGGCCCAACTGGACTGGCCGCGCCTGCGCTCGGGCTTTGGCATGGGCGGCTGGATAGACCTGACCAACCGGCACCAGTCAGTGGTCCTGAAGGGCATCCGCTTCGACTTTTCCGGTGTGGACGATCCCCACTTGAACCGGGAACGGTACGCCGGCTGGCCCCGCGGCACCGTCAACCAGAACGCCGCTGCGCACCTCCGCGTCGCCGTTATCCACGCCCCCTACCAGCGCGTGCTGGACCACTTCACCGAGGACGGCGCGGACCTCCTGCTCGCCGGGCATACCCACGGCGGCCAGTTGTGCATCCCCGGGTATGGCGCCCTGGTGTCCAACTGCGACCTTCCCACCTGGCGGGCCAAGGGCCTCAATGACTGGCAGAGCAACGGAAGTACGACGCCGGTCAACGTCTCGGGCGGTATCGGCACCTCACGCTTCGCCCCGGTCCGTATCGCCTGCAAACCCGAAGCGGTCCTTCTCACCCTCACCTCGCCCAACTGATCCGGTTGCGCCATCACTTTTGGTTCCCAAGCAGGGCTTTTGGGCACCAACATCTGATAGCGCAGTGGGCGGGCGGGGGTCAAGGGTCCATCGCGGACTGCAATAACTGGCCAAGCTTCACAAGCAGGGCGGAAGCCTGTGAATCGGATCACGCCATGGCATAGGGTTGTTGCTACGGGAAACTACATTCGTTTTAGAGCTTGAGAAGCGGGCATGGCCAAGCAAACTCCATTTTTTCGATCCATCAGTCGCCTCTACCCGCATGTCCGGCCGATCATCCCCCGGCTTCTGTTGGGACTTCTCTGCGCGTTGTCGGCCAGCGTTGTTGCACTCGCCATCCCGCAGGTCCTCCGCGTGCTGGTCAACGAGTCACTGAAGCCCGGCGGTGCATCGGAAGCGGTCTGGATTTCCGCGGGCGCCATCCTGGTACTGGGCGTGGCCGAGGCAGGACTGGTGGCCCTCCGCCGGCAGTTCGTCATCAACCCCGCCACGTCAGTGGAAACCAGGATGCGGGTTTCGCTGTATGACCACCTCCAGGATTTGACTGTCTCCTTCCACGACCGCTGGGGCTCCGGCCAGTTGTTGTCGCGTGCCATGACCGACCTGAACTTCCTGCGCCGCTGGATGGCGTTCGGTGCCATCATGCTGGTGGTCACCACCCTCACGGTGATCATCGGCATCACGGTGATGTTTGTGATGAGCTGGCAGCTTGCCCTCATCTTCCTGGCCGCGGCCGTGCCCATCATGGCCTACAGTTTCCGGTTCCGGACCCGCTTCAGCAGGGTGACCCGCCGCAGCCAGGACCAGGCCGGCGACCTCGCCACCACCGTTGAGGAATCAGTCCACGGCATCCGCGTGCTCAAAGCGTTCGGGCGAAGCCGGGAGGCGCTCGAAAACTTCAACGAGCAGGCCGAGGAACTGCGCCAGACGGAGATCGAAAAGGCACGCCACCAGGCAACATTCACCATGGTGGTCACCCTGCTTCCCGAGCTCGCCCTCGGCGCCGGCCTGGTGGTCGGGGTGATGCTGTGCGCCAGCGGGCAGCTCAGCATTGGCGCGCTCGTGGCGTTCTTTGCCACCGCCGCGGTCATGGCCTCGCCTGTGGAATTTTCGGGAATGCTGCTGGCCATGGCCCTCACTGCCAAGACCGCCGTGGACCGCCACTTCGAAGTGATGGACTCGCCCAACACCATCACCAGTCCCCCCGGGCCCCGGCGGCCCGGCCAACTGGCCGGCGGACTCCGTTTCAACAAGGCCACCTTCGCCTTTGAGGATGCACCGGACAAGCCCATCCTGAAGGAGATCGATCTCGACGTCCGCCCAGGCGAAACCATGGCACTGGTGGGTATCACCGGCAGCGGGAAGAGCGCGCTGATCCAGCTCGTTCCCCGCCTCTATGACGTCTCCGGCGGGGCCATCACCATCGACGGCGTGGACCTGCGGGACTTCGAAGTCGAGGAGCTCCGCCGGATCGTCGCAGTTGCCTTCGAAGACACCACCCTGTTCTCCAATTCGGTCCGGGACAACGTTTTGCTCGGCGCCCCTGTGCGCACTGATGCCGTCCTCGACGAGGCCCTGGACGTGGCGCAGGCGCACTTCGCCTACTCCCTGCCCGAGGGAGTGGACACACTGATTGGCGACGAGGGCCTCAGCCTTTCCGGCGGCCAGCGGCAGCGGATCGCCCTGGCGCGTGCCATCGCCGCGCGCCCCCGGGTACTGGTCCTGGACGATCCGTTGTCCGCCCTGGACGTCCACACCGAGGAACTGGTGGAAACGCGGCTCCGGGCCGTGCTGAAGGACACCACTACGCTCATCGTGGCCCACCGCCCGTCCACCGTGGCGCTGGCGGACCGGGTGGCGCTGCTGGAAGATGGCCGCATCACCGCCGTCGGCACCCACACCGAACTGCTGGCGGGCAACCACCACTACCGCTACGTCATTGCCAGCCTGGACCAGGAACCACGCGACCTCGATTCCGAACTGTCCGCCCTTGAGGACCAGGCAGAGGAAGTGACCCGGTGAGCACCACAACTTTTGGCACGGCCAACGAGGACAATGCCCACCTCAGCAAGAGTGACAGCAGGGCTGTACGACGGCGGTCGCTGGCGCTGCTGCGCAGCCTGATCCGGCCGGTGCGGCTGCGGTTCTGGCTGACGATAGCCACGGTGATCCTTTCGCAGGCGGCCCGCGTGGCCGGTCCGGCGCTGATCGCCTTCGGCATCGACCACGCGCTGCCCGCCCTGCAGGCCGGAGACAACCTCCCCCTGGTGTTCACCGGCGTCGCTTATCTGCTCGCGGCCATCGCGACGGCGGGACTCACCGCCCTGTACGTGACGTCCACCGCGAAGCTGAGCCAGGCCATGCTCCTGGACCTGCGTCTTCGGGTATTCCGCCAGACGCAGCGGCTGAGCCTGGAGTTCCACGAAAAATACACCTCCGGCCGGATCATTGCGCGGCAGACCTCGGATCTGGAGGCCCTCCGCGAACTCCTGGACTCCGGCGTCAGCTCACTGGCCTCAGGCCTGCTGTTCATGATCTTCACTGCCGTTACGGTGTTCGCCCTGGATTGGCGCAGCGGCCTGCTGGTGCTGGCCGCGGGTGTTCCGATGTTCTTCCTGGCCCGCTGGTACCAGAAGCACTCCCAGATCGTGTTCCGCGAATCCCGGGTGGTTTCGGCACGGCTGATCGTGCACTTCGTGGAGACCATGACCGGCATCCGCGCGGTGAAGGCGTTCCGCAAGGAGCAGGAAAATGCTGACCGCTACGGGAAGCTTGCCGAGGACTACCGCCGGGTCACCGTCCGCTCCATCAACCTCAACGGCATCTTCCAGCCGGGGCTGGTCCTGATCGGAAACGTCTGCGTGGCCGTGGTGCTGCTCTTTGGCGGTTTCCGCGTCCTCACCGGGGACCTTGCGGTGGGTGTGCTGCTGGCGCTCATCCTGTCCACGAAGCGGTTCTTCCAGCCCGTGGACCAGATGGCGATGTTCTACAACTCCTTCCAGAGTGCCCAGGCAGCCCTGGAAAAGGTGTCCGGGCTTCTTGAGGAAGTGCCCACCGTCCGCCCGCCCAGGAACCCGATAGCCTTGGGCAACGCCAGGGGGGCGATCGATTTCAAGGGTGTGGAGTTCCGCTACGGCGACGGCCCGCTCATTGTTCCCCAGCTGAACCTGCACATACCTGCCGGCCAAACAGTGGCCCTGGTGGGCCAGACCGGAGCCGGAAAATCCACCCTCGCCAAGCTGATCGCCCGCTTCTACGATGTTTCCTCCGGGTCCTTGACCCTCGACGGCGTGGATCTGCGCAACCTCAGCACCACCGACCTGAGGCGGAACATCGTGATGGTCACCCAGGAGGCCTTCCTGTTCAGCGGTTCCGTTGCGGACAACATCGCCTTGGGCCGGCCGGAGGCATCGCGCGCCGAAATCGAGGAAGCAGCGAAGGCGGTGGGCGCGCATGGCTTCATCCTGGAACTTCCCGAAGGATATGACACTGATGTCAATAAGCGGGGCGGCCGTGTATCGTCCGGGCAGCGCCAGCTCATCAGTTTCGCCCGGGCCTTCCTGGCCCGCCCGGCCGTGCTGATCCTGGATGAGGCCACGTCCTCACTGGACATCCCCTCGGAGAGGCTGGTGCAGCACGGGCTGGCCAGCCTTCTGGCGGGGACGGACGCGGCCAGCAGGACAGCACTGATCATCGCGCACCGGCTGTCCACAGTGGAAACTGCTGACCGGGTACTGGTAGTGCACGGCGGCCGGATCGTCGAGGATGGCTCACCTGCGGAGCTGATCGGCGGCGGCGGACGTTTCGCGGACCTGCATGGTGCGTGGAAGGACTCGCTGGTCTGACAGGGGGAAACCCGAGGGCTTTCAGGATTTCGCATCGGGGACCAGCATCGGCTATCCTTGTAAAGTTGCTTTTGCAGCGGATCGGGATGTAGCGCAGCTTGGTAGCGCGCTTCGTTCGGGACGAAGAGGTCGCAGGTTCAAATCCTGTCATCCCGACCAAAAAGCGGAAGAGGGTCTCCCACGGGAGGCCCTCTTTTGCGCTGCCTGGCGGTCACAGCGAGAGATAACTTTTTGGTAAAGGGAAAGGCCCCGAAGCAGTTGCTCCGGGGCCTCCCTCGCCTCCTGTGATGAGGAAGCTGGTTACGCAGGATCAGGCCAGTTACCGATGTATGTGACCGTGGTGTCGTTGCTCTTTTCCTTCTTAACCTTCTGGGAAGCCGGATCAGGCCAGTTCCCAATGGCTACGGAAGTCTGAGAGTTGTCAGCCAGCGAACCTGCAGACAGTACGGCCGGAGCCGCTGCGGAAAATGCCAGCGCCCCCGCCAGCACGGCGGCAGCAGCAATTTTCTTCAACATATGAGTTCCTCAATACGAGTCGGATTCGTTACAAAGCCAGCACTGTCCTTGTTGACACCCATTGTAAAATGTTTTCCACAGAGACTGTCAAGCATTCGTCAACTGACTGTCCGGAAGAGGAGGAAATCCCGTGGGCAACGGATTCGGGGAGAAGCTCCGGGCGGAGCGGCTCGAACGGGGACTAACACAGGCCGAACTGGGCAAAGACCTGTATTCACCCAGCTATATTTCATTGCTTGAGACCGGTCGGAGGGAACCGACGGCCGAGGTCATCGAGGAACTGGCGCGGCGCCTCGAATTGGCGCCAAAGGCCCTGGAAGCCTGGAGCCAGCCAATTACCGTCAGTGACGCAGAGTACGTTCTGGCCGGCCTTTACGCCCGCCAGGCCTGGGATCTGCGTGACTACCCTTTGGCCGCCAGCCACGCTGCCACTGCAGCGCAAATTGCGCTGGAGGGCAAAAACACCAGCGCCTGGTGGAACATGACCTATATGCAGGCCGAGTGCCTGATGAAGCAAGGCGAACTGCTCGAATGCCAGAAGATCGTCGAGCGGCTGCTCGAGCACCCCATGGCGACAGAATCAGTGGGATTGGGTGTACGGGCGCGGCAAATGTTGGCGGCCGTCTGCCACGGACAGGGGCAACTGGCCGTGGCGGTCCAGCATGGGCTGGAAGCTGTAGAACTTTCAGCTAAATTGCCGCGCAATTCAACCGTGCTCATTGGCGCCCACCGGATTCTCATTGGAGCACTGGCTGAAAGCGGGCGGCTCGACGAAGCCTGGAAGTACTGTATGGCCCTTTACGAACAGGTGGACGAACACGCGATGTCGCAGCTGGCCGGAGAGGTGGCCTGGGTTATTGGCAACGTCGCCTTCATGCGGCATGACTACGCCGAAGGGGTCAAGCACCACGAGCGTGCAGCCAAGCTTCTCTCCCCTGCCAACGACATCGAGCTCTGGGCGCGGTTCAACAAGGCGTCCGCAGCAGTCCGCCTGTCGTCGGGAATTGTCGAGCCCGAGACCCTGTCCTCCATCGAACGGGCAGAGCTCGCCTTCTCCATCGTCGGCGGAACCAAAAGCGACGAGCTGGAGGTCGCCTTCATCCGCGCCCGCTGGCTGTACCTGACCGGGGACATTGTTGCCGCCGTCGAAAAGCTGAGGGAAATCCACGCTGAACGCGACGCCCTCGCCAAGCACACGGCAGGCGAGGTTTCACTTCTCCTGGGCAAGTCCCTGAAAGCTGCCGGCGAAGCCGACGAAGCACTGGTCCACCTTGAGGAAGCCCAGAAGGCCTTCAGCGCGGCAGGAGCAGCGGACCGTGTCCAGCAGGCCCTGGACGCGGTGCTGGAAATCCGGCTGGCCCAGCGGCGGGCCGCGGCCGCCACGGCCTAAGCTGCACGCCACTTGCCGGAGCCGCTGGGGCTCCGTACAAGTGGGGCATCAGTCAGGCGAAGCTTTTCCCGGTCAGTTTCTCGTACGCCTCAACGTAGCGGCTGCGGGTGCGGGAAACGACCTCTTCCGGCAGCGCCGGGGGAGGCGTGTCCGTTGACCTGTCCCAGCCCGATTCGGCGGATGTGAGCCAGTCCCGGACGTACTGCTTGTCGTAGGAGGGCTGTGCCCGTCCCGGCTGGTACGTGGCGGCGTCCCAGAACCGCGAGGAGTCCGGGGTCAGCACTTCATCACCAAGGGTGATGGAACCCGAGACGGCGTCGTAGCCGAACTCCACCTTGGTATCGGCGAGGATAATCCCGCGCTCCCGGGCGGTTGCCTCCGCAGTGGCATAGATCTTCAAAGTGAGTTCGCTCAGGCGGCCAGCGATGTCGTCACCCACCATGGCCACAACGGCGTCGTAGGTGATGTTCTCGTCATGCTTGCCCACCTCAGCCTTCGCGGACGGCGTGAAGATGGGGCGCTCCAGCCGCGAACCGTCCACCAGGCCCTCCGGCAACGGGATGCCGCAGACGGTTCCGGACGCGCGGTATTCCTGCAGGCCGGATCCGGTGAGGTAGCCGCGGGCGATGCACTCCACCGGGAACATGTCCAGCTTCTTGCAGATCATGGCCCGGCCTTCCACAGCCGCCGGCACCCCGGCCTCCACGGTGGAGGCCAGCACGTGGTGCTCCACGTCCAGCTGGTCGAACCACCAGAGGCTCAACTGGGTGAGGATGCGCCCCTTGTCCGGAATCTCGCTGGCCAGGACGTGGTCGAAGGCGCTGATGCGGTCGCTGGCCACCACCAGCACGCACTCCTGGCCCACCCGTTCGATGATGGAATCGTCGGCGGGCTCATAAAGGTCGCGCACCTTGCCGGAGTAGACATGCTTCCAGCCCGGCAGGTCCAGGGTGCCGGTGCTCAATCCGCGTGCTGCGGGAGTTTCGCTCATGCTATGCCTTCGCCTTCGTTATCGGCAGGGATCCGGTTGCGCCGGACGATACCCTGATCTCGCCGCGCGCGGCCTTGCGGCCAATATCTGTGCGGAACTGCGAGCCTTCAAGCTGAACCAGTTCCACGCCGTCGTACGCCTTTTCACGCGCCTCCACCAGGTCGCTGCCCACCGCAACGACGGCGAGGACACGCCCGCCCGCGGAGATCACCTTGCCGTCCTCGTCAAAGGAGGTCCCCGCGTGGATCACGTGCACGCCTTCGAGTTCCTCCACCTTCTTCAGCCCGCGGATGCGGTCACCGGTGCGAGGAGTACCGGGGTAGTTCTCGGAAGCGACGACGACGGCGACAGCAGTTTCCTTCGCCCAGCGCAGCTCTTCCGCCTTGTCCAGTTCGCCCTTGGCGGCTGCCATCAGCAGGGCACCGAGGGGGGTCTGGAGCCGTGCCAGCACGGCCTGGGTTTCGGGGTCGCCGAAGCGGACGTTGAATTCGATCACGCGGGTGCCGCGCGAGGTGAGGGCCAGCCCCACGAACAGCACGCCCACAAAGGGGGTGCCGCGGCGGGCCATCTCGTTGACGGTGGGCTGGGCCACGCGGTCAATGACTTCCTGCACGAGGCCTTCGGGAGCCCACTCGAGCGGGGTGTAGGCGCCCATGCCGCCGGTGTTGGGTCCTTCGTCGTTGTCAAAGATCCGTTTGAAGTCCTGTGCCGGGGACAACGGCACGGTGTTCTGGCCGTCGCAAAGGACAAAGAGGGAAACCTCCGGGCCGTCGAGAAACTCCTCTATCACCACGGAGCCGCCGGCATCGAAGCAGGACTGTGCGTGGGCAATGGCTTCGTCCCGGTTCTTCGTGACCACTACGCCCTTGCCGGCCGCCAGCCCGTCGTCCTTCACCACATAGGGTGCGCCGAAGGTGTCCAGGGCTGATGCGGCTTCGTCTGGATTGGTGGCCACCATGGCCATGGCCGTGGGGACGCCCGCTTCCGCCATGACCTCCTTGGCGAATGCCTTGGAAGCCTCGAGTTGGGCTGCGGCCTTGCTGGGGCCGAACACCGGGATCCCGGCGCTGCGGACGGCGTCGGAAACACCTGCTGCGAGCGGCGCCTCAGGCCCCACCACCACCAGGTCAACGGCGAGCTTGGCGGCCAGGGCGGCAACGGCTTCGGGATCGTTGCCGTTGATCCTGTGGGTGGGGACCAGCTTGCTGATGCCGGCATTGCCGGGGGCTGCGTGGACCTCGGACACGTTGGGGTCGGCGAGCAGGGAGCGGACAATGGCGTGTTCGCGGCCTCCGGGGCCGATGACGAGTACCTTCACAGTCTCCAAGGGTACTTTGTGCACCCTGCCCGCTCCTAAGCTGTGTCAGCCCCGTCAAAACAATCCAGGGAGCGGTCCGCTCCGAATCCATGGCATGGAAAAGCTTCGCAACTTGCTCAAGGATTCCCCTGCCATGGCCGCGCTGGCAGGAGTGGTGGCGGCCGCCGTCGTGCTTGCCGTGGCCGAGCTGGTTGGAGCGTTTTTTACGGCCCGCGCCACCCCTGTGTTTGCACTGGGCTCCACCTTCATCGACTTCACGCCGTCATGGATGAAGGACTTCGCGATCGCCACGTTCGGCACCAACGACAAGGCCGCACTTTTTGTGGGCATGGGCCTGACCATTGCGGTCCTGGCGTGCGTGCTGGGCGTGCTGGCTTACCGGCGGTGGGCACTGGGCGTGCTGGGGGTCCTGTTCATGGGCGCGGTCATCGTGGCCAGCGTGGTCACCCGGGCGGGCGTAGGGCCGGCGGATGCCATACCGTCCGTTGTGGGAACCATTGCCGGCCTGATTGTGCTGCGGCTCCTGGTGGCCCGTTTGAGGGGCTTGAAGGCGTGGCCCGAAGCGCCGGCGGGCACTACAGGCTCTGCCGTGCCGGGCGGCGCCACCCGCCGCCGCTTCTTCGCCGCCGCCGGGATCACCGCGGCTGCTGCCGGCATCGCCGCGACGGGAGGCCGGCTCCTGGGCGCGGCCCGCAGCAACATCGCCCAGGCGCGGGAGGCGCTGCAACTGCCTGCACCGGCCAACGCAGCTGCCGCCCTTCCGGCAGGCGTCCAATCCCAGGTGCCGGGCGTGCCTGCGTGGCTGACCCCCAACGGTGAGTTCTACCGCATCGATACTGCCCTGAGCGTCCCTGAAATCAACGCCGACGAGTGGGAGCTGCGGGTGCACGGGCTGGTGGAAGAAGAAGTGAGGCTCACCTTCCGGGACCTGCTCGACGCCGACCTGATCGAATCGCACGTCACGCTCACCTGTGTCTCCAATCCCGTGGGTGGCAACCTCGCCGGCAACGCCAAATGGCTCGGCCTGCCCATCCGTGAGGTGCTGGCACGGGCCAGGCCCAAGGACGGGGCGGACATGGTGCTCTCCACTTCCATTGACGGCTTCAGCGCGTCCACACCGCTGGAGGTCCTGCAGGACGGCCGCGACGCCATGCTGGCGATCGGGATGAACGGCGAGCCGCTGCCCCTCGAGCACGGCTACCCGGTGCGGATGGTGGTTCCGGGCCTGTACGGATTCGTCTCCGCCACCAAGTGGGTGGTGGACCTCGAAGTGACACGGTTCGCGGACAACAAGGCCTACTGGACCGAGCGCGGGTGGTCCGAGCGGGGGCCCATCAAGACCATGGCGCGGCTGGATGTTCCCCGGTCCTTCGCGAAGGTACCCCCGGGGAAGGTGGCCGTAGGCGGCACCGCCTGGGCCCAGACCCGGGGCATCACCAAGGTGGAGCTCCAGATCGACAACGCGGACTGGGTGGAAGTGGACCTCTCCGCTGAAGCGTCCCTGGTCACCTGGCGCCAATGGTCCTATGAGTGGGACGCCACGCCCGGCCCGCACTACCTCAAAGTCCGTGCCACGGACGGCACCGGCGAGGTGCAGACCGAGCAGCGGGCGGATCCCGTTCCTGACGGCGCCTCCGGCTGGCAGTCGGTGATGGTCACCGTGGAGTAGCCGGGTATCCGGGATGCAGGCCCATAGACTGGCAACATGCCGCATAACCCGCATGCCACCTTTACCGTGGACTCCGCCGTCGAACTGGCCGTGATCGAGCGCAGCGGCTTTGTGGAGTCCCGGCACATCGGCTCGGCCGTACTGCTTGCAGCGGACGGGTCAGTTGTCACAGAGCTTGGCGACATCAACACACCGATCTTCGCCAGGTCCGCCTTAAAACCGTTCCAGGCACTGGCCTCGATGCAGTCCGGCGTCCCCCTCCGGGGTGCACAGGTGGCCTTGGCGTGCGCGAGCCACGTGGGTTCACTGGACCATATGGACGTGGTGTCCGGCATGCTGAAGGCGGCCGGGGTTCGCGAGGACCAGCTGCAGTGCCCGGAGGGGTGGCCGCAGGATGAAACAGCCCGGAACTGGCTGGTGCGGTCCGAACGCGGCAAATCAAAGCTGGCGTTCAACTGTTCGGGAAAGCACGCCGCCTTCCTGTGGGCCTGCACCGAAAACGGCTGGGATACCCACAGCTACCTGGAGCCCAATCATCCGCTGCAGCAACGGGTCTGCAGCGTTATTGAGGAGTACACGGGCGAAAAGATAGCCCACCTGGGAATCGACGGGTGCGGCGCGCCGGTGGCCGCCGTCTCGTTGAAGGGCCTGGCCCGGGGTTTCTCACAGCTGGCCAAGGCGCCCGGCGACCAGAGCTTCAACGCCAGGGCCGCCACCATCGCAACATCAATGCTTGATTACCCATGGGCAGTGCAAGGCCGAGGCGAGCCCAACACCCTGGTGATGGACGAATTGGAGATTATTGCCAAGGTTGGTGCCGAAGGTGTCCTCGCCATGGCCACGCCACAGGGCGTTTCCGTGGCCGTCAAAATATTGGACGGGAATGTCCGTGCCACTTCCCTGGTGGCCCTGACCCTCCTTGCTGCTGCCGGCGCCGTGGAGATTCCGGGGGTTGCCAGCGTCCTCGAGAAAGTGGTGGAGCCGGTGCTCGGCGGCGGAAAACCTGTTGGCCAGATCCGTCTTGGCCCGGCAGTTTCCGCGCTCCTCGACTAGGTTTTCCTCCAACTGCCTTTGCCATTCATGCCTGGAAGAAAGAACGCGCAAACATGCCTGTAGCCCGCCGTCGTATTGACCCCCAGGAAGGCGCTGCGGCGGTGGAGGCATGGCGGAATGCTGCCGGGCCGTCGTCGGACGTTCCTCCCGTTCCGCGGGCCGTCCTGGCCACCGCGGTGCGGTACACCCTGGAGGAAGTCACCGCGCGGGCGCCGGGGAACTCGGTGGAGGTGCGCGTGCCGCCTTTCGGCGTCACGCAATGCGTGGAAGGGCCCCGCCATACCCGCGGAACACCGCCCAACGTGATTGAGTGCGACGCCGCCACCTGGCTTGCGATGGCCACCGGGCAGTTGAACTGGGCGGAGGCAGTCGCGGCCGGCAGGGTGGCCGCCTCAGGCCTGCGCGCGGACCTCTCGGCCCTCCTTCCGCTGTAGCGCGGGAGTTTTGCGCCCCAGGGGTCAGCCGCGGCCGATGAACGGCATGCCCGCCGCGGTGATCACCACGGACCCCACACTTGCCGACGGCGGCATGTTGGCCATCATCAGGACCGCGCGGGCAGCATCCTCCACCGGGAAAGTGGGCTCAACCCGGCGGCTGCCGTCGGCCTGGAGCGCCCCCGCGCCCACGCCGATGGTGTCCATGATCTCCGTGGCCGTGTTGCCGATGTCGATCTGTCCGCAGGTGATGCCGAACCCCCGCCCGTCCAGTTCGATGCTTTTGGTCAGCCCGGTCATGGCGTGCTTCGTAACGGCGTAGGCCACCGTCCGTGGGCGCGGCGAGTGCGCGGAGATGGAACCGTTGTTGATGATCCGGCCGCCCTGCGGATCCTGCGCCTTCATGGCGCGGACGGCGGCCGCGGCGCAGAGCATGGACCCCGTCAGGTTTACCGCGAGGGTAGCGTCCCAGTCGGCCAGCGAGATCTCGTCCACGCTGGCCGCCGGACCAAAAACGCCGGCGTTGTTGAACAGCAGGTCCACCCGCCCCCACCTCTGGCGGGTGGCCTGGAAAAGGTGCTCGACGTCGTCGGGCCGGGTGACGTCACAGGTGACCGGAAGGGCATGCGGATGGCCGTCCGCCGTCTCCACCAGCTGCTGTTCGCGCCGGCCGGCGAGGGCAACGGCGTAGCCGTCGGCCAGGAGGAGGCGGGCGACCGCCCGGCCGATGCCGGAACCCGCTCCGGTGACCACTGCGATCCGGCCCTGCTGCTTCTGCGTGCTTCCCATTCCACTCTCCTTCTCGCGGTCACAATTGACCATTCCACCTAGTCTAGCTAATCTCACTAAGCGAAATAGTTTTCTCGTAATATGAGAAAGAGTGCCTAGTATTCAACGACGAAATGAGGCTGCCATGGCTGCAGGAGAAGATACCTCCCATATCCTCAGCGGGTTGACTAACCAGCTGCCTGATCGTGATCCGGAAGAGACCGCCGAGTGGGTTGAGTCCCTGGATTCGCTGATCAGGGAACAGGGCACCGAGCGTGCCCAATACATCATGCGGAGCCTGCTGCAGCGCGCGGGTGCGCAGAGCGTGGGCGTGCCGATGGTGACCACCACCGATTATGTGAACACGATCCCGGTGGACCAGGAAGCAGAGTTCCCGGGCAACGAGGAATACGAGCGCCGGTACCGGGCGTACATGCGGTGGAACGCCGCGGTGATGGTCCACCGGTCCCAGCGGCCGAACATCGGCGTCGGCGGACACATTTCCACCTACGCCGGTGCTGCGACCCTGTACGAGGTCGGGTTCAACCACTTCTTCCGCGGCAAGGATGCCCCCGGCGGCGGGGACCAGGTGTTCTTCCAGGGCCACGCCTCCCCCGGCATGTACGCCCGGGCGTTTATGGAAGGCCGGCTCTCCGAGGAGGACCTGGACGGGTTCCGGCAGGAAAAGTCCCGCGAGGGCCATGCCCTGTCCTCCTACCCGCACCCGCGGCTGATGCCGCAGTTCTGGGAATTCCCCACCGTGTCCATGGGCATCGGGCCGATGAACGCGATCTACCAGGCCCAGTCCAACCGGTACCTGCACAACCGGGGCCTGAAAGACACCTCCGACCAGCAGGTCTGGGCGTTCCTGGGCGACGGGGAAATGGACGAGCCCGAATCCCGCGGCCTGCTCCAGCTCGCCGCGAACGAGAACCTGGACAACCTGAACTTCGTGATCAACTGCAACCTCCAGCGCCTGGACGGGCCGGTGCGCGGCAACGGCAAGATCATGCAGGAACTCGAAGCGTTCTTCCGCGGCGCGGGCTGGAACGTGATCAAGGTCGTCTGGGGCCGGGAATGGGATGACCTCCTGTCCCGCGACACCGACGGGTCGCTGGTGAAGATCATGAACGAAACCCCCGACGGGGACTACCAGACCTACAAGGCCGAATCCGGCGGGTTCGTCCGCGAACACTTCTTCGGCAAGGACCCGGCCACCAAGGACCTCGTCGCGGACCTCACCGATGACCAGATCTGGAACCTCAAACGCGGCGGCCACGACTACCGCAAGGTTTATGCCGCGTACAAGGCCGCCACCGAATTCAAGGGCAAACCCACCGTCATCCTCGCCAAAACCGTCAAAGGCTACGGACTCGGGCCCCACTTCGAGGGCCGCAACGCGACCCACCAGATGAAAAAACTCACCCTCGATGACCTGAAGAAGTTCCGCGACCACCTGCGGATTCCGGTCACGGATGAGCAGCTCGAAAAAGACCCGTACCAGCCGCCGTACTACCACCCCGGCAACGATGCACCCGAGATCCAGTACATGCTGGAGCGCCGGGCAGCGCTGGGCGGGTCGGTACCCGAGCGCCGCAGCAAGCACGCCCAGATCACCCTGCCGGATGCGAAGTCCTACGAGGTGGCCAAGCGGGGTTCGGGCAAGCAGCAGGCCGCCACCACCATGGCGTTCGTGCGGTTGCTCAAGGACCTGATGCGGGACAAGGAGTTCGGCAAGCACATTGCCCCGATCATCCCGGATGAGGCACGCACCTTCGGCATGGACGCGTTCTTCCCCACCGCGAAGATCTACAACCCCAAGGGCCAGAACTACCTCTCGGTGGACCGTGACCTGGTCCTGGCCTACAAGGAATCCCCCGCCGGGCAGCTGATCCACCCCGGCATCAACGAAGCCGGCGCCGTGGCAGCGTTCACCGCCGCCGGCACCGCCTACGCCACCCACGGCGTGCCCCTGGTCCCGGTCTACGTGTTCTACTCCATGTTCGGCTTCCAGCGCACCGGCGACGCCTTCTGGGCAGCAGCGGACCAGATGACCCGCGGCTTCATCATCGGCGCCACCGCAGGCCGGACCACCCTCACCGGCGAAGGCCTCCAGCACGCCGACGGCCACTCCCCGCTCCTGGCCTCCACCAACCCGGCCGTGGTCACCTACGACCCCGCCTACGGCTACGAAATGGGCCACATCATCCGCGACGGCCTGGAACGCATGTACGGGGAGGGCGGAACCGGAACTGCGCCCGACAAAAACGTCATGTACTACCTCACGGTCTACAACGAGCCGATCACCCAGCCCGCCGAACCCGAAGAGCTTGACGTCGAGGGCGTCATCAAGGGCATCTACCTGCTCAACCCGGCAAAGATCGACGGTCCCGGGACCCAGATCCTCGCCTCCGGCGTTTCGGTGCCCTGGGCGCTGGAAGCACAGCAGCTCCTCGCCGACGACTGGGGTGTCTCCGCCGACGTCTGGTCCGTCACCTCCTGGAACGAACTGCGCCGCGACGGCCTCGCCGCCGAAGAGGAAGCCTTCCTCAACCCCGGCCAGCCCGCCCGTGTCCCGTTCGTCACCCAACAACTCGAAGGCGCCACCGGCCCCGTCGTCGCCGTGTCCGACTACATGAAGGCAGTCCCGGACCAGATCCGCCAGTTCGTCCCCAACGAATTCGCCACCCTCGGCGCCGACGGCTTCGGCTTCTCCGACACCCGCGCCGCAGCCCGCCGCTTCTTCAAGATCGATATCCACTCCATCGTCGTGAAAGCGCTGCAAATGCTCGCGGCGAGGGGTGAAGTGGAGGAGGGCGCGCCGTCGTACGCCATGGACCGGTACAAGCTACTGGACGTCAGAGCCGGCACCACCGGAGGGGCAGGCGGCGACGCCTAGAGGGACAGGAACTCCGCTAAGGTGCAGCTATGGGGAACACGGATGCCACCAGGACCACGGGGATTGTGCTCGCGGCCGGCGCCGGCACCAGGCTGGGCAAAGGCCCCAAGGCCCTGCTTCCGTATCACGGCCGGCCGCTCGTGGAATCGGTCGCCGGGGCGCTGCTCGGCGGCGGCTGCCGGGAGGTTGTGGTGGTCCTGGGGGCAGGTGCCCGGGACGTCGAGGCCGTCGCCGAACTGGACCGCTACCGGACCGTCGTGAACCATGAATGGGCGTCAGGGATGGGCAGTTCCCTCCTGCTCGGCAACACCTTTGCCGATCCCCGTGACCATCTGATGGTCGCCCTCGTCGACCAGCCGGGCATAACCACCCGGACGGTGGAGCGGCTGCTTGCAGCCCACCGTCCTGGCCGGATCACCGCAGCCGCTTACGACCAAGGCCGCCGCCGGGGGCATCCGCTGGTCATCGACGCCGGGCTCCGGGACCGCGTGGCCGTCACAGTAACGGGCGACGCCGGGGCGCGCGGCTTCCTACGGGCCCATCCGGAGCTGGTGGACGAGGTGGACTGCAGCGACCTCTCCAGCGGACTGGATGTTGACACGCCGGCGCAGCTGTACCTCCTGGGTTAGCGGCGGATCACCCCGGTGCTTAACAGCTCCTCCAGGCCCTGCTTGAAACCGGTTCTTCCGCCGTGGGAGGGGTGCCGGACTTTTGGCACCTCCATTCCACTGGACAGCAGGCTGCGGTGTGCCACGTTGCCTACGGCCACCACTGTTTTAATGCTGAACAGCTCCGCGAGCGACTGCCAGAACGAGATCCCGAGCCTGGCGTCGGCAACCGTCGGCGTCCGGCTGGACTGCGGCTTCCCAGGAAGATGGGTATGCCAGGGGCACGCACTCCACAGCAGGGGCAGGAACTGCAGTTCGGCCAGGACTTCCCACATCACGGTCGCCGTGGGCTCGGCCGCGACCTCCGCGGCCTCCGGCGGCAGCGAGTAGCCCTTGCCCGGGCCGAACAGGCCGAAGCTGTTGGCCGGCCCCTGGAACATGGTGCGGTTGGTGAACGGAACCCCGGTGATCCTCATACCCCTGAAACCCGGGGCCTCGCCCAGCAGCAGCACCTTGGGCGAGCGGTCCAGCATCTCCTCGAGGTAAAGCTCCAGGTTCCAACGGCGCAGTGCGTTCTCCGGAACTGCAGGGTCAAAAAAGTTGTTGCAATCAGTCCCTGTTTCCACCGTCGCCAGCCGGTCTATAAAGGCGCCGATGGCAGAGCCGGTCATGCTTCGGAGTGATTCAGGATGGCGGCCACGCGGTCCGCTGCCGGGGCGTCCGCCTTGGCCAGGCGGGCCTTTCGGAGGTTTTCGCGCACGATCCAGCGCACGTCCTTGTCCTGGCTGGCTGCCCATCTCTCCAGGCGCGGGAAGCCCGTGGCCGGCCAGGCGGCCACGGCGACGCTCCAGCAGTAGCCGAGCCCCTGGCGCAGCACGCGGAACTGTTCCGCCCGCCGCGACGCCGGATCCGTTCCTTCGACTGAAGCCGTGATCAGCTCGAGGACCTCCACGGCCTTGGCTGCATCTTCCGGCGCGCGGAGCAGGCGGGGTTCGCAGATCCCGGCCGCTATGGCGCGCTGCACCAAGGGTCCATCGTCCAGCCATTGTTCCGTTAAAGCCCACAACGCCGGCATGTCCGCATCCCCCAGCCGCTGGAGGGCCATGGCAACGCCCTCACGGACCCGCCAACGGTCGTCTTCGGCCAGCACCCTCAGGCTTTCGGCAGCGTCCGGATCGCCTTCAGCAACCAGGCGGCCGAAGCCGACGGCGCCACACACGGCAAGGTACTCGTCCGGACTCTGGGCGAACAGGCGGATCAGGTCAGGATCCGCCACGTCGCCGAACGCCTCAGCCAGTTCGATGTTGCCGCGGGGGCCGGGCAGCCCTGACTCGGCGCCGAGGTAGGCCACCCATTGCCCCGGCGGGAGCGATTCCAGCACAGCCCGATAATCCGACCGCTTGGTCACCGGTCACCTCCTCGCCCCCGACGTGCGCCTGGCCCCGGAGACCCCTTCCGCTACCAGCGCGGGTGGATGGCCTCGCGGAAGTAGTGGTCGTAGATCCAGCGGACGCCGCCGTCGAACTCTTCAGTGACGCCCACGGATGCCGCGGCAGCATTCGCCGCCGCCTGCTCAACGTTGCGTGCCCCGGGGATCACCGTGGTGACGCCGTCCTGCGCCGCGATCCAGGCGATGGCCGCCTGGGCAGTGCTGGCGCCGGCCGGAACCAACTGCTCGAACTCCTTCACGGCCTTCAGCCCCAGCTCGTAGTCCACGCCCGAGAACGTTTCGCCGACGTCGAAGGAGTCGCCGTTGCGGTTGTAGTTCCGGTGGTCGTTCTCGGCGAAGGTGGTCTCTTTGGTGTATTTGCCGGAGAGCAGGCCGGACGCGAGCGGCACACGCGCAATGATGCCCACGTTGGCTGCCTTCGCCGCCGGAAGGACCTCATCCAGGGGCTTGAGCCGGAAAGCATTCAGGATGATCTGGACGGAGGCCGTCCCCTCGTGGCGGATTGCTTCCAGGGCCTCGTCGGTGCGCTCCACGCTGACGCCGTAGTTGCGGATGGCGCCCTCGGACACCAAGGTGTCCAGGGCGTCATAGACTTCGGCGTTGCTGTATACCGCAGTGGGCGGGCAGTGCAGCTGGACCAGGTCCAGGGTGTCGGTGCCCAGGTTCTTCCGTGACCGGTCCACCCATTGGCGGAAGTTGGCCAGCGTATAGTGCTCCGGCTTCTGGTCCACGCGGCGGCCCATCTTCGTGGCTACCGTGATGTCCAGCCCCGGGTTGTCTGCGAGGAACTTGCCGATAGCCTGCTCGCTCCTGCCGTCACCATAGACGTCGGCGGTGTCAAAGAAATTCACTCCCGCTTCAACGGAAGCAGCCAGGATTGCCTGTGCCTGCGCCGGGTCCACATTGCCCCAATCCGCGCCAAGCTGCCAGGTTCCCAGCCCCACGATGGAGATGTTCCGTCCGGTCTTGCCTAAAATCCGATGTTCCATCCCTCGACTATATGGTGTGGCTGCGCAGCCGCTGGAATCTTACGGCCCCCGCCGCGCCGATGATGCCGCCGCCGCACGGGCCCGCACGTTGATCCTCAGATGGCTGAGCGCTGCAGGTTGGGTACCAGCCCCGCTTCCTTGAGTCCCAGGTAGATCTTGTCCCGCGCAATGGGCAGTGCAGCGAAGCGCACCCCGGTGGCGTTGCGGATGGCGTTCGCCAAGGCCGGCGCCACCGGATTGAAGGGGCTTTCGCTCATGGACTTGGCACCCAGCGGCCCCAGCTTGTCGTTGGTGTCCGCGAAGTACACTTCGCTGCGCGGCACGTCCGCAAAGGTGGGGATGTGGTACTGCCTCAGGATGTCCGTGGTGACCCGGCCGGCGTCGTCAACCACCACCTCCTCATACAGAGCCGCACCGATGGCCTGCGCAATCCCGCCCTCGATCTGGCCGCGGCACTGGCGCGGGTTCACCACCACGCCGGCGTCCGCCGCCTGCACGCTCTGCAGGATTTTCAGCTCGCCGGTGCCGCGGTTCACCGCTACCCGGAAGCCGTGCACGTTGAAGGCCACGGATCTCGGCGTCCCGCCCCAGCGCCCTTCCGCTGCGAGTTCGACGCCGGCTTCCGCAGCCGCCCGCGCAAGTTCAGCCAGTGCCACGGACGCTCCGTCGATGATGACGGCGTCGCCGTCAAGGACGCACGCGGACGCCTGCGTCTGGTGGATCCCCGCCGCGAAAGCGCGGATCCGCACGGCCAGTTCCTCGGCGGCGGCCAGCGTTGCCTTTCCGGCAACCACCGTCCCGGCCGAACCGAACGCACCGGTATCGTGCTCCACCAGGTCGGTATCGGATTGACGCACCGCTACCCGTGCCGCTTCCGTGGACAGCGCCGTGGCCGCCAGTTGCGCGTGGACGGTGGTGGTGCCGTTGCCGAACTCGGCGGTTCCGACGTCAGCCTGGTACGTCCCGTCCGGCAGGAGCCGGAGCCTGGAGTGGGCAAAGTGGCCGCGCGGGGGCACGGTGTCAATCATGGACAGCGCCGTCCCCTCGCCTGTGAGCCAGTCCGGCCCCAGTTCGTCCAGGCCGGCGGCCCGGTAACGCTCGCGGCCGCGGGCCAGTGCGTCCCGGACGAGGTCCAGGCATTGGTCCAGCCCGTAGCTCCCATAGTGGACGTCCTCCTCGGGGTCCGGCTGGGTGGACAGCATCCGGTCGCCTTCGCGCACCATGTTCCGGCGGCGGAATTCCGAGGGATCCATCCCGATGCCAGCCGCGAGCTCGTCCATGGCGGATTCGATGGCGAAGATCATCTGGCTCAGCCCGTAGCCGCGGAAGGCCCCGGCCGGAACCGTGTTGGTGTACATCGCGTGGGCGTCCACCTTTTTGTTGGCGCAGTTGTAGACGCTCAAGGATTCGCCGCAGCCGTGGAACATCACACCCGGCCCGTGGTTGCCGTAGGCGCCGGTGTTGGTCAGGACATCCAGTTCCAGGGCTGTCAGCCGGCCGTCATTACTGGTGCCGGCGCGGAGTTTGATGGTGAACGGATGCCGCGTGGTGGTGGCGGTGAACTGCTCGGTCCTGGTCAATTCGAGCTGGACCGGCCGGCCTAATTTCAGGGCCGCGAGCGCCGCGATGTCCTCGGTCAGGACTTCCTGCTTGCCGCCAAAACCGCCGCCCACCCGGCCAGCCACCACGTGGACCTGCTCTTCAGGAAGCTTGAAGACCCGGCACAGGGTGCGCCGGACCAAGAAGGGAACCTGGCTGGAGGTGCGGACCTGAAGGCGTCCCTCGCTGTCCACCGACGCGATGGCCGCGTGGGTTTCCAGGGCAACGTGCTGGACGCGTTGGGTTTGGTACGTCTGTTCGTGGATGAAGTCGGCCTGGGCGAAGCCCTCGGCCACGCTCCCCAGTTCGGAGTGCAGCTCGGCCACCACGTTGCGTTCCGGGCGGGAAATGCGCGACACCGGTCCCTCCTTGTCCCCGTGCACCAGCGGCGCACCGGGGACCAGTGCATCCTGCGGTGTAAAGACAGCGGGCAGTTCCTGGTATTCAACTTCCAGTGCCCGCACTCCAGCTTCGGCGGCGGCTACTGTTTCAGCCACCACCGCGGCAACGCGCTGGCCCCGGAACCTCACCACGTCATCGAGCACACGCGTGTCGTCAGGGTCATCGGTAAACAGTTCGTGCTGGGCGGTTGAAAACAGCTGTTCCGGAGCGTCCTGGTGGGTGAAGACGGCCAGCACGCCGGGGACCTTCATCGCGGCGTCAGTGTTGATGGACAGCACCCGGGCGTGCGCGTGCGGCGAGCGCAGGAGTTTGAGGTGGAGCAGGCCCTGCAGCTGGTCTGCCGGAACGTCCAGGGTGTAGCGGGCGGTGCCGGTAACCACTGCCCGGCTGGCAGGTGCGGGGACGTCGTCGCCCAGCTGCCCGGGCTCGGGATCCGGCTGCCCTGCTCCCGCTATCCCTGAGCCCTGCCCTTTCGGATCGGGATGGCCGGCCTGTCCGCAGACTGCGTCGGAGATGGCCCGGTATCCGGTGCAGCGGCAGAGGTTTCCCTTGAGGTTCCGGGGCAGGTTCTCCGTCTGTTCGTCGTCGAACGTTGCGGCCGTCATCACCATGCCCGCGGTACAGAACCCGCACTGGAAGCCCTGCCGCTCCATAAACTGCTGCTGGACAGGGTGGAGCTCCGCGCCGTCGCCTACAGTTAAAGCCAGACCCTCGATAGTGGTGACAGCGTGCCCCTCTGCCCGGATGGCGGGGTAGATGCAGCTGTGCACTGGAGTGCCGTCCACGTGCACCGTGCAGGCTCCGCAGTCGCCGCCGTCGCAGCCCTTCTTGACGCCGAGGTTGCCTTGCTCCCGCAGGAAGGTGCGCAAGCACTGGCCGGGGCGCGGCGCAATCCCAGCCGATACGCCGTTGATCTCAATGGCCATGATCAGGCCCCTTCCTGCTGTGGGTAAAGTCCCTGGGCGTCGTGTCCACGGTCCGACGGCGGCCAGAAGTCGCCGGAGACCCGGAACCCGGGAGCCCCTGCAGGGGCAGCGAGCTCGGCACGGATCTCCTCGGCCAATCGGTAGGTCATGTCCCTGCGCCAGGCCGGCAGCCCGTGGATGTCGTTGTGGTAAAGGTCGGCGGGGACCGCCTCGTCGAGGGCCCCTGCCAGCGTGTCCGTGTTCGGCAGCGCGTCGAAGCGCAGCTGCACGGGCCGCTTGGTGGCAGCGGTGACGGTGAGGACAAAGGAGGTGCCGGCGTCGAGCCTTCCGATCAGCAGCACCCCGGACCTGCCGAGGTTGCTCAGCGAAAGGCGACGGAAGGCCACCCGGGAGGCAAGGGCCGACGCCGGGAGCCGGATACTGCGCAGGAGCTCGCCGGGTGCCAGGCAGTTCGTCGCGTCGCCGGTGACGAATTCGGTCACCGGGACGGTGCGGGTGGTGCTGCCGGGGCCGAGGATGGTGGCGGTGCCATCCAGTCCGGCGCAGAGCGAGATGACGGGGCCGGCGGGCAGGGACGTACACAGGTTGCCGCCCGCCGTGGACATGTTCCACACCTTGAAGGAGGCCACGAAGGAGTCGCAGCAGGGGCGGATGAGGTCCAGTGCCGGCCAGGTGTCCGGGGAGAGGCCCCGCTGCCCGGGAAGGCTGTAAAGCTCAGCAATGGTGCAGGTGGCGGCGAGCTCGATGCCGGCATCCGTAACAGTCACCGGTGTCCAGCCGGCGGAGCCCAGGTCCAGGAGGCGCCTCAACGGCCGTGGACCAAACGCCAAGCTGCCGTAGGAGAACAGCACGGTACCGCCAGCCAGCCAAGCGTCACCGTCGCGCCATTGTGCGGGGTCGGTGGTAGGGACCACCGCCTCGATGGTGTTCATGTCCATGCGATCTCCTGCTGTTTAACGTTGGTGGGCGCCGGTGCGGGGGCGGGGGTGTTTAGCGGTGGCGCGGCCGGCTGGTGGATGGGGCCGGAGGTCTCGCTCAACGGCTGGTGCGATGCCGCCTTATTCCGGGCGGCGATGAGTTCGGCCAGGACGGATACCGCCACCTCCGCCGGGGTTACTGCCCCGATGTCCAGGCCGAGCGGTGAATGGAGCCGGGCGAGCCGCTCAGGGCCCACTCCCCTGTCCAGAAGTGCGTCCACCCGTTGCACATGGCTGCGCCGTGATCCAAGTGCTCCGATAAAAGCGGTGTCCAATGCCAGTGCGGTTTGGAGCAGGGGAATATCAAACTTGGGGTCGTGGGTAAGGACGCAGATGACGGTCCTGCCGTCCACGCGTCCTGCGGCCGCTTCTGCTGCAAGGTACTGGTGCGGCCAGGCCGTGACTACTTCGTCGGCTGGTCCGAAACGTGCCTGGCAGGCAAAGGCCGGGCGGGCGTCCACCAGGGTGACGTGGTAGCCCAGCGGTTTGGCGGCCGGTATTAATGCGGCGCTGAAGTCGTTGGCGCCGAAGACCAGCAGGCGGGGCGCCGCGAGCCGGGACTCCACCAGCACGATGGCCTCTCCAGCACACAGGCCTGCACCGGCCAGATTCAGGACGCCGGTGCCTCCGGCGTGCAGGAAGGACTCAAGCCGGGCGGCGCGCGCCCTTCGCGTGCCGGCGTTTCCGCCTGTGTCCGGCGATGTGTCCGGCAATGAGTCCAGCAGAGCAGCCAGTTCCGGATGCCCCGGGACACTGGCGGAACCAGGTTCGGGAATCACGACGGCGCTGCTGCCGCCACCACCGGGCTGCGGGTCCAGTCTCCGGACCAGCGCCACCGGGTGGTCCGGCGCGCAGGCGCTTAACTGTTGCACCGCCTCTCCAAGCCGGCATCCACGGGTTCTGTTGGCCGGTTCAATATGCACGTCCAGCTCTCCCCCGCAGGTGAGCCCCACGGCGAAAGCATCTTCGGCACTGAAGCCGAACGTCTCACGGCGGGTGGCGCCGTCGTCCATTGATTCCAGCGCTGCCGCCACGACGGCTCCTTCCACGCAGCCGCCGGACAGGCTGCCAAGGATCGAGCCATCCTCGGACACCAGCATCGAGGTGCCCACCGGCCGGGGAACGGAGCCGCTGGCCCGCACGATGGTGGCCACCGCAAACCGCTGGCGGGCAAGGGCCGGGGCCCAGCCGCCGAGTGTTGGGATCAGGTCAAGCATGGCGGCACTCCTTCTTCCGCGCTGCGGTGGTGTCCATATTGTCGTTCCTATCGGGGGCCGGGCCAAGCTTTGGCCCGGCCCCCGTGTTTCGGGTGCGGTCAGGCGCCCAGCAGCAGGTTGATGGGTCCGCGGGCGAAGTACACCAGGAAGCCGGCACTGACCACCCACATCAGCGGATGGATCTTCTTCGCCTTGCCGGATGCGGCGCCGATGATGGCCCAGCTGACGAAGCCCACGCCGATGCCGTTGGCGATCGAGTAGCTCAGTGGCATGGTGACGATCGTGAGGAACGCCGGCAGCGCAACCGTGAACTTGTTGAACTTGATCTCCCGGATCTGCGCCATCATCATCGCGCCCACCACCACCAGCGCTGCGGCGGCCACCTCGAGCGGAACCACGCTGGTGAGCGGCGTGAGGAACATCGAGCCCAGGAACAGGACACCGGTCACCACTGACGCGAGCCCGGTCCGGGCGCCTTCGCCGATACCGGCGGCCGAGTCGATGTACACCGTGTTGGACGAGCCCGAGGTGGCCCCGCCGGCCACCGCGCCAAGGCCTTCCACGATGAAGGCCGACTTCAGCCGGGGAAACGTTCCGTCCTTGTGGGCGACGCCGGCGCTCTTGGCCAGGCCGGTCATGGTGCCCATGGCGTCGAAGAAGTTGGTGAACACCAGGGTGAACACCAGCATGGTGGCCGCCAGTCCGCCGATCCGGCCGAATGCTCCGAAGAGGTCGAACTGTCCCACCAGGCCCAGGTCCGGTGCGGATACCAGCTGGCCGGAGAGCACCGGGGTGTTCAGGTGCCAGCCGCCGGGGTTGGTGCTGCTGGCCGGTCCGAGCTTCAATATTGCTTCAACGAGGGCGGCCAGGAATGTGGTGGCCACAATGCCGATCAGCAGTCCGCCCTGGACTTTGCGGGCCACCAGGATGCCCATGGCCAGCAGGCCGACGACGAACACCAGGGTGGGAACGGAGGTGATGGAGCCGCCGTCGCCCAGCTGGACAGGCGGTCCGCCCGCCGTCGCCCGCACGAAGCCGGAATCCACGAAGCCGATGAAGGCGATGAACAGGCCGATGCCCACGGTGATGGCGGCCTTGAGCTCCTTGGGCACCGCCCGGAAAATGGCGGTCCGGGCGCCGGTGACCCCGAAGAGCACGATCAGGATGCCATTGATCACCACCAGTCCCATGGCCTCGGCCCAGGTGACTTCCTGGATGACCGAAACGGCCAGGAAGGAGTTGATCCCGAGCCCGGCGGCGAGGCCGAAGGGCAGGTTGGCGATGAGCCCGAAGAGGATGGTCATCACACCGGCGGTCAGCCCGGTGACGGCGCCCACCTGGGCGGCGGACAGCCATCCCCCGGCGACGTCGGTGGGGGCGTTGTCCGCGTTGAAACCGCCCAGGATCAGGGGGTTGAGGATGACGATGTACGCCATGGTGAAGAAGGTGACCAGGCCGCCGCGGAATTCGCGGGCCAGGGTGGAACCGCGCTGGGTGACCTGGAAGAACCGGTCCAGGAAGGAGTCCGGCGCCGGTGGTTTGGGAGTGCCTGTTGCGGGCTGGCGAGTGCGGGTACTGGGAGCCGAATGCTCTTCGTGGGAGTTGTCCAGGATGGTCATCCCAGCCGCCTAGTAATCGATCCTGGTTTCGAGTGTGTTCCAGCTGTTGAACGGTTCCAGCGGGGCGGGAGCCTCGGGATCGTCCAGCACCAGCTTCGAGACCGGCATCAGGGAATCCCTGTCCTGGTTGTCGAAGTATTCGTAGAAAACCGCGTCATCGAAGCCAGCGGAGGCGGCGTCATGCCGGTCGGCGGCGAAGACCACCTTTCCCACCCGGGCCCAGAGCGCGGAGGCCAGGCACATGGGGCATGGCTCGCAGCTGCTGTAGAGGACGGCGCCGGTGAGGTCGAAGGTGCCAAGTTCGCGGCAGGCCGTGCGGATGGCGGTGACCTCTGCGTGTGCGGTGGGATCGTTATCGGCCGTGACGCGGTTGACGCCCTCGAACGCCCGGCCGTCAGCCGTAACGATCATGGCTCCAAAGGGGCCCCCGCTGTTCAGGACGTTGGCCGTGGCCAACCTGATGGATCTGGCCAGAAATTGTTCGGCCGTGACGGTGGTACTCATGATGCGACTTCCTTTTGCCGGGAAGCCCGATGCCGCTTGCAGGACCAGTAGAACCAGGTGCGACGGTTACCAGGCTTCAGCATGTGCTGTGAAGGTTAAGTTGCGCCTGGTAGATAGCTTCCCGGTGACCGGGTGCCCGCCTTTGGCAAGATCGAGATTAGCACCTGAATGTGGGCTGCGCCATAGTCTTCTGGAAATTTAATTTCGCCATGTGAAATCCATGTTTCGGGAGCTTCACCCGTCCCGGTCATAATCCGCAAGGCGTTGACGCTTGGTCCTCGCGCCTTCTAGCCTAGGTCCCAGCCGCGCGGCTTCCGGAAACTTCCTGCTTCGCGGGCACTGCCTGCTTCGCGGGCGCGGCCTGCTTCGCGGGCGCGGCCACCTGGATCAGCAGACAGGGTCTCACTGAGCTGGAATAAATCAATTGCGCTCAGAGAAGGACAACCATGACGCCATCCAACGCACCCGATTCCCGCTTGTGGATCAAAAACCCGCAAGCGGCTTTCACCGCCAACCATCTCGACGCCTCGGGCGGACTGGTGGTCAGCGGCGGGAAAATCGTGGAGGTCCTTATGGCCGGGCAGCAGCCGTCCGAACCGTGCAACGAGGCTTTTGACGCCCGAAACCATGTGCTGTTGCCGGGCCTGATCAACACGCACCACCACTTCTACCAGACCCTCACCCGCGCCTGGGGTCCGGTGGTGAACGCCCCCTTATTCCCTTGGCTGCAGAACCTGTACCCGGTGTGGGCCCGGCTCACTCCGCGGGACCTCGAGCTCGCCACCACGGTGGCACTGGCGGAACTGCTGCTGTCCGGCTGCACCACGGCTGCCGACCACCACTACCTCTTCCCCGCGGGCCTTGAGGACGCGGTCGACATCCAGGTGGAGGCGGTCCGCCGGCTCGGCATGCGGGCCACGCTCACCCGCGGGTCCATGACGCTGGGAAGGGACGACGGCGGCCTGCCGCCGCAGTCAACGGTGCAGGCAGCAGAGGTGGTGCTGGCCGACAGCGAACGGCTGGTCCAGCAGTATCACGAGCGCGGCGACGACGCCGTGATCCAGGTTGCCCTGGCGCCGTGCTCGCCATTCTCGGTTACCAGGGAGATCATGGCCGAAAGCGCCGCCCTCGCCGAACGGCTGGACGTCCGGCTGCACACCCACCTCGCCGAGACCCTTGATGAGGAGGACTTTTGCCGGGAGATGTTCGGGCTTCGGACCGTGGACTACCTGGAAAGCGTTGGCTGGCTGACGGACCGTACCTGGCTGGGCCACGGCGTCCATTTCAGCGACGCGGAGATCACAAGGCTGGGAGCCGCGGGCACCGCCGTCGCGCACTGCCCCACCTCAAATATGAGGCTTGCCTCAGGCACAGCCCGGGTCCTGGAACTGGAGGACGCGGGAGTGCCCGTGGGGCTGGGAGTGGACGGCTCGGCGTCGAACGATGCCTCGAACATGATCCTGGAAGCACGCCAGGCGCTCTACCTCCAGCGGCTGCGCTACGGCGCAGATGTGCCGGTGGAGCGCGCCCTGTCCTGGGCCACCCGCGGGTCGGCTGCAGTACTGGGCCGTCCCGGGCTGGGCCAGATTGCTCCCGGAATGCAGGCAGATCTGGCGCTGTTCAAGCTCGATGACCTGCGCTTCTCCGGCAGCCACGATCCGGTTGCCGCACTGCTGTTGTGCGCCGCCGATCGGGCCGACCGGGTGATGGTGGGCGGGCAGTGGCGCGTGGTGGACGGCCTGATCCCGGGATTGGATGTTGGCAGACTTATCGCGGAGCACTCTGCGGCTGCCCGGCGGCTGGTGAACGGGTAGGACTCCGGAGCTGCCGAAACCTTCCTCGACGCGCAAATTTGCCTTCGACGCGGAAAAGGACTGGCGACACCGGAATTTGGGTGTCGCCAGTCCTTTTGGGCATCACCAATGAATATCTGCGTCGCTGCCCCGGCAACTACGAGCGCGGGCCGAACCCCGCGAGCCCATGTACCCAGCGCGAGAAGCGTCCGGGAACGTGCTCACGGTCCGCGGGAAGATAAAAATCCGGATCCGTCCCGCCGCCGAGGGGAAAGTAGAACTCCTGGACCGAGGGTGCCGCCACGGGCGCCGGTGCAACCGGCGCGGTGTCCTGCTGGTACATCCGATCCTCCTTCGAGGTCGTTGGAATAGTTCCGCGAAATGGAAGACAACTTTCGCTATGTGGAATAGGCTAAGGCGGCCCACGCCGCTTCGTCAAGGGTCGGCATCCGCCGCGGTCACAAAGTGAATTTTCGCTGTGTGATGTACACCACCGGCATCCGGAGGTACGCTGGATGTCAATTCGTGGCGTATGTCACGTAACCTGGGAGCAGCAGGCAGGGTCGTAATGAGCTGGCATCAATGGATGCCGGCTCTTTTTTGTTGGGTCGGCTCCACCGGAAACGCGCTTGAAATGCGCGCTTAATCTCAGTGATGGAACCTAGGTTCCACATACCGGAAGTTGGGACAGACCATGAGCAGCAAATTCATCCTCGGCGAAAACCAGTACGGAAAGGCCGAGGTCCGGGTCGTCAAGATCACCCGCGACAACGACCGCCACGAAATCGAAGACCTGAATGTCACCTCGCAACTGCGCGGAGACTTCGCGGCCGCCCACCTCGAAGGCGACAACGCCCACGTGGTGGCCACGGACACCCAGAAGAACACCATCTACGCCTTCGCCCGTGAAGGCGTCGGCTCCCCCGAGGCGTTCCTGCTTCGCCTCGGCGAGCACTTCACCTCCAGCTTCGACTGGGTCAGCGGCGGCCGCTGGGAAGCCGAATCCTACAGCTGGAACCGGATCCAGGCCCACGGCACCGGGCACGACCACTCCTTCGTGCGCAGCGGCCAGGAAGTCCGCACCGCCGTCCTGGTCCGCGGCGGCGGCGCCAGCCACCTCATCTCCGGGCTCAAGGACCTGACCGTCCTCAAATCCACCCAGTCAGGCTTCGTGGGCTACCCGAAGGACAAATACACCACCCTGCCCGAGACCACCGACCGCATCCTGGCCACCGACGTCTCGGCCCGCTGGCGGTTCAAGACCGGCACCGACTTCAGCGCGCTGGACTTCAACAAGAATTACGACGACGTCAAGGGACTCCTGCTCGAAGGCTTCACGGAGAAGTACTCCCACGCCCTCCAGCAGACCCTGTTCGACATGGGCACCAAGGTACTGGAAGCCCACAGCGAGATCGACGAGATCAAGTTCTCCATGCCCAACAAGCACCACTTCCTCGTGGACCTCTCGCCGTTCGGGCTCGACAACCCCAACGAGGTCTTCTACGCCGCCGACCGCCCCTACGGCCTGATCGAGGCCACCGTCCAGCGCGAGGACGCAACCCCCGCGGACATCGCCTGGTCCGGCATCGCCGGCTTCTGCTAAACCCGCCCCCCGATGATTGAGCTCGTCGAAATCCCTCGGTTTCGACGAGCTCAACCACCGGGGCCCCGCCTGCCGGGTTCCCTGACCGAACTTGCGAGGTTAGGGGGCAGGTAGGGAGCGAAACCCCACGCCTTTTCAGCCACACCGTTAGCCAGACCCCGTTAGCCAGACAATGACGTCTGCCATGAACCAAGAAAGTCTGCCATGAACATCAGAAAGAAACCGGCCGCTGCTGCCGCCGGAAAAGGCACCCGCTCAACCCGGCCGGAGGACCAGCGGCTCCCCATCACCAGCACATTTGCCTACGGCTTCCAGCACGTCCTGACCATGTACGGCGGCATCATCGCCCCGCCCCTGATCATTGGCGCCGCAGCCGGAATGTCCTCGCAGGACATCGGCCTGCTGATCGCGGCATGCCTTTTTGTCGGCGGGCTGGCGACTATCCTGCAGACCGTCGGCATCCGCTTCTTCGGCTCTCAGCTGCCGCTGGTCCAGGGCGTCTCCTTCGCGGGGGTCTCCACCATGGTTGCCATCGTTCACGGCGGCGGCGGGATCCAGGCGGTCTTCGGGTCCGTCATCGCGGCATCATTGATCGGCCTGCTGATCACACCGCTCTTTTCGAAGATCATCCGGTTCTTTCCGCCCGTGGTCACCGGAACGGTCATCACCACCATCGGGCTGACCCTGATGCCAGTGGCGGCGAACTGGGCCATGGGCGGCAACAGCAAGGCTGATAATTACGGCAGCATGGTCAACATCGGACTGGCCGCGGCCACCATGGCCATCGTCCTGCTGCTCAGCAAGGTGGGCAGCGCCGCCATCTCGCGCCTCTCGATCCTCCTGGCCATGGTCCTGGGCACCCTGATCGCGTTCGCCTTCGGCATGGCCGATTTCTCCAAGGTGGGCCAGGGCGAGATCGTCGCCTTCCCCACCCCGTTCGCCTTCGGCCCGCCGGTCTTCGAGATCGCCGCCATCATCTCCATGCTCATCGTCATCCTGGTGACCCTGACCGAGACTTCGGCGGACATCATCGCCGTGGGCGAGATCGTGGGCACCAAAGTCGATTCCAAGCGGATCGGCGACGGACTCCGGGCGGACATGCTCTCCAGCGCCATCTCGCCGCTGTTCAACTCCTTCACCCAAAGCGCATTCGCCCAGAACGTGGGCCTGGTGGCCATCACGGGTGTCAAGAGCCGCTTTGTGGTCAGCGCCGGCGGCCTGATCCTCGTTATCCTCGGCCTGCTGCCGGTGCTTGGCCGGGTGGTGGCAGCGGTGCCGACGCCCGTCCTCGGAGGTGCCGGCGTCGTACTCTTCGGCACGGTGGCCGCCAGCGGCATCCGCACCCTGTCCAAGGTGGAGTACCGGAACAACATGAACCTGATCATCGTGGCGGCCTCCATCGGGTTCGGCATGATCCCGATTGCCGCGCCGGCTTTCTACGACAAGTTCCCGTCCTGGTTCGGCACCATCTTCCACTCGGGCATCAGCTCCGCGGCGGTCATGGCCATCCTGCTGAACCTGCTCTTCAACCACCTCAAGGCCGGCAACTCCGAGAACCAGTCCGTGTTTGTTGCCGGCACTGAACGGGTTGTGCGGGAAGAGGACCTGAAATGCCTGGCCGACGGCGACCGCTTCGAAGGCGGCAAGCTCATCGACTGCGACGGCAAGGAAGTCCGTGTCGAGTCGTCCGAGAAGGCCTCAGAGCATTAGCAACACCACCAAAATAGCGACGGCGGCCCGCTCCGGAATGGAGGGGGCCGCCGTCGTGGTCAGCGCAGGAGTGGATTCAGGTGCGGTTCAGTTCCAGCGAGATGGCCTCGGCAGCCTGGCGAAGGACGGGCACGGCCTTGTCGGCGAAGTGCTCGTCCACCCGGGAAACGGGTCCGGAAACCGAGATCGCGGTGGGAGTGGGAGCATTGGGCACCGCCATGGCGAAGCAGCGCACGCCGAGCTCCTGCTCCTCCTCGTCGATGGAGTAGCCCCGTTCCCGGATGAGCTTGAGATCGGCCAGGAGGTCGTCAACGTCGCCGATGCTCTTGGAGGTTGGGGTCGGCATCCCGGCACGGGTCACGATGCCGCGCACCGTCTCGTCGTCCAGCTGGGCCAGGATGGCCTTGCCGACGCCGGTGGCATGGGTATGGGCGCGCCGGCCCACCTCGGTGAACATGCGCATGGAGTGCAGCGAGGGCACCTGCGCCACGTAGATCACCATGTCCGAGTCCAGCACGGCCATGTTGGAGGTTTCGCCCAGCCGGTCCACCAGCGTTTTCAGCTGTGGACGGGCCACGGCACCGAGCTGCTTGCTGGCTCCTTCGCCCAGCCGGATAAGCCGCGGGCCCAGTGCGTAGCGGCGGTTCGGCAGCTGCCGGACATACCCAAGGGACACCAGCGTCCGCAGCAGCCGGTGGATAGTGGGCAGCGGAAGGTCGGTGGACGAGGACAGTTCGCTGAGCGTGACGTCCCCGCCCGCGTTCGTGATGAGCTCCAGCAGTTCGAAGACGCGCTCTACCGACTGCACACCGCCCGAGGCTTTTTCTGCCATTCCGTTGTCTCCTACGGCTCGGAATCCGACAACTCTTATCCGCATCGTGAAAAGAGGTGTTTAGAACACCCAACATACCGCACGGCGCTACGCGGTGGGATGCATCCATCCCAGTCTTATTCCGAAGGCTTGTATTTCCATCTTGTAGATAATAATATCCATAATACGAAAACTTTGGTTTCAGAAAGACAGACCGGACAAGGCCCGATGCAAGGCCCAACAGGAGGACATTCAATGGCGAACCCCAGCCCCGGAAATTCGATCACCCTGCGCGTGGAAGCACCGTCGAGCTTCAGCGCCACCAGCGAGCTCGCCGCAGCTGTGGGAGCAGCCGGCGCCGCCATCACCGCGCTGGACGTCAGCGAATCCCACCACGAGACCCTCGTCGTGGACGTCACCTGCAACACCACCGACGACGAACACGCCGCCCGCGTCAAGGACGCACTGAACGCGCTCGACGGCGTCACGGTCCAGCACGTCTCGGACCGCACCTTTCTCATGCACCTGGGCGGCAAACTGGAAGTTGTCCCCAAAGTAGCCCTGCGCAACCGCGACGACCTTTCCCGGGCCTACACTCCCGGCGTCGCCCGCGTCTGCCTCGCCATCGCTGAGGACCCTGCGGCGGCGCGCAACCTGACCGTCAAGCGCAACACCATCGCCGTGGTCACTGACGGCTCTGCGGTGTTGGGCCTGGGCAACATCGGGCCGGCCGCAGCACTGCCGGTGATGGAGGGCAAAGCGGCCCTGTTCAAGCAGTTCGCCAACGTGGACGCCTGGCCGGTCTGCCTGGATACCCAGGACACCGAAGAGATCATCAAAATCGTCAAGGCCCTCGCACCCGTCTACGGCGGCGTGAACCTCGAGGACATCGCCGCCCCGCGCTGCTTCGAAATCGAGAACCGGCTCCGCGCGGAACTGGACATCCCGGTATTCCACGATGACCAGCACGGCACCGCCATCGTCACGCTCGCCGCCCTGGTCAACGCGCTCCGCGTGGTGGGCAAGAAGCTGGCCGAGGTGAAGATTGTGGTTTCGGGGGTGGGCGCAGCCGGCTCCGCCATCATCCAGCTGCTTAAGGCACAGGGCGCCCAGCACATCATCGCTGCCGGCCGCGCCGGCGCCATCCATTCCGGTGAGACCTATAGGGACGAGCACCGCAGCTGGATCGCGGCCAACACGAACGAGGAAGGCTTCGCCGGCACGCTCCACGAGGCACTCGTCGGCGCGGATGTCTTCATCGGTGTCAGCGCCCCGCACGTCATCGGCGAGGAGCAGGTGGCCTCCATGGCCACGGACGCCATTGTGTTCGCCATGGCCAACCCGACGCCGGAGATCGACCCCGTCATCGCGTCCCGGCACGCCGCCGTCGTGGCCACCGGCCGCAGCGACTTCCCCAACCAGATCAACAACGTGCTGGCTTTCCCGGGCTTCTTCCGCGGCCTGCTCGACGCCGGCGCCTCGGACATCACCCCCGAGATGCTGGTGGCCGCCGCGGAAGCAATCGCCAAGCGGGTAGCTGACGACGAGCTCAATGCCAGCTACATTATCCCCAGCGTCTTCGATCCCCACGTCGCCGCCGATGTTGCCTCAGCCGTTGCCGCTGCCGCCCACGCCGCAAACGTGGCAACCGCAGCTGCTGCAACCTCGGCCGAAGCAGCCCAGGTTCCCGAAGCCGCCCTGGCCAGCGCCTGATTCACCGCCTGACTTCAGCACAAGGAAAGGACCAGAAATGGCCATCACTGTCACAGACCCCCGGCCCATTGACCGCGCGGAGGAAATCCTCACCCCGAAGGCCCTGGCCTTCATCGAGGAGCTCCACAACCGCTTCGCCGGCACCCGCAACGAACTCCTCGCGGCCCGTGCCGTCAAGCGGCAGCGCGTGGCCGAAACCGGCAAGCTGGATTTCCTGCCGGAGACGCAGGACGTGCGCGACGGCGACTGGAAGGTTGCGCCGGCACCGGCAGCTCTGCAGGACCGCCGGGTTGAGATGACGGGTCCAGCCTCACCGGCAAAGATGGCCATTAATGCACTGAACTCGGGCGCCAAGGTGTGGCTCGCGGACCTCGAGGATGCCAGCACGCCCACGTGGGGCAACGTCATCGACGCCATCCTGAACCTCCGTGACGCTGCCCAGGGCACCCTCAGCTACACCTCGGACGAAGGCAAGGAGTACAGGCTCCGCACGGACGCGCCGCTCGCCGTCGTGGTGGCCCGTCCCCGCGGCTGGCACATGCCGGAGAGGCATCTGCTCCTCAACGGTGAACCTGCCGTGGGCGCGCTGGTGGACTTCGGCCTGCACTTCTTCCATGTGGCCAAGCAGCTGGTGCTCAACGGGCAGGGCCCGTACTACTACCTGCCCAAGATGGAGAGCCACCTCGAGGCCCGGCTGTGGAACGATGTTTTTGTCTTCGCCCAGGAATACCTGGGATTGGGCCAGGGCACCATCCGCGCCACGGTGCTGATCGAGACCATCCCGGCCGCTTTCGAAATGGAGGAGATCCTGTACGAACTGCGGGATCACGCCTCCGGCCTGAACGCCGGCCGGTGGGACTACCTGTTCAGCATCATCAAGTACTTCCGCGACGCCGGCGAGGAGTTTGTGCTCCCGGACCGCGCCTCGGTTGCCATGACCGCGCCGTTCATGCGCGCCTATACCGAACTGCTGGTGAAGACCTGCCACAAGCGCGGTGCCTTCGCCATGGGCGGCATGGCGGCCGTGATCCCCAACCGCCGGCATCCCGAAGTCACCGAGGCGGCCTTCGCCAAGGTCCGTGCGGACAAGACCCGCGAGGCAAATGACGGCTTCGACGGTTCCTGGGTTGCGCACCCGGACCTGGTTCCCACCTGCCGAGAGGTGTTCGACGCGGTGCTTGGCGACAAGCCGAACCAGCTGGACAAGCAGCGCCCCGAGGTTTCCGTTACGGCGGAGCAGCTGCTGGACGTCACGTCCGCTGAGGGCCAGGTCACCGAGGCCGGACTGCGGCTGAACCTTTATGTGGCCATCGCCTACACGGCGGTGTGGCTGTCCGGGAACGGCGCCGTGGCCATCCACAACCTCATGGAGGACGCCGCCACAGCCGAAATCTCCCGCTCCCAGGTGTGGCAGCAGATCCGCAACAAGTCGGTCCTCGCGGACACCGGCAATACCGTCACCCGCGAACTGGTGGAGCGGATCCTGGGTGAGGAAACCGAACGGCTGCGCGCGGAGTTCGGCGATGAGGCTTTCCGCCGCTACTACCAGCCCGCCAGCGAACTGATTGCGGACATCTGCCTCTCGGAGGATTACACCGACTTCCTCACCACCCCGGCCTACGAGCTGGTGGGCTGAGGCATGGCCGGATCACCCAAGCCGTCTTTGTCTCCGGGGGACCTGGCGCACATCGACGGGCAGCTCGCCGCGACAGACCGCCTGCTGGAGCAGAACTACCCGGGCGACGACGGCTCCCGCCAGCCCGTGCACACGGTGTACGTTCCCGCGGACCGGTTCACGCCGTCGTTCGCCTTGGACTGGGGCGCGGAGGCACAGGCTACGGCTGCCGCCCAGGGCGGGCTGGAAAAGCTCGGCGCGCTGCTGGGCCAGGACGCCGGACTGGCCGAGGCGGTCGCTTCGCGTGTCGAAGCCAAGCTCGCCAGCGAACCGATCGAGGACCTGCGGCTTGATTTTGAGGACGGTTTCGGGGACAGGGGCGACGACGCCGAGGACGCCGCCGCGGTTGCCGCGGCTTCCGCGGTGGCCGCCGCCGCCGCGGCCGGCTCCGCTCCCCCATTCATCGGCATCCGCTTCAAGTGCTTCGAAGCGGCCACCCGTGCCCGCGGGCTGCGGACGCTGGACCTGTTCGTCTCCGGCCTGGCCGCGGCCGGCGAACTGCCCGAAGGGCTGATCCTTACCCTGCCCAAGGTCACCACCGTGGCCCAGGTACAGGCCATGGACTACGCCGTGTCCCGGCTCGAGGAGGTGCACTCGCTTCCGGCCGGACGGCTCCGTTTCGAGGTGCAGGTGGAAACGCCGCAGCTCATTCTCGGGCCGGACGGGACATCGCCGGTGGCGCAGTTGCCGCACGCCGTGCCGGGCCGGATCAGCGGGCTGCACTACGGCACCTACGATTACTCGGCATCGCTGCAGATCTCGGCTGAATACCAGTCGATGGAGCACCCGGTGGCGGACTTCGCGAAGGAAGTCATGCAGCTGGCCGTGGCCGGCACCGGCATCCGGCTCTCGGACGGCTCCACCAACATCATTCCTGTGGGCGACAACGTGGAGAACGCCTGGCAGCTGCACGGCCGCCTGGTCCGCCGGTCGCTGGAACGTGGCTTCTACCAGGGCTGGGACCTGCATCCGGCCCAGCTGCCCAGCCGCTTCTCCGCCACCTACGCCTTCTACCGGGAAGGCCTTCCGGCCGCCGCCGCCCGCCTGCGGAACTACGTGGAACGGGACAACGCAGGCGGCACCGCTGGCGGCGTGATGGACGAACCGGCCACTGCCCGTGCACTGGCCGCCTTCGTCCTGCGCGGCGTCCAGTGCGGGGCCGTAGGTGCCGAGGAAGTCCAGGCGCTTGCCGGCGTCGGAATCCCCCAGCTCACGGCACTGGCGCACCCGCGGCTCGCCACCACTTCCAACTCCTAGATAAGGATCTCTTCCATGGGCAAGTACTACTCCCCCACCGGCGGGCTGCCGCCGCAGACGCACCTGACCACCGAGCGGGCCATCGTCACCGAGGCGTACACGGTGATCCCGAAGGGCGTGATGACGGACATCGTCACGTCCAACCTGCCGGGCTTTTCGAACACCCGGTCCTGGATCATCGCACGCCCCATCTCCGGCTTCGCCACCACGTTCTCGCAGCTGATTGTGGAGATCGGTCCGGGTGGCGGCGCACCCAAGGCTGAGTTCGAGTCCGGCGTGGAAGGCGTCATTTTCGTGACCCAGGGCAAGGTCAACCTCACCCTCGACGGCGAACTGCACCAGCTGGAGGAAGGCGGCTACGCCTATCTGGCTGCCGGGTCAGAGTGGGGCCTGGAGAACGTTTCCGACGACGTCGTGTCCTTCCATTGGATCCGCAAGGCATACGAACGGCTTGAGGGTTTCGAGGCCAAGTCCTTCGTCACCAATGAAAAAGACGTGGAGCCGACGTCGATGCCGGACACCAACGGCGCCTGGAAGACTACCCGCTTCACGGATTCCAACGATCTGGCACACGACATGCAGGTGAATATCGTGACGTTCCAGCCCGGCGGCGTCATTCCGTTCCCCGAAACCCACGTGATGGAGCACGGCCTGTACGTCCTGGAGGGCAAGGCCATGTACCTGCTGAACAACGACTGGGTTGAAGTGGAGGCCGGCGACTTTATGTGGTTGCGCGCCTTCTGCCCGCAGGCCTGCTACGCCGGCGGCCCGGGCGAGTTCCGCTACCTGCTCTACAAGGACATGAACCGGCAGGTGCGCCTCACCTAGAACCCTCCCCAAGGGGCAAAATGGGTCCTATGGGCACAACCCAGGGCCGGCAGTGGAAGCGGACCGCAGCAGTCCTGTGCACAGTCCTGCTGGTGGCACCGTCAGCCGGGTGCACCGGGGAACCGCGTCCGCCCGAACCGGACAAACCGGCTGCATTCGCCCTCCTGGAGTCCTTCAGCGCCCGGATGCTGGAGGAAGGCGCGCCCGCGGTATTGATCGCCGTCCGCAACAAGGGCAACAGCTGGACGCACGCTGCAGGCGTCCGGAATGTGGAAACGGGTGAGCGTGCAATGGTGTCCGATCCCGTCCACATCGGCGGCGTCACGGAATCCATGGTGGCGGTTTCGGTGCTCAAGCTGGTTGAGGAGGGCAAACTCGACCTGGACAGCCAGGCCAGCAACTACCTACCGGAATTCGGCAGCGTCCTCCATCCACCCGGGCCGATCACCGTCCGCCAGCTCCTGACCCACGAATCCGGCCTCCCCGACTTCTCCGTCCCCCTTCTGGCCTCCGGCACCTGGGAGGAGACAATGAACCGGCCGCTGAGCCTCGAACAGCAGCTCGCCCTGGCCGCCAGCATTCCTTGGGAACGGAGGCTGGCCCAGATTTTCGACTACTCGCGGTCCGATTACGCGGCCCTGGGGCTGATGATCGAGCGGCTGCGCGGCCAAAGCATCAGCCGGGTGCTGGCTGCAGATATCGCCCAACCGCTTGGCCTGACGGAAACCAGCCTTGGCGGCAGGCCTTCGGCCACCATGGTCCACGGTTACGTCACCGTCGAGGGTAAGCGGCTGGACGTGGCGGATCCCGCCTGGCAGGGCGAACTGCCCTCCGGCGGAGCCGTCTCGACTGTGGAGGACGTCAACAGGTTCTACGCGGCGCTGTTGCAGGGCAACCTGCTCCCGCCGGACAGGGTGACGGCGATGAAGGGCGGCGACTCGCAGTATTACGGCTTTGCCCTGCGCCGGTGGAACAACACCTGCAACAACCGTTTCTACTACGGCCTGCCCGGTGACACCGACGGCTACGGCATGATCACCATGACCAGCGAGGACGGCAGCAGGCAACTGACCTTGTCAGTCGCCTACCCGCCCGCGCCGCCAACCCTCCAGCTCAACCCGTTGATCTACGAGATGCAGGATGTGGCGCAGGAAGCCCTGAACAGCCTGTGTGAAGCAAACTAGGGGTTGAGGACCACCTTGATGCAGCCGTCCTCCTTCTTCTGGAACTTCTCGTACAGCGCCGGCGCCCCCTCCAGGCCTGAGCGGTGGGTCACCAGATCCATCACACCCAGCGGATCGGCGTCGTCCTCCACCAGGGGCAGCAGGTAGTCCGTCCAGTGCCGCACGTTGCACTGGCCCATCCGCATCTGAAGCTGCTTGTCAAACATGGTGAGCATGGGCATTGGGCTGGCCTGGCCGCCATACACCCCGCTCAGGGACACGGTCCCGCCCCGGCGCACGGCGTCAATGGCGGTGTGCAGCGCTGCCAGCCTGTCCACGCCGGCTGTTTCCATCGCCTTCTGCGCCAGCTTATCCGGAAGCAGACCCAGTGCCTGGTGCGCGAACCCGGCCACAGGGGATCCGTGCGCTTCCATGCCGACGGCGTCCACCACCGCGTCCGGTCCCCGTCCGGCAGTCATGTCCCGCAGCTGGTCCGCAACATCCTTGCTGTAGTCGAGGGTTTCCACCCCGTGCCGTGCTGCCATCTCGCGCCGTTCGCGGACCGGGTCCACGCCAATTACCCGGAAACCACGGTTGACGCCGATCCGGGCAGAAAACTGCCCTACGGGCCCCAGGCCGAAGACGGCCAGCGTGCCGCCAGGGGCGACGTTGGCGTATTCAACGGCCTGCCACGCGGTGGGAAGGATGTCGGAGAGGAACAGGTACCGTTCGTCCGGAAGCTCTGTTCCCACCTTGATTGGACCATAGTCGGCGTGCGGCACGCGCAGGTACTCGGCCTGGCCGCCGGGAACGGAACCGTAGAGCTCCGAGTAGCCGAAGAGGGCGGCTCCCGAGCCCTTGTCCTTAACCTGGGTCGTCTCGCATTGCGACTGCAGGCCCTGCATGCACATATAACAGTGGCCGCAGGAGATGTTGAAGGGGACCACCACGCGGTCGCCCTTGCGCAGGTTGCTGACGCCGCTGCCCACTTCCTCCACGATGCCCATGGGCTCGTGGCCGATCACATCGCCCTTGTGCATGTACGGGCCCAGCACCTCGTACAGGTGCAGGTCCGATCCGCAGATCGCCGTGGAGGTGATCCGGACAATGGCGTCCGTGGGCTCCTGGATGACGGGATCCGGCACCTCTGCCACGCTTACCGACCGCTTTCCTTGCCACGTCAGTGCTTTCACAGTCTCCCTTTCTCTGGATCCGGGCGTCACGCCCTTTCCTCGACGCTAGCGGCTGTCGGACGAAAAAGTAAGCAGGCTGATGAAAGTCTTGTCGTCCCGGCTTGCTGCTCCTAGCGTAGGAAGGGCCAGACCACCAGAGATGACGAATGAAAGAGGAACACCATGTCGCTCTACCAGCCGGAACCCGTTGAAATTTCCACGCGGATGCGTCCCGGAGAATGGACGGAGGCCAGCCTGGAGGAGCTCGTCAACGAGTACCGGCAGAGGATTGTGGAGATGGGGGCCAGCGCCACCGACGTCGTCACCGACATTGAGCGGGGCGACGACGGTTCCGTGCGGGTGGCGGTTTCCTGGGACAAGCCGGCCAATGCCGGCGACGAGGACGCCGTCGCGGGCGGGCAGACGCTCTGAGGCAGGATCAGGAGGCCGGCGACAGCAGCCGGCCCACGGCGCTTGTGATCAAGTTATCCAGCAGGTCGCGCGGCCCCGCGTAGACTTCCACAGCGCCGGCTTCCCGAAGTTCCCCGGCATTGACCCCGCCGCAGGTGACCCCGATAGCCGGGATCCCCAGTGCGGCGGCGGCCTTCATGTCCCACACGGCGTCCCCCACGAATACAGCATCCGCTGCTTGAACGCCGATGGCTTCAAGCGCAGCGGCAAGGATGTCGGGGGACGGCTTGCTTTCCTCGGCGTCGTTGGCACTGGTGGCGGCATCAATGAACGCATCGGCGTCGAGGGTGGACTTCATGACCTGCAGGTCCTGGTTGCGCGCAGAGGACGCGAGCGCGACGGCGAGACCCACCGCATGGCACTGGGCCAGCAGCTCCTTAGCGCCATCGAACCTGCGCAGTGCCGGCCAGTGCGAGGCGTAAAGCGCGGCATGGCTGGCCATGATCTCCGGATCAAGGGACTTGTCCCGGCCGGCCGGCAGGAGGCTGTCCACCAACCGGTCACCGCCCATACCCACAAAATGGTGGATCGACGCCATCGGAATGTCGTAGCCCTGCTGTCGGAAGGCGCCCCACCAGGAGATGGTGTGGATGTACGAGGAATCGATCAAGGTGCCGTCAACGTCAAAGAGAATCCCCCGGCGGCGCCCGCCGTCAGGGGATCCGGGTTCCTGCGGCGCCATCAGCTGACCGCAGCCCGTTTGGCATCCGCGGTTTTCCGAGCCCGGGAGGCCTCCTCCTTGGGAGTGTTCACAGGACGCACGCGTTCCCTGATGACCGTACCGGCGCCGTCGTGGCTCTTATCCCTGATGAGGCCTGTGCCGGCAATCTCCCGCGCCATTGCCACCCCGGCAACGGCCGCCCGCTTAGTGGGAAAGGTGACCGAGATGGCCATCAGGTTTCCGGTACCGTCCATCATCCGGACCCTGTAGCCGCCGTCGGGCGCGTCCACGAGCTCAAAATAACCGGCCATTGCAATCACTCCTCCATCAGTCACGGGATTGTGCTTCTGAGGGCACTCCATGAGGTGTTAGTAAGTATACTTATCTATTTCGCGAAGGAGAAGCTGAACCCGAACGCGCCGCCTCAGCGCGTTTGCGCCGTTTCCGGCGGAATGGGGATGTCGCTTCGCCGAACCGTATCCTGATGCAGCTCCAAAGCGCTAGTCACAAGGGCGAAGTGGCTGAAGGCCTGGGGGGTATTTCCGAGTTGCCGGCCGAGCCGGACGCCCCATTCCTCGCTCAGGAGCCCCACATCGTTGCGCAAACCCAGGAGCCGCTCGAACAGTTCCCGGGATTCTTCGTGACGGCCTGCGCCCAGCAGCGCCTCCACCAGCCAGAAGGAACACGCCAGGAAGACGCCCTCGTCGCCCGGCAGGCCGTCGTCGGACTCGGCGGGCCGGTAGCGGAGCACAAACCCGTCCTCGGTCAACTCCCGTTGGATTGCCTCGATGGTCCCGACCACCCGGGGATCGTCGGGTGGCAGGAAGCCCACCCGCGGAATCAGGAGCAGGCTGGCGTCCAGCTCCGGCCGCCCGTACGACTGCACAAAAGTGTTGCGCGCGGCGTCGAACCCGTTGGCCATCACATCCCGGCGGATGGTGTCCCGCAGCTTCTCCCAGCGCTCCACCGGCCCTGGAAGCCCCGAGTCCCGGACTCCCTTCACCATCCGGTCCGCTGCAACCCAGGCCATCACCTTGGAGTGCGTGAAGTGCCGGCGCGGCCCGCGCATTTCCCAGAGCCCGTTGTCCGGCTGGTCCCAGATGGTCTCCAGGTGCTCCATCAGCGCAATCTGGAGGTCCCACGCCTCGTCGGAGTGCGTGAGCAGGGAGTTTCGGGTGAGCGCGAGGCAGTCCAGCACCTCACCCCACACATCCAGCTGGAGCTGTTCGGCGGCGCCGTTGCCAATGCGCACCGGGGTGGAGTTTTCGTAGCCCTTCAGCCAGGGCAGCTCCATTTCCGGAAGGCGGCGTTCGCCGTGGATCCCGTACATGATCTGGAGGTCTGACGGGTCGCCGGCCACGGCCCGGAGCAGCCAGTCGCGCCATGCGGCCGCTTCGGCGGTGTAGCCGGCAGCCAGGAGCGCCTGGAGCGTCATGGTGGCATCCCGGAGCCAGCAGTAACGGTAGTCCCAGTTGCGGGGGCCGCCGGGCTGTTCCGGCAACGACGTGGTCACGGCCGCCACGATCCCGCCCGTGGGTGCATAAGTGAGGGCCTTCAGCGTTACCAGCGAGCGGATCACGGCGTCCACGTACTTTCCCTCCACCGTGCACTGCGAGGCCCAGCCCCGCCAGAACGAGTACGTGGTGCCCAATACTTCTTCCGCGTCGACGGTATGGGGCCGCCCCACGTGGCTCGGTGCCCAGGTGAGGACAAATGGGACACGTTCGCCTGCATTAACGGTGAAATCGCTGACCGTGTGCATGTTCTCACCGTGCAGCGGAGCACTGGTCACAAGATAGACGGCGTCCGGACCGGCGATGGCATGCAGGCCATACTGGTCCTTGCGCACCCAGGGGATGATGTGGCCGTAATCGAAGCGGAGGGTCAGTTCGCCGTGCATCTCCACGCTTCCGGTGACGCCTTCGACGATGCGGACAATGTCGGCCACCGAGTCGCGCGGCGGCATGAAGTCGATGACCCGCACCGTGCCGTCCCCGGTTTCCCACTCCGTTTCCAGCACCAGGCTGCCGTCCCGGTACCGGCGGCGGGTGCAGGACCCCCCGCTTGCCGGCGCCAAAAGCCACCGCCCGGCGTCGGGTGTGTCCAGCAGCGCGTTGAAGCAGGCAGGCGAATCGAACCGCGGAAGGCAGAGCCAATCGATGGAACCTTCCTTGCTGACCAGTGCCCCGGTATGGAGGTCACCGACAACCGCATAGTCTTCAATTCGCGCCATGACCTTACCCTGCCACAGCCAGTGCCGGAGTGGACCAGTGGGCGGGGTGTAGCCTCAAATAACGGCAGCGGTGACCGGAGGTACATATGGCAATCCACATCGGAACCTCCGGATGGAGCTACGACCACTGGGAGAACGTCCTCTACCCGCCCAAGCTGCCCGCGAAGGACAGGCTGCAGCATTACGTCGCCCGGTTCCATACCGTTGAACTCAACGCAAGCTTCTACCGCTGGCCCCGGGACACCACGTTTGCCGGCTGGAACCAGCGCCTGCCCGCCGGTTTCAGCATGTCCGTCAAGGCTCCCCGGGGCCTGACCCACGCGAAGAAATTGTACGAGCCGGACGTCTGGCTGGAGCGCATCACGCGGTGCTGGCATGTGCTGGGGGACAAACGGGCAGTCCTTTTAGTCCAGCTGCCGCCCGGCATGGAACGGGACGACGCCCGGCTGGACTACTTCCTCACCGCAACGCCGGACTGGATACGTGTCACGGTGGAGTTCCGGCATCCGAGCTGGGAATGCTCGGAGGTGTTCGCCCTGCTGGAGCGGCACCAGGCGGCGTACTGCATCATGAGCGGTGCGAATCTTCCCTGCATCCTTCGAACCACCGCCCCGTTCGCCTACGTGCGGTTCCATGGTCCTGACCACCAGCACCTTTACGCGGGCTCCTACTCTGATGCGGACCTGCAGTGGTGGGCGGACCGCATCCGCGAGTGGGCGGGCAATGGCCTGGACGTCTTCGCCTATTTCAACAACGACGGCGGCGGGAACGCCGTGCGGAACGCCGAGACCCTGCGCGGGATCCTTGGCGAAGGGTAACGTCACGAAGCGTCAGCGGGCGCCTGGATTCTCCTCCGCCCGTGCCGCCCTGTGGCAGAGTGGAGCCATGGACTCGGCTCCGAATGATTCGTCACAGAACACAGCGCCCGCCACGACTCGGGACGCGCTCTCCGGGAACCAGGTGTTCCGGCTGGCGCACTGGCTCTCCGACGCCGTTAACCTGGTTCGGATCCGGCTGGCCAGGCGCTGGAAATTCGTTCCCCAGACCGTCGCGTACCAGGGTTACGGCTCCACCAGCCAAGTGAGGGTGTTGGGCCGGGTGCTGCTGACGCAGAAGCCGCTGCCCGGAAGCAAGGCCGATCATGCGGCGCGCAACGGCAACCAGAACATCCGCGGGTGGCGTGCCTTCACGAGTGTCCCGCTGCAGTTTACCGACGTCGAAATCACCATCGGCGACGTTGTCACCCATGTCCGTGCGGACCGGGGTGGGCTCGTTGACACGGAAGTGGACGTCCGGCTTTCGCCGGGCTGGCACACTGCCATCCTGCGGGCGGAAGGCACAGAGCCAGTCGAGGCGCGGATCCACGTCATTGCGCCGGACGTGAAGTTCGGCATCGTCTCCGATATTGATGACACCGTGATGGTGACGGCGCTGCCCCGGCCTTTCCTGGCCCTCTGGAACACTTTTGTGCTGAGCGAACGGGCCCGCATGGCCACGCCCGGGATGGCGGTCCTGCTGGACCGGCTCACCGTTGAGCACCCGGACGCTCCGGTGATCTACCTCTCCACCGGGCCATGGAACGCAGCGCCCACACTGGCCCGCTTCCTGAGCCGCAACATGTACCCGGCCGGACCCCTGCTGCTGACGGACTGGGGCCTGACGCAGGACCGCTGGTTCCGCAGCGGCCAGGACCACAAGCTGCGCAACCTCGAGCGGCTCGCCAAGGAATTCCCGGACATGCGCTGGCTGCTGATCGGCGACAACGGCCAGCACGATGAGGCGATCTACTCAAGCTTCGCCCAGGACAACCCGGACAAGGTGGCCGCCATCGCCATCCGCCAGCTGTCCATCAGCGAGTCCGTATTCGCAGGCGGCCACTCCGAGGACGGGGACCACACCACGTCCCGGGTGCCCTGGATCTACTCCCCTGATGGCGCCGGCATCGCCAAACGGCTGGCCGTGCTGGGCGTCCTCTAGTTCTATTCTGGCGGCCACCCCGGCCCGGCGGCGGCTGCCCTAAGCCCCACCCGGCGGCCTAAGCACTGGCACCCAACGGGGTGACGCCGTCGTCGGGCGATTCCGCATCCAGGACCTCCCGGTCCAGTGAGTCAGGCGCAGCGGCCGCCGCGATGGCAACGTCCGCCGCGGCGGCAAGGTCGCGTTCCTCGATGAGCTCCTGGTACCAGAAGTAGGAGGCCTTGGGGGTCCGCTCCAGGGTCTCCCGGTCCACGTGCAGCAGCCCAAATGGCTGGTTGTAGCCCGCGGACCACTCGAAATTGTCCATCAGCGACCACACGTAGTAGCCGCGCAGGTCGATGGACTCGGCCTCGCCACCCGGGGCGGTGGCGCGCAGCGCAGCCTGAAGGTGGTCGGAGAGGTACTTCAGGCGGCGCTCGTCAGGGATGAACCGGGTGTTGGTGGACTTGTCCCGGACGATGATGTCCTCGAAGCTGGCCCCGCCCTCGGTGAGGATGACGGGCGGCAGGTTGGGGTACCGTTCGGCCATCTCCTTCAGGGCAACTTCCATGTACTCGGGTTTCACCGGCCAGCCATAGGACGTGATGTCCGCTTCCGGCCAGGTTTCCACGTGGAAGGGGGTGCCGCCGCTGCCCGTTGCGCTGAGGTCGCTGCCCATGGCCTCCGCCATGCTCGCCGGCACCGCCCCGCCACCCGGGCCCACAGCCACCTTGGTGGGCATGTAGTAGTTGAGCCCGTAGAAATCGAGCGGCTGGGAAATGAGTTCCATGTCCTCTTCGGGGTGCTCGAACGAGCTGAAGAACTTGGCGGCCCGGATCAGGTCCGGATATTTCCCGGTGAGCACGGGGTCGGCGTAGAGCCGGTTCTGGGCCAGGTCCATCAGGCCCGCGCTGAGGTAGTCCAGCGGGTTGATGGAGTTGGGGACCATGGGCGAGTAGACGTTCGTCATGCCAATTTCGCCGGGCACCTTCGCGGCGCGCAGTGCCTGCACGGCGAGTCCGTGCCCCAGCAGCTGGTGGTGGACGGTAGGAAAGGCACCCAGGAGGAGCTCCTTGCCCGGCGAATGCAGGCCGAGGGTGTAACCGTTGGTACTCACCGTGGCGGGCTCATTAATGGTCACCCAGCGGGCGACGCGGTCGCCGAAGGCATCGGCGAGGATGGCGGCGTACTCGCCCAGGCGGTAGGCCGTGTCCCGGTTCATCCACCCGCCGTCCTCGTCCAGCGCCAGCGGTGTATCCCAGTGGTAGATGGTGGCCATGGGCGAGATTCCGTTGGCCAGGAGTTCGTCCAGGAGCCGGTCATAAAAGGCCAGGCCGGCGCGGTTCGCCGGACCGCTGCCGGTGGGCTGGATGCGCGGCCAGGCGAACGAGAACCGGTACGAGTCCACGCCCAGCTGCTTCATGAGGGCCACGTCCTGGGGCATGCGGTGATAGTGGTCGCAGGCTGTCTTAGGGCTTTGGTCCTCCACGATGGCGCCGGGCTTGGCGGCGAACGCATCCCAGCCGGCGGGTCCACGGCCGTCCTCGTCCAGTGCGCCTTCGATCTGGAACGCTGCCGTGGCCACGCCAAGCGTGAACCCCTGCGGGATGAGTGCAGCGAGGTCCCTCGCGGATATATGCATCGAATCAACCCTTACTACGGACAGACGGTACCCGCGCCGGTGCTAGGGCCCGCGCGAGGTCAGGACCATATCCTCGCACGATTCCAGGGCTCTTTGCTGGGCGTCCTGCCACGGTCGGGGACTCAACGCAATTCCCCGCCTGCGGCGGCTGGTCCCCGCGCGGCTACTGCTGCTCGCCGAACAGGAAGTCCTTCGCGTGCGCCACGGCCTTGCGGAAAGCATCGTTGCGGAGCGTCACCAGGTGCTCGGTATCGCCGTCGGCCGGTTCAAGGTAGCCCGTGTACCCCGGCCGGAGGACCCAGATGTCTCCCGCGGGCGGAAGATAGAAGACGCCAAAAGAGCGCTGCTGCTTTTCATCGGTTGTCCACACCGGCACCACGGCCAAGGCGGCGCCGGTTGCCGGGTTGATCCATTGGGCACGGGGCAGGGGTTCCTCATGTGCTTCGGGGTCCAGGAACGGCGCGGTGCCTTCGCCCCAGCGCTGTTCGAAACGCTCATGGAACGCCGGCATCAGGTGTGAATCATAGCGGCGCCAGTCGCTCATGCAGTTCTCCGCCTCCTCAAGGTAAAACGCCGCACAGGTTGCTCCCGCGGCGGCTGAAGGTAGCCGTTGCGCCCCGGTGTCGGGGTGCTTCCGGCAGCTAGGCCCACGGTCCGCTTTCCCAATGCACCGGGCTGATCCTGATCGTGTTCCCGATAAGTCCGCCTCGGCGCTGGACTTTGCGGACCGGAATATCCCGCGCAGTTTCCGACGCCGAGGCTGGCCGGGCCACCGGAGCAGCCTTTACCTCGCGGTCGTAGGCTGCCCGTCGGGCCGGATCACGCAGGACGGCGAAGGCCTGCATAATCCGCAGCAGTTCCGCCTCCGGTGGTGGCAGTCCCGCCACCGGATTTTGTTCAGCCGCGTTGGCCCGGCCCACGGACAGGTCCGGGTGGTGGCTGCGCATAAGGGCCCGGTAGGCACGCGAGATCTGCTGTTGCGTGGCGTCCCGCGGGACGCGCAACGCCGTGTAGTAGTCCGGGATGTCGCTCATGTCAGCCTTCCGGTCAGACCTGTCCGGATTGGGTGGCGGCGCAGGGCAACCACCGTGGTTGCGCCGCGCTGCCGGAACCGTCCTGGCTTCCGGTCTGTTGCATTTCGTTCTGCTTGGCCTGGATTTCGATCTTGCGGGGCTTGGCCTGCTCCGCCATGGGAACCCTCAGCGTCGGGACGCCCAGGTGGCAGCTCGCCTAGATGTTGTCCGTGTTCAACGTGTCGCCAAGGATCTGCTGGGGGCTGAAAACATCGCGGGGACGCTCGGAGGCCACCAGCTCCACCTTGGGCTGGGTGGGGTCCTGGCGTTCGGCGCGGAGCGTGAGAATGTTGGGCTCAACATCATGTCCCACTCCTTCAGCTTCCCAGAAGTCGGTTCGGTACCATATCCACTGGTCCTTATCTATAGTGGTGGATATAGATTTTTTATAGCACCCATGGGAAACTGAAGCAAGATCACCGCAGGGAAATTTTGGAGAACCGATGGCAGAACGGGAAGCAGGACGGGCCCCCGTGCCCGCGAAGGGGCGTGCACTGTATGCCATTTCCGTTGCGGCGAAGCTGGCAGGCACCGGCCAGCAGAACATCCGCCTCTACGAGACGCGGGGCCTCGTGACCCCGTCCCGTACTTCCGGCGGGACGCGGCAGTACAGTGATGCGGACATCACCGTGCTGCTAAGGATCGGCGAACTCCTTGAACAGGGCCTGAACCTCGCCGGAATCGCCAAAGTGCTGGAACTGGAGGAAGCCAACCTCAAACTCCATCGGGCCCTGAAGCGGGCCCGGTCCCGGCCGCCCGCCTGAATGGCCGCCATTCATTCCCGCGGAGTTTCAGCCTTAGAGAGTTCGCCGGTGATCCGTTCGCCCGGAATCCTTGCCGTCCGCCAGGTATCCAGGGCAATGACTCCACCAAGGATCACCAGCGACAGCGAGAGGGAGGCCAGAGCGTCGCTAAGCCAGTGGTAGCCCAGGTACAACCGGCTGACGGAGGCCAGCACAATGCCGATCCCCGCCCCGATGAACCCCAGAACCGCGGACTTCCGGTTCTTCCGGCGGGAGTAAATCAAGAACGTTCCCACCAGCAGGAAGTCGCAGGCCCCCAGGACGTGTCCGGAGGGGAACGAGAAGGTGCGGTCTATGCCGAAGAGCATTTGCTCCACCGGCGGACGGGAGCGGCGCACAATCTGGAGGATGATCTGCGAAATGATTACCCCGGAGAGCATCGCGGACGCCAGGACGATGGGACGCCAGGCGTGCTTGGCTGCGATTCCCCATACGACAACCACCACCAGCACGATGATGGGCAGGGCAATCGGACCAAAGACTATGGCCAGGAAGATCATGATGACTGTCAGCGTCTGGGACCTCAGCCCGAGCAGCCAGTCGCGGACGGGCACGTCGGCTGCGGAGAGTCCGTCGGCCTGGACCACGCTGATGAGGGTGGCGAGGAAGAGCGCCAGCCCCACCGCCACCAGGACGGCAGCCGAGCGGTACAGGCTGTGCCTGTCGGCCGGGTCCACATAGCGCTCCTCCACCACGAACTTGTCGTGGAAGGCCCGCCATCTGCCGGTACTCTTCCCGCTGGTTCCCGAGCCTGCTGATCCCTGCTGTCCCACCGGCACGTCCATCCCTTGGTAGTGAATTTTGCCTAGGGTGAAGATTATCCCTGTTCCGCCGGGATGGCGCGGCGGCAGTGGGCAGGCGGTTTTCCTGCTGATGTTCGGCGGCGGCCGGAATCGTCATATCCCGGAGGTAGCCTGACTGCATGGGCGTGATGAACGAACTGATTGACCCGCCGGCCATAGCCAACCTCGTCGATATCCTCAGGGAAACCTCGATGGGAGTGCGGTGGGAGCGGACCGCTGCCGCCGCTGCGGGCCTCGGTGACCTCAATTTGCGGGCCCGGACCGATCTGGTGGCCCGGGCGCTCGTGGCTGACATCCGGGAGTGCAGCGACGGCAAGGCGTATACGACGGCGGCCGGCAGCTTCCGCGCTGCCCTGTCCGTCCCGGAATTCACCGGCTGGGTCCTGTGGCCGGTCTCGGAGGCGGCCGTCACCCTCGCCCTGGATTCCGGAGCCTTGGAGGACTTTGACGACAGCCTGGCGCTGCTGGCCGGACTCACGCCGAGGCTTACCGGGGAATTCGCCATCCGGCGTCTCCTCGCCAAGGACCCGGACCGCGCCCTGGAAGCAGTCCAGGCGTGGACGGGGAGCCCGGATGAGCACGTGCGCCGGCTGGCGAGCGAGGGCACCCGGCCCTATCTGCCGTGGGCGGTCCGCGTTCCCGCCCTCGTCCAGCGTCCTGAAGCCACCCTCCCCATCCTTGATGCCCTCTACCGGGATTCCTCGGAGTACGTGCGGCGTTCGGTGGCGAACCACCTCAACGACCTTGCCCGGCACGCCCCGGATGCCGTTGTTGCCGCCGCCCGGCGCTGGCTCTCCGCAGCGGACAGCAACACAGAGTGGGTGGTCCGCCATGGGCTCCGCACGCTGGTCAAGAAGGGACATCCCGGCGCGCTGGCACTGCTGGGCTTCGCCCCGGCGTCGGTGGCCGTTACCGGGCCGCGGCTTGACCAGGAAACACTCACCGTGCCGGGTGAGCTGACGTTCGCCTTTGAGATTTCCAATACCGGGGCGCAGGACGTGCGGCTCGCGGTGGACTACCTGGTGCACTACCGGAAAGCCAACGGCAGCCTGTCCGCGAAGGTCTTCAAGATCTCCACCCTGACCCTTGCCCCGGGAGAGAGCCGGAGCCTGTCCAAACGCCACGCCTTCCGGCAGATGACCACCCGGGTGCACCATCCAGGACTGCATGCGCTGGAGCTGCAGATCAACGGCGCCGTGCACGGGCGCACCGAGTTCCTGCTGGAGACGGCCTGGACCGAACCTAGAAGGAGCCTGTGGTGAACTGCCAGCTCCGGCCGGCGAAGGGGTTCCCGGCCAGGTCGCGCACTGCGGCGCCGCCGCCGGTCACAGTCACGGTGTACTTGGTTTTGGCGGCCAGCGACTGCGACGGGTCCAGGATCCACTGATTGGTGGTTCCGTTCCGGTATACGGAGGCCGGCACCAGGGCTCCGGTGGCAGCGTTCTTGATGGTGAACGTGGTTCCGGTGACGCCCTGGACAGCCTCGTTGAAGGTGACGCTGATGCTGTTGGTCCGGCGCACCAGCAGCGCGTTGCTGCCCGGGGTGGTGCTGGTGACAAGGGGCGCGGGCCCGGTCAGGAAGCTCCAGCTGGTGGAGGCCAGCGGGGTGCCCGCACTGTCACGGATGGCCGAGGTCCCGCCCACCAGTGTCGCCGTGTAGCGCATGTCGGCGGCCAGGCTGGCGGCCGGATCGAGGGTGGCTGTGCGGGTGGTGGCGTTGTAAGCGACGGTGGCGGGGATAGCGCTGCCGGCCGCGTTTTTGAGCACGAACGTTCCGCTGGTGACGCCCTGGACTGCGGCGCTGAAGGTGGCCGTTACGTTGGTTCCGGCCACCACGGCTGTGGCATCGGTCCCCGGCCTAACCGCGGTGACGGTGGGCGCGGGGGCAACCGGAGCGGGAGCGGGGGCAGCAGCAACAGTGCCGGCGAACAGCAGGCGGTTGGGAGTTCCGCTGGTGGCACCGGTGATTACCCCGGCGGTGGCGTTGGATGTCAGCGCAGCACCCACCTGGGCCGGGGTGAGGGCAGGATTCTGGGACAGCAGCAGCGCGGCCGCCCCTGCCGTGTGCGGCGAGGCCATTGAGGTCCCGGACATGGAGGCTGTGGCGGTGGCCGAGGTGTAGTAGGTGGAGGTGATGCCAACACCGGGTGCGTAGAGGTCCACGCAGGAGCCGAAGTTGGAGAAGGAGGCCTGCCGGTCGGCAGAGTCGCTGGCAGCCACCGTAACGGCGGCGGGGACCCGGGCGGGAGAACTGTTGCAGGCGTCCACGGCGGAGTTGCCGGCGGCAACCACCGCGGTGACGCCGTCGTTGATTACTGCCTGGATGGCCGCATCCACCGTGGTGCTCGCGCCGCCGCCCAGGCTCAGGTTGGCCACCGCGGGCGTACCGGCGGTGTGGTTGGCGGCCACCCAGTCGAGCCCGGCCACCACGTCGGAGTTGTAGCCGGAACCGTTGCAGTCGAGCACCCTCACCGGCACCACGGTGGCAGCCTTTGCCACACCGTAGGTGGAGCCGGCCACTGAACCGGCGACGTGCGTGCCGTGTCCGTTGCAGTCGCTCGATCCACGGCCATCGGCCACGGCAGACCAACCGGCGGCCACCCTGCCTCCGAAGTCGGTGTGCGAGGCCAGGACGCCCGTGTCCACCACGTAGGCCGTCACGCCGGCGCCGGAAGAGGTCCAGGTGTAGGACCCGGACAGGGGCAAGGACTTCTGGTCGATCCGGTCCAGGCCCCACGGTGCCGGCTGCTCGGTCGCGGAAACGGTGACGGGCAGATCCACTTCCACCGAGACCACGCGGCCGGAACGTGCCAGGGCCGCCGCCTGGGCAGGATTGGCGGTGACCACCGCGGCGCGGACGGCGTGTGAGAAGGTACGGCCGACGGCGACGCCCTGCGCCCGCAGTCCGGCCGCCTCTGCTGCCACGTCGGCATTCGCGCTGTACTGCACGATGTAGCGGGTGGCACCGGTACCAGCCGGTGGGACTGCCGATGCAGGAACGGCAGTGGCGGCGAGCGCGACGGCGGAAACCAGAACTGCTGCGGCGGAGAGCACAAAGGCGGGAGTACGAATTTTGGGGTCCTTGTTTTGGCGTTGTGGGCTGCGTGAGCGAAACATCCATCCGCCCTTACCAAGAGATTAGGACCCCACAAGGGGCAGGATCCCGGTCCTTGCGGGATCCTGTGCCAACCTTGGGTTATTCCTGCGCCGGGCAGAAATCCCTTAGTTCGTGGCGCCTGCGGGGGTACCCGCAAGGTGATCCCGCCAGGAGTGTTCGGGCTCGAAGCCGAGCAGCCGCCGGGCCTTGTCAATGGACAGCATGGTCTCGTGCTCGCCCAACTCCTTGGTGACTTTGACGCCGGGGAACACTTCAGCAGCGAGGCTTGCGCTTGACCGGCTCATTACCGTGTCCGCGTTTGCGATGATGTACGCCTCGAATCCGGGCTGGCCGTTCTCCAGCGCGCGGGCCACGGCCTGCGCCCCGTCGCGCCCGTCGATGTAGCCCCAGAGGTTCCACTTCCGCAATGTTGCGTCGGCGTCGAAGCTTGGGAACCTGGCATAGTCCCCGGCGTCCATGACGTTGGAGAACCTCAGGCCGGAGATGCTCAGCTCCGGGTCCCAGCGGGTCAGCTCCACTGCCATCTGCTCCTCAAGGTGCTTCACCAGGGAGTAGGTGCTTTCAGGCCGTGCCGGGTACTCCTCATCCACGGGAATGTAGGGCGGGTCGACGTCGAAAGGCAGTCCCAGCACCGTCTCGCTGGACGCGTACACCACCTTCTTGATCCCGGCCCGGCGGGCCGCCTGGAAAACGTTGTAGGTGGCGAGCATATTGTTCTCGAAGGTGGCCGCGTCCGGGATGATGCCCGGCGCCGGAATGGCACCGAGGTGGACCACGGCATCAAATCCGCTGTGCCGGTCATCGACGCCCAGCAGGACGTCAAGGACCTGGCCGTAATTGCGCAGGTCCACCACCACCAGCCCGGGGTTCCGCTCCCCTTCCCGGTCCAGGTTCAGCACCTCGTGTCCGTCATCCGCCAGCCGCCGGACAACGTGCCGTCCCAGCTTTCCGCTTCCCCCGGTTACTGCCACCCTCATGCGCGTTCTCCCTTTCCGTTGATGAAGCGTTCGATGGCGGTTATCGCCAGTTCGGTGATTTCGCCCGGATCTCCGCTGCCGTTCACAGACACCAGCAATCCCCGGCCGGCGTAGACAGACACCACTTCGTGGGTCTCCCGGTGATACAGGTCAAGGCGGCGCCGGAACACATCCACCGTATCGTCCCTGCGGCCCTCCTTTTGTGCACGCTGCAGCATCCGCTGTTCCAGCTCGGAGTCGGAGGCACGAAGTTCTATCACTGCATCGAGGGAACCGCCCTGCGAAACCAGGAAGTTGTCCAGTTCCACCACCTGGGGTGCGGTGCGGGGGTACCCGTCCAAAAGAAAGCCGGCGCGGACGTCGGCATCCTCGAGGCGATCCTTAACCAAGGCGTTGGTAAGGTGGTCCGGCACAAAATCCCCGCCGTCGAGATACCTGGCAGCTTCGTTGCCCAGTTCCGTCTGCCTGCTGACATTGCTCCGGAAGATCTCACCGGTGGAGACCGCTGGAATACCGAAGTGCCGGGCCAACTGTTCGGCCTGGGTTCCCTTGCCGGAGCCGGGCGGACCGATGATGAGCAGTCTTGTCATGTTCCTGTCCCTCCGCGGCGCAGCAAGCGCTTTTCCGGGTCGGCAGCCGGCAGCCCCGGCGCTGCCCTATTCTGCCCATAACGGGCAACACAATGCCAGCCTCGGACCGGGATCGACGAGGCCCGCGACGTGCCGCGCCAGTGGCGAAAAGCGGCGTTGCCAGAGGCAAGAGCTGTATATACTTCTGCATATCGGTTTAGCAGCAGGCCGTTGGAAAGTTCTTCGATCCAGCGACTTCAGCCGCTTGCCGCCCCTTCGGGTGGAAGGGGTTCTGTTGCCGGGTCGTTTTAACCTGAGCGAATGGCACCAAGAAACCGTGGCCAGCGAGTCAACAGCAAAAACCGATACTTCAATAACTGAGCACCTGCATGAACTCGTCCTCAACAGCTCTGACGTTGAGGACTTCCTTAACGAACTGGCGCAGGTGTCCGCCCGTAATCTCTCCGAGCCCGGCGACGAGGTGCTCTGCGCCATCACCCTGTTGCGGCAACGGAAGGCTGCCACGGTGACCAGCAGCAGTCCGGCCGCCGAGGCCGTCGCGCGGCTTGAGTACGAGTTCAGCCAGACACCCAGCATGGAGGCTTCCGCGTCCCAGGCCACGGTCTCTGTGCCCGACGTCCGGGAGGACGGCCACTGGCCTGAGTACTCCGCGTCCCTGCTGAGCCAGGGCATCCGCTCCGTCCTTGCCGTTCCGTTCGAGCTGGAGGGCGAGACGAAAGCGGCGCTGTTGCTGTACTCGAGCCGCCCCAACCGCTTTGAGTCCCGGGTGCTCGAGTTTGCTGAGGACTTCGTCTCCCAGACGTCCCTCGCGCTGCGGCTTGCGGTGCGCGTCGCGAATTACAGCGAGACTGCGGCCAACCTCCGGGCCACCCTGGAATCACGGACAGTGATCGACATGGCCGTGGGCATCATCATGGGCCAAAACAGGTGCAGCCAGCATGACGCTTTTGAGATCCTGAAGACGGCGTCGAGCACCCGCAATTCCAAGCTGCATGACGTGGCAGCATCAGTGGTTAACTCGCTTGGCCAGGGCCCTGCCCGCACCCACTACGACGGGTAGACTAATGCAAACTTTCGCCGGGGGCTCCAATGGAAAAGAAACGCGTCTGCGTGGTGGTTGAAGACGACGACGATATCCGCGGACTGATTAGCGTCGTCCTGAGACGCGCAGGATTTGAGGTCAAGGCTGTGGCCACCGGTGCCGAGGGCATCACCGCTGCAGCAGACCCTGCCGTCTCACTGATCACCCTGGATTTGGGCCTGCCTGACATGGACGGGCACGTGGTGGCCCGCGCCGTAGCCGCCTTGAGCAAGGCTCCGCTCCTTTTCCTCACGGCCAGGTCTGAGAACGACGACGTGTTGGCAGGCGTGGTCTCCGGCGCCGCCGCCTACCTCACCAAACCCTTCAGCCCCAGGGAACTGCGGGACGTGGCCGAACAGCTGTGCCCGGCTCCGCTTTCACAGCTTCCGCACATACCCGGCAAATCCCTCTGCTAGTTTGCCTGCCTAGAAATGAGGCATGACTCCTCAGCAGAACAAACCCCGTAAAGGCACCCGTTTCCGGCGCGCCGCCGTTGCAGGCGCTGTTGCCCTCGCCCTTTCAGCCGGCGGCGCCACCGCTTGGGCCCTGGACCGCTTCGTCATCCAGCATGTGGAGATCTCGGACGTCTCCGCCTACGAGGCCAGCACGGGCACCTCCGCAGGAACGTCCAACGGCACTTCCACCAGCACGACGTCGGACACGTCCTCCACGAGTGCCGTCACCACTGACACCTCCTACGTGTCAGACAGCTCCAACATCAACATCTCGACCGTGACCACCGGCAGCGGCGACAGCATGGTCACCTTCTACGTGGCCGACGTCGTACTCGATGACGCCACCACCCTGCAATCCGCCTTCGCCAATGACAGTTTCGGTGAAAACATCACCGAAACCACGTCAGCCATCGCCGAAGCCAACAACGCGGTTTTCGCCATCAACGGCGACTACTACGGCTTCCGCGATACCGGCATCGTGATCCGCAACGGCGTGGTGTTCCGGGACGAGCGCGCCCGCCAGGGCCTGGCCTTTTACCGCGACGGAACGGTAAAGGTTTACGACGAAACCGCCACCACCGCCGAACAGCTCGTGGCGGACGGCGTCTGGAACACCCTCTCCTTCGGTCCCTCCCTGCTGGACAACGGCGAGGTGGCCGCGGACATCGAGGACGTTGAAGTGGACACCAACTTCGGCAACCACTCCATCCAGGGCGAACAGCCGCGCACCGCCGTCGGAATTATTGATGAAAACCACCTGGTATTTGTGGTGGTGGACGGCCGCAGCCCCGGCTACAGCGCCGGCGTCACCATGACCGGGCTCGCCGAAATCATGCAGGGCCTTGGTGCCACCACTGCCTACAACATTGACGGCGGCGGCTCCTCCACGATGTATTTCAACGGCGGCCTGGTCAACAACCCGCTGGGTGAAAACAAGGAACGCGGCACCTCCGACATCCTGTACATCGGGCAGTAGGCCCGGCCATGATCATCCTGATCCCGGCCTACGAGCCGGACCAGCAGCTCCCCGCCCTGATCCGCAGCATCCGGGACGCGGCACCCTGGGTTCCCATCCTGGTGGTGGATGACGGAAGTGGGCCGGACTACCGTGACGTGTTCGACGGCGCCAGGGCACTTGGGTGCCACATCGTCAGTTACGGGCGCAACCGCGGGAAGGGCTTCGCCCTCAAAACCGGTTTCGGCTATATTGCGGACAACCTTCCCGGCCACGATGTGGTCTGCGCCGACAGCGACGGCCAGCACATGGTGGTGGACATCCTCCGCGTGGGAGCGGCTTTGCAGGAGAACCGGGCGGAACAGCGCTGGGCCACCATGGTCCTCGGCAGCCGGTCCTTCACCGGCAACGTCCCCGTACGGAGCCGGCTCGGCAACAGCGCCACCAGGGCACTCTTCACTCTTGCCACCGGCGAGCGCATCGCCGATACCCAGACAGGCCTCCGCGGCTACCCCGCCGCGATGATCCCTTGGCTGAGGTCGGTCCGTGGCGACCGCTACGAGTATGAGCTGAACCTGCTGCTGGAAGCCCGGAACGGCGGCTATTCCATCCAGTCGGTGGAGATCGCCACTCTCTACCTGGACCACAACTCGGGCTCGCATTTCCGGCCCCTTGCAGATTCAGTGCGCATCTATGCTCCGTTGCTGAAGTTCCTCGCTTCCTCCTTCACGGCCTTCGTGCTGGACACGGTACTGTTCCTGCTGCTCACGCTGGCCATCGATTCGCTGCTCCTGGCTGTGCTGGGCGCCCGCGTCGTAAGCTCCGCGGTGAATTTCCTGGTCAACCGGAACGTCGTCTTCGAACGCGGCAGGGACAAACCGGCCGCTACTGCCGGGGTGCGCTATTTCAGCCTGGCTGCCATGCTGCTGGCCGCGAATTTCGGCCTGATCTGGCTGCTCGAAGCCGCCGGGCTGCCTGCCCTGCCGGCCAAGATCCTGGCCGAGGTCCTCCTGCTGGCGGCCAGCTTCGCCGCACAGCAGCGCTGGCTCTTCGCCGGCAAAACAGCCCGTCAAAGTACTGACAGCACGCCCAGCGAAACACCAGCCCGCACTCATATACCCGGCTAGGTCGCCGCACAGCACCTGCACAGCTTGGGGCCGGAAAGTAAAGACAAGCCCACCGAAAACATCCCGGAGAATCCCATGAACTCACTGATTTTTATCCTCGCCGACCTCGCGGCCATCAGCATCCTGACCTTCGCCCTGTACCTCCGCCGGCACCGCCGCCGCGACCTGGTGGTGTCCTACCTGGGCATGAACGTCGGCGTCCTGGCCGTGGCCACCGCGTTGTCCGGGTCGGCTGCCGGCCTGGGACTTGGGCTGGGGCTCTTCGGCGTCCTGTCCATCATCCGGCTCCGCTCCACCGAGCTGGCCCAGCACGAGGTGGCCTACTACTTCTCGGCCCTGGCCATGGGCCTCATCGCCGGCCTTGGCATCGAGCCGCTCTGGCTGACGGTATCCCTCATGGCCCTGATCCTGCTGGTGATGTTCGTGGGAGACCACCCCCGCGTCCTGCCCGCCTACCGCCACCAGACCGTCATCCTGGACCGCGCCATAGCCGAAGACGGCGAACTCTACGCCCGGCTGGAAGAAGTCCTGCACGGCAAGGTCCACTCCGCCACCATCCAGCAACTGGACCTGGTCAATGACAAAACCATCGTGGACGTCCGGTTTGCCTACTCCCCCGCAGCCTTTCCCACCCAGGTGACCATCCCGGCGGCTACTTCGGCAGCCCACCGGCTCACCCAACCCGCACACGCCCACACTGAGCCCGCATCCATGGTCCATTCCCAGGCAGGTGCCGCATGAGCACCACCGGAACAGACGTCGTCGGCAACCTCCGCTTCCTTCCCCCGGTAGGCCTGGAAGAGCTCAACAGCGAAGCGGCACTACAGATCCGGGTGGACCGGAAGTATGTGGTTCCCTCAGGGCTCGCCCGCCAGCTCCTGGTCTCGTTCCGCACGGACGTGCGGGTGCTCGAGATGGACGGTGCCCGTAGCTTCGCCTATGACTCCGTCTACTTCGACACCGCCGCCTTGGACAGCTACCTGCTGGCAGCCCACGGCCGCCGGCGCCGCTACAAGATCCGCACCAGGACCTATGTGGACAGCGCCGTGAGCTTCCTGGAGGTCAAGACCGAAGGCGCCCGCGAGGCAACCGTCAAGGAACGCATCCCCTACCACCTGGCCGACCGCGCCCGCCTGACCGAGGAAGGACTGGACTACGTCCGTGAAACGCTGACGGCTTCCGTCGGCGCCATGCCTTCCGGCCGCCTTGAGCCGGTGCTGGAAACCAGGTACAACCGGACCACCTTGTTCCTCCCGGAGTCCGGCAGCCGGGCCACGATCGACAGTGGCGTGACCTGGCAGCGGCCCGACCAGCCGGCCTGGCTGCTGGACGATGCGGTAATCCTTGAGACCAAGTCAGGCTCCACCGCCGGTCCGCTCGACCGGCATCTCTGGGCCCACGGCGTGCGGCCGTCCCGGATCTCCAAGTTCGCCACCGGGATGGCGGCACTCTGCCCGGACCTGCCCGCCAACCGCTGGAACCGGACGCTGCGGTGCAGCCTGTCCCTCCGGCCTGCGGCTTAGTCCCAGCCCGGCCGCTCAGCCAGCCCCGCCGCTAGACCACCTCAACTGCTTCCCCACTTTCCCAAAGGACCCTTGCCATGAAGAACCTCCGTACCTACCTCTCTGTCGCCGCCCTGGCCACCGCACTCGGGCTCACCGGCTGCTCCGTTGCCGGCACCACACCCACCGGTGTTTCCGCCATCAGCAGCACGTCGTCCGCTGCCACTTCGGGCACCACTTCCAGCACCACGCAGGCAGTTTCCCTGGACACCCTGGCCGAGGACACGCATTACGACGCCGACGACCTCACCTGGGACGCCGCCTCCGAAGTAGCCGTGACACTGGCGGACGGTACCAGCAAAACCGGCGGCTCGTCGTCGGACGCCGTAACGGTCGACGGCGACACGGTCACCATCACCGCGGCAGGCACGTACCGCCTCAGCGGGTCACTCTCAAACGGCCAGGTGGTAGTGGCCGCCGGTGAAAAGGACGTGGTGCGGATCATCCTGGACGGTGCCAACGTCACCAGCTCCACCGGTTCCCCCTTCGTTGTGCAGAGCGCCAATGAGGCCATCGTCTACCTCCAGGACGGCACCACCAATACGCTCACTGACGCGGCCACCTATGCGGACCAAGGGACGGACGCACCCAACGCAGCCCTGTACTCCATGGCGGACCTGACCATCGCCGGCAGCGGATCCTTGACCGTGGACGGCAAGTACAACGACGGGATCTCTTCGAAGGACGGCCTGGTCCTCGCCGCCGGCACCGTGACCGTGGACGCCGCTGATGACGGCATCGTGGGCAAGGACTACGCCGTGCTGCTGGACGGCGCCTACCAGGTGACCGCGGCCGGAGACGGCTTCAAGTCGGACAACGACGAGGAAGAGGGCCGCGGCTGGCTCCTGATCAACGGCGGAACCATCAACGTCAGCGCCGGCGATGACGGCATCAAGGCGTACAACACCCTGACCATCGCGGCCGGCACGTCCACCGTGGAGGAATCGGAAGAAGGCCTCGAAGCCCAGCACATCGTGGTTTCCGGCGGCATCGCAACCGTCACATCCAACGACGACGGCGTGAACGCCTCGGGCGGCAGCTCCACCGCCGGCACGTCCGCACAGGGCGGCGGCGGAATGGGCGGCGGGGGCATGGAAGTGGGCGACTACACCGTGGCGGTTACCGGCGGCCTGCTCACCATCAACGCCCAGGGCGATGGTCTGGATTCCAACGGCAACGCCAGCATCTCGGGCGGAACGGTGGTGGTGAACGGCCCCACCAACAGCGGAAACGGTGCGCTGGACGTCAACGGCGAGCTGGACGTGACCGGTGGAACTGTTGCCGCCGCCGGAAGCGCGGGGATGGTGGTCACGCCCGGCGAGTCCTCCACCCAGTCCGGGGTCCAGGTGACGCTGGGGTCGTCGGTTCCGGCCGGGACCGTCATCCAGCTTGCCGATTCAACCGGGAACGTAGTCGCCGCGTTCGTTACCGCCAAGGCCACGGCCTCGCTGGTGTTCTCCTCCGCCGCGATCACGGATGGCGAGCAATACACGGTGTACACCGGAGGCACCGCAACAGTGAGCGCGGGACTGGGCGAAGGCTCATTGGACGGCGCCAAGGAACAGGGCACCGTCACAGCCGGCGAGTACGCTGCGGCGCAGGGCCCGGGGGTAGGCGGCGGCGGCCCGCGCTGGTAACCCCCAACGCTCTCTCACTTAACGCAACGATTAACCCAACGCTCGCTCACTTCCGGCGACGGCGGCCTCCCGCCGTCGCCGGGTCTTTGAGCGTTAAGCAGGGGCTACTTTGCGAGGAAACGCAGCAGCGCTTCGTTAACCTCCGCGGCGTGGGTCAGCAGCAGGCCGTGCGGGGCGCCCTCGATCTCCACGTACTCGGCGACGGGCAGGGCCTTGGCGAACAGCCGCCCGGTGGAATCGATGGGGAGGATGTTGTCGGCGGTGCCATGGAGGATCAGTGCAGGGACGTCGATCTTGGGGATGTCCCCGCGGAAGTCCGTGATCCAAGTAGCCGGTGCCGCAACGGATGCTGTGGCGCCTGCGTTGGAGGCTGTGTTCCAGCTGGCATTGACGGCCTCCTGGCTGAGGCGGGGCGTGCCGAGGAACGTGTCGCTGTTGTAGAAGTTCTTGAAGAACTCGGTGAAGAAGGCATACCGGTCTGCCGTGACAGCCTCTTTCAGCCCGTCGAAGACGTCCTGTGGAACACCCTCGGGGTTGTCCCCGGTCTTCAGCAGGAACGGTTCCAGGGAACCCAGGAATGCAGCCTTTGCAACGCGCGCGGAGCCGTAATTGCCCAGGTACCTAGCCACTTCGCCGGTGCCCATCGAGAAGCCCACCAGCACGGCGTCGCTCAGGTCCAGGGCGGTCAGGAGGGTGTTGAGGTCCGCGGCGAAGGTGTCGTAGTCATAACCTTCCGTGGTCTTGCTCGATTTCCCGAAGCCGCGGCGGTCGTAGGTGATCACGCGGTAGCCGGCATCCAGAAGGGCGGTGGCCTGTTTCTCCCAGGAGGCGCCGTCCAGTGGGTAGCCGTGGATCAGCACTATGGGCTGGCCCGAGCCGTGGTCCTCATAGTAAAGCTCGATGTCGGTGCTGTTTTCGGTTCCAACGGTGATGAAAGCCATCGCGGCGGTCCTTTCGAGACTGTGGGAGCGGAGCGGGCGTGGAAGCTGCCTTGCCCGCGCAGTTCCTACTCTAGGCGCGCAGGTCCCGACTCCTGGCGCGAAGTTCCCGACTCCAAGGTGGTCCGCCGTGCCGTGGGCTACTGGGAAGGCTGCGGCAGCTCGCAGGATATTTGGGGGTTGGCGCCCATGTAGTTCAATGCGCCCGCGGCAATAGTGATTGCTATGGTGCCGGCTTCGGCGCAATTTCCCGGCGCTGAACCGAAGTAGCCGCGCTGCCAGGCGGCGACGCCGCCGATGATCAGCCAGATGACGATAAGTACTCCGAGAATCCGCATGATTCCTCCGTAGGCCGCAGCGGCTGTGGGATCAATTATGCGCGGTGGACGCGGAAAGTGAGAGAGCGTTCGTGGAAAACGCGCGGAAAGTGAGAGAGCGTCTGATGCGGCGGAGAAAAGAATGCACCTCCGGTCCCGGTGGTTACCGGAGCCGGAGGCGCAGTCAGTGCTTACGAGTAGGGGCGGGGCCCGGGCGGACTGTGCCTAGGCCCGCGCGGCCTTACCCGGGAGGGCCAGCTTGAAGACCTTCGCCCAGGAAGAGCCCACCTGCTTCAGCAGCGGCCCGGTGGTGTACTTCAGGCCGTAGCGCTGGCAGATTTCACGGACCCTCGGCGCCACTTCGGCATACCGGTTGGAGGGCAGGTCCGGGAAGAGGTGGTGCTCGATCTGGTGTGACAGGTTTCCGGTCATCAGGTGCATGAACTTCGAGCCGGAGATGTTGGCCGAGCCAATCATCTGGCGGACGTACCAGTCGCCGCGGGTTTCCCCCTCAACCATTTCCTCGGTGAAGGTGTCGGTGCCTTCCGGGAAGTGGCCGCAGAAGATGACTGCGTGGGCCCAGACGTTGCGTACGGCGTTGGCGGCAAGGGTGCCGTAGAGCGCCTGCTTCCCGGAGCCGGTCAGCATGGCGACGGCGGGCGTGGCGGCGTAGTCCTTGGTGAACTGGGTGACCACCTTCTTGCCCAGGGCCTTGAGGTCCTTGAGCAGCGCTTCCTTGGACTTGGTGCCTTCCTTGTACTCGGTGAGCTCAAGGTCGTAGATGGCGATGCCCCACTCGAAGACCGGGGCCAGGATGGCGTTGAACAGGGGGTTTGCCAGGTTGATGGGCTTCCAGGGCTGTTCTTCGTCCATCCGCAGGAGGTTGTATCCGACGTCGTTGTCCTTGCCCACCACATTGGTCCAGCGGTGATGGAGGTCGTTGTGGGTGTGCTGCCAGGAGCGTGAGGGGGTGACGAAGTCCCACTCCCACGTGGTGGAGTGGATGTCAGGATCCCGCATCCAGTCCCACTGGCCGTGCAGGATGTTGTGGCCCAGTTCCATGTTCTCGAGGATCTTGGCCAGGCTCAGCAGCGTGGTTCCAGTGACCCAGGCGGCCTTGTTCTTGCTGACGAGCAGGGCAGCCCGGCCCGAAATCTCAAGGCCACGCTGGATCTTGATCATCCGCCGGATGTAGGCGGCGTCTTCCGCCCCGCGCTTGGCGAGGATTTCGTCGCGGATCGCGTCGAGTTCGCGTCCGAGCTCTGCCACCTGCTCATCACTGAGGTGGGCGGCCGCCGGCGGACGCACAGTGGGGCTGCCGGATTCGGCAAGCTTCCCGGGGCGCGTCCTCGAACTGTTGGTTGAACCGCCTCCGGCAGGGGTGGCCTTGCTGGGTGTAATTACAGACATACCGTAGTACTCCTCAGATTTCGAGGTTGACGGGTCCGGCGGCTGCCGAGACACACGTTTGGATCAATTGGCCGGGCTCGCCATGGACTTCTCCGGTGCGGAGATCGCGGACCTGCCCCGACAGGAGCGGGGTCAGGCAGCTGTGGCAGATGCCCATCCGGCAGCCGCTGGGCATCAGCACCCCGGCGTCCTCGCCCACGTCCAGGATAGGTGTGTCGCCGTCGGCTTCCACTTCCCGGTCGGAGGCTTCAAAGGTGACCAGCCCGCCGTCGTGCCCGACGCCACCTTCGAACGTGGTGTTGAAGCGCTCGATCATGAGGTTTCCCGGTGCGCCGACCTCTGCCACATCAGTGCCGGGCGCCGCTGTGGTGAGCGCGGCGCGCTTCCACAGCGCCTCGGCGTCGTCCAGGAAGCTGTCCGGGCCGCAGGCGTAGGCGGCGCGTTCCTTCCAGTCCGGGCAGATCTCGTCCAGCTGATCCGTGTTGGTCAGGTCCATCCGGCCCTGCTCGCCGGTAAACCAGTGGGCCAGGCGGAAGTTGGGGAACTGGTCGGCGAGCTCGGCGAGTTCCTCGCGGAAGAGGCTGTCACCGGGGGTGCGGGCCGAGTGGACCAGGACGACGTCGGCATCCGGACGCCGCGGAACAAGGGTGCGGATCATGGACATCACCGGAGTGATGCCGCTGCCCGCCGTGACCATCAGCAGGGGGCGGGGGTGCTCCGGGAGCACAAAGTCGCCCTGCGGGGGTGCGAGGAAGAGGACGTCGCCGGGTTTGGTGGTGCGCACCAGGGTGCCGGACACTGCGCCGACGTCGGTGACCGTGATGGCCGGGTCCTTGCCTGCAGGGGCGCTGAGCGAGTAGGACCGCCAGTGGCGCACGCCGTCGAGTTCGACGCCGATGCGCGCCCATTGGCCCGCGAGGTGCGAGTGCCAGCCGCGGCCGGGCCGGAAGAAGATGGTCGCTGACTGCGCGGTCTCCTGGACCACCCGGGTGACGACGCCGCGGAGTTGCCGGGCAGAGTAGACAGGGTTGAACAGCGCCAGGATGTCCTCGGGCGCCAAAGGGGTAGTAAGCACAGAGGCCGCCTGGGCCAGCTGACGTAGCCGGATCATGCGATAAAGCCTAAAACGGCGCGGGCCATATTTCTCTCTCTCCGTCATATGACCGTTCCGCAGTCACGCTGTAATTCGGGCGCTAAGCCCCCAAAGCCGCACTCTAAGAGTAACGGCTGCGGTGTGCAGAAGGTTCCCTCAACTTCACTAAGCATACTTATCATACCCAAGGATACGGATGGGCAGGTTATTACTTAAGGGTCGGCGGCGACATGGCGGCCTGAACTTACCGGGTCAGGGCCGGGCCGACTTCCAGCCAAGGGCCGGGGCGATGTAGCGGGCCACGCTGCCCAGGAGCTTGGCGTTGAACTCGACGCCGAGCTGGTTGGGGACCGTGAGCAGCAGCGTGTCCGCGGCCTGGACGGCGGTATCGGCAGCGAGCTCTTCGGCCAGGGCATCTGGAGCGCCCACGTAGCTTTTCCCGAATCGTGCGGTCAGTCCATCGATGATGCCAACCTGGTCGCGGCTGTCCCGCAGCGCACTGCCGGCAAAGTAGCGGCTGTCCTCCGCATCAACGATGGGAAGGACGCTGCGGCTGACCGAGACCCGGGGTGTGTGGCGGTGGCCCGCTGCTGCCCAGGCATCCCGAAAGAGCTGGATCTGTTCTGCCTGGAGTTCATGGAAGGGAACGCCCGTGTCCTCGGTCAGGAGGGTGGAGCTCATCAGGTTCATGCCCATTTCGGCGGCCCAGACGGCCGTCTTCCGGCTGCCGGCTCCCCACCAGATGCGTTCGGCCAGTCCTGGCGACTGCGGCTGAATGGGAAGCAATCCGGTGGCACCGCCGGCGTAGCGGGGGTCCGCTTCGGCCACTCCCGCACCGGCGATGGCCTTCCGGAAAAGCGCGGTGTGCCGGCGTGCCATGTCGGCGTCGGCCTCCCCCGGCTCCGGGCGGTAGCCAAACGCCGCCGCACCTTGCCGCGCCGGTTCGGGTGAGCCCCGGCTGATGCCGAGTTGAAGCCTGCCGCCGCTGATCAGGTCTGCAGCCGCGGCTTCCTCCGCCATGTACAGGGGATTTTCATAACGCATGTCGATCACGCCGGTGCCGATTTCGATCCGGCTGGTCCGGGCGCCAATGGCAGACAGCAAGGGGAACGGCGAGGCCTGCTGCCGGGCGAAGTGGTGAACCCGGAAAAACGCTCCGTCCACCCCCAACTCTTCAGCAGCGACGGCAAGGTCAATGGCCTGGAGGAGGGCATCTGCGGCCGTCCGCGTTTGTGAGCCCTGGCCTGGGCCCCAGTGGCCGAATGAAAGGAATCCGATGCGCTCCATACATCCCATAACTGCCCTGGCACCCGGGGCATTCCCCACGGCCCTCCTGCCGCGTGTTGAAGTTCGGGCCAACCGCCGGCGGCGAATCCACAAAAATCGAGTACTGCCTACGCTGGCTGGGGCGCCGGTGGTGTTGCAGAATCGCAGGAACAAGCGGCCGCTTTGCGGCCGACGGACCTTGGCAGATGGGTGGACCCGTGGAGCAAGCTGACTACTGCATTGTTGGGGGCGGCATCGTGGGGCTCGCCACGGCCTACCAGCTGCTGTGCAAGGAGCCCGGAGCTTCGCTGATCCTGCTGGAGGCCGCGGATACGCTGGCCTCGCACCAGACCGGCCACAACAGCGGGGTGATCCACTCGGGCATCTACTATGCGCCGGACAGCCTCAAGGCGCGCTTCAGCAAGGCCGGCGCCAAGCAGACCAAGGAATTCTGCCGAGAAAACGGGATCCCCTACCGGGAACCAGGCAAGCTGCTCGTCGCCACCACTCCCCTGGAGGTGGAGCGGCTGGACCAACTGGAAGAGCGTGCCGGTATCCATCACCTGGAGTGCGCTCGCGTTGACCAGGCGGAGCTGCACCGGCGGGAGCCCAACGTTTCAGGGCTCGCCGCATTGTTCATCCCGAGCACGGGGATTGTTGACTATAAAGCAGTAGCCGGGAAGCTCGCGGAGCTCATCACCGCCGCAGGTGGACAGGTCATCACCGGCGCCAGGGTCACCTCCATCACCGAACATGTGGACAGGGTTGAGGCGGGGACCGCCGAAAAACGCTACAGCTGCGGCAAACTTGTGGCCTGCGCCGGGCTGCAGTCGGACCGGCTCGCGGAGCTGGCCGGCTTGGATATCGACGTGCAGATCATCCCCTTCCGCGGCGAGTACTTTGAGCTCCCGGCAGATAAATCCCGCTACGTCCGGCACCTGATCTACCCGGTCCCGGATCCCGCCCTGCCCTTCCTTGGCGTCCACCTCACCCCCACCGTGGCCGGCACCATCACCGTGGGACCCAACGCCGTGCTGGGACTGTCGCGGGAGGGGTACCCGAAGTTCTCCGTGGACCTCCGTGATGTTGGACGGTACCTGAAGTTCCCAGGCCTCTGGCACGTGGCCCGCGCCAATGCGGCAACAGCAGTCCGCGAGGTCCGGAATTCCCTGCTTAAGGGCACCTATCTGCAGGAATGCCGGAAGTATGCGCCCGGTCTCACGAAAGAAGATCTGTTGCCGTACGAGGCTGGGATCCGGGCCCAGGCGGTCGGCCGCGACGGCACGCTCATCCACGATTTCCTCCTGGCCGAGACAGCCAGGATGATCCACGTCCTGAACGCGCCCTCACCCGCAGCCACAGCGGCGCTGCCCATCGGCGACCATCTGGCTTCGAAGGCAGGGCGGCTGCGCACGGCGTAGCCGGCCAGTCGGTGGCTAGACTGGCACGGTGACCAACAGCGAGCAGCACGCCCATGGCGCCACCACGCCGTCCCGCGGGAAGATCGCTGAGCGGCTCCTGCCCGGCGGCGAGGAGCCGGACCCGCGGTTCACCCTCGCCAACGAGCGAACGTTCCTGGCGTGGATTCGGACCTCCCTTGCGCTCCTGGCCGGCGGCATTGCCATTGAGGCGTTCACGTCCGACCTTTTCCTCGAGCCTGTCCGGAAGGGCCTGGCGGTGGTGCTGCTCCTGCTGGGAATGCTGCTGAGTGCAGGCTCTGCCGTGCGGTGGCTGCGCGTGGAACGCAGTATGCGCAACAAAGCGCCGCTGCCGCTGCCGCTCATTGTTCCGCTGCTGGCCGGGGCAGGTGCGCTGGCGGCCGCCGTCTTACTCACCGTTGTCCTCTGGCGCTGAACCTGTGACCGTTTCCCGCCCTGCCGGCACGCACGGCGACCCCGGCCTGCAACCCGAGCGGACCACCCTCGCCTGGGGCAGGACCGTACTGGCGCTGGTGACCGTCAGCGCCATCTTCCTGCGCTGGCTCCCCCGGCACGGCCTCCCGATTCTTCTGCTGTTCGCCGTCGCTGCGGCCGCGGCGCTGGCCATCTACGTGACCCAGCGCCACCGGTACAGCGCCAGGTCCCGCGGCCTTTCGAGGGAAAAGGTCGACGCCGACATCACCGCCGTGCTTTGGACCGCTTTCGCGGGAGTTGCATTGGGCGGCCTGGGCATCGCCGTGGTCCTCGCGGGCTAGCACCCGCAGTAAAAGCCCTAAAACATCGGCAGGACGAAACCGGCGAGCAGCGCTACGGCACCGATCGCGGTCAGGCAACGGCCCAGCACAGCAGCTGTCCTACCCGGCTCCTCCGGCACCGCCGTTTGCCACTGTGTGGGCCGCTTGGGGTGGTAATAGATGGGGAGGGTATCCCCCACGGCCATGTCCTTGATGTCGTGCGGCGACATCGGTGCGTGGTGCACCCGGTATTTGCGGTCGAACCAGCGGAAGCCGACGCCTGTGTTGTCCGAGTACACCACGGCTTCGGCTACATCCCAGGGGTGCACAAAGCGGCGCAGGAAGCCTGTGTAGAAGAGAAGGCCCAGCCCGACGGGCAGGCACAACCAGGTGAGCATTTCCAGGATCGGACCTGCCATATCAAGCACAGTGGGCATGAATTTGATGGTACAGGCGTACGCTGAGGGAAACGTTCCGGCGGAAGGGGTAGACATGAACGACGAGGATCTTTTGGCCCGCATCCAGGCCCTGGTGGAGGAGGAACACACCCTCCGCGAGGGCTCCGGTGAAGGCCAGGCGCCTGACCAGGGCCGGCTCAGGCAGGTTGAAGAACGGCTGGACCAGTGCTGGGACCTGCTCCGCCAGCGCCGGGCCAAAGCGGACTCCGGAGAAAACCCCAACGACGCCGAAGCCCGGCCCGTCAGCGAAGTCGAGGGCTACAAGCAGTAGCCGTTGACTGTTCCCTGCACCTCTGGCGGTATCGTTGCGCCGGAGCCTTGCCGCAGTGCGAACAGAATGGAGCTACCCATGCGTCTGGCAGTCGCCCAGATCATCAGCAGTGCAGATCTTGAGGCCAACCTGGAGCTGATCCGGGAGTACACCACCCAGGCCAAGGCCGCGGGCGCGGAACTGGTGGTGTTTCCTGAAGCTGCCATGCGGGCGTTCGGCCACTCCCTGAGGGACATCGCGGAACCGCTGGACGGTCCGTGGGCTGAAAAGGTCCGCGCCCTCGCCAGCGAACTGGGCATCGTGATCGTAGCGGGCATGTTCACCCCCGGGAAGGACGGCCGCGTCCGCAACACCCTGCTGGTCACCGGCCCCGGCGTGGACACGTCCTACGACAAGGTGCACCTCTTCGACGCCTTCGGCTTCCAGGAGTCCAAGACGGTGGACGCGGGAACGGACCCGGTGACCTTTGAAGTGAACGGCACGGTGTTTGGCCTGGCCACCTGTTACGACATCCGCTTCCCTGCCCTGTTCACGGCCAATGCCCGCGCGGGGGCACAGGTGAACATCGTCTGCGCCTCCTGGGGCGCCGGCGAAGGCAAAGCCGAACAGTGGGACCTGCTGGCACGGGCACGCGCGCTGGACAGCACTTCCTTCGTGGTGGCCTGCGGCCAAGGTGACCCCGCAACCATCGGAGCAGGTCCGGCGGGCACAGCGCCGACCGGCGTCGGGCACAGTGCCGTCATCACTCCCTTGGGCTCCGCGGTGGTTACTCTGGGCGGGAAGCCCGAAGTTGCCGTCGTCGACATCGACCCCTCAGTGGTGGACGAGGTACGCACCAGGCTTCCAGTGCTGGCCAACGCCCGCCAGTTCTGATCCGTCCGGGGGACATTTTCTTCGCGCCGGGGCGGTGAACTTCCGTTCATGGCGCCGTAATCTGCAGGACTTTACCTACGACGGCGTATCTCACCTTCGGCCCCTTGGTCCGCCACCGTGCAGCAGGATTTCCTGGGTCTGAGCGCGCAGCTCCCTCCTTCGTGGACAGCGCTTGTTTACACGCCCGAAACATTACCGACACGGGGACTTCACACAGCAACCGTTTCTGTAACGTGAGCGCAACTTTCAAGGGCGTTTCCCGAAACACGGACCGCGAAAAATGGACTGCGGGGGAAATGCGAGGGCCCTGGAAAAGCGCCCCGCTTCGAGGCGCAACGTGAAGGGACCTTCAGGTGGAGATTTCTGCCCAACAAGTCTGGCTGATGATTTCAGCGGCAATGGTACTGCTGATGACCCCCGGACTTGGCCTCTTCTATGGCGGCATGACGCGGGCCAAGGCAGCCCTGAACATGATCATGATGAGCTTCATCTCCGCCGGGATCGTCGGCGTCGTCTGGGTTCTGTGGGGCTACTCCATGACCACCGGCGACGGCGTGCTTGGTATCTTTGGCAATCCCTTCGCCAACTTCGGACTGCAGAGCCTCATGGGCTCCCCGGACCTGATCAAGGCCGGCTACAGCGCCACCTTCGCAATCATCACCGTTGCCCTGATCAGCGGCGCCATTGCTGACCGTGCCAAGTTCGGCGCCTGGGCACTGTTCGTGCCCATCTGGATCACCGTGGTGTACTGCCCGCTCGCCTACATGATCTGGGGCGGCGGCCTGATGAGCGCCGGCGGAGCCGTCAGCGCCGTTTTTGGCCAGGTCATCGACTTCGCCGGTGGCGCAGTGGTGGAGATCAGTTCCGGCACGGCGGCCCTGGTCCTTGCCATCATCGTTGGCCAACGCCACGGTTTCGCCAAGGACCCCAACCACCGCCCGCACAACATCCCCTTCATCATGCTGGGAGCTGCCATCCTCTGGTTCGGCTGGTTCGGCTTCAACGGCGGCGCGGCAACCTCCGCCGAACAAGCAGGCCTGATCTGGATCAACACCTTAGTGACCCCCGCTGCCGCCATGCTCAGCTGGCTGGTCACCGAAAAGATCCGGCACGGACACCCCACCTCCCTCGGCGCAGCCTCCGGTGTGGTAGCCGGCCTGGTTGCCATCACCCCTTCCTGCGCCAACATCAGCCCGGTGGCCGCTATCGGCCTGGGCATGGTGGCCGGAGCTGCCTGCGCCGTCTTCGTGGACCTCAAGTACCGCTTTGGCCTGGACGATTCCCTGGACGTGGTGGGAGTCCACCTGGGCGCCGGCCTCATCGGCACCCTGGCACTTGGCTTCATTGCTCTGCCGGGGGACGGCCAGAACGGCGGGCTCTTCTACGGCGGTGGCGTCCAGCAGCTCATTGCCCAGTCCGCGGCCGTGGTCATCACGCTGCTGGTTTCCGGCATCGGCACCTTGATTATTGGCCGCGCCATCAACAAGACCATCGGGTTCCGCGTCAGCCGCGAGGCGGAGACCGCAGGCGTGGACCTGTCCGAGCACGCCGAGAGCGCGTACGCCTTCGGCGAAACCGGCGGGGGCTTCCGCCGGCTTAGCCATAGCGTTCCGCAGACCGGTGCCGCGTCGCATGCTCCGGCCGGATCCAGTTCTCCGGCCGGCGGAAACCCGGTGCAGCGGCAGGCCAAGGAAGACTCCTTCGCCTGAGTCCTGGCTGGCCGGTTCCGGCCAGCCTGTTCGGGATCAGACAGTTCGCGCCAGCCGGTTTGGGCGAGAAGGTTCCCGCCAGTCTGCTCGGTCTGCTAGTCCGCCAGGATTTTGTAGAGCGCACGGCGGGTCTCATCCAACTTCTCGATGGCAGCAGTCCGCTGTTCCTCGGTGACACCGCTCCGGAACTGGTGGATAGCGGCCATCAGCTTCCCGATGCTCTGGTGGAAGTCCCGGTCCGGGCTCTCCGGTCCGGCGTTCCACGCGTTCTCCAGCGCCTCAGCATGCTCCTCCACCCACGCCCTTCCAGCATCCGTGAGCGAGAACTCAGTCCCGCGGCCTTCGCTGAGGGGCGTTATGAGTTCCTCATCGACCAACTGCTGAAGTGTGGGATAGATGGATCCGGGACTTGGCCGCCAGGCCCCGTTGGTCTTTTCGGCAATGGCCTTGATCAGCCCGTAACCATTTGAGGGCGCTTCGGCCAGGAGCGAGAGGATGGCCGAGCGGACGTCGCCCCTGCTGGCCCTGCGCGGCCCGCGGCCAAAACCGGGGCCGAAGCCGGGACCAAAGCCCAGTCCGGGACCGCCGCCAAAACCGGGTCCGAATCCAGGACCGAAGCCCGGGCCGAAGCCGCCTCCCCTATGCCCGTGCGGTCCGCGCCTTCCCCGGCCACGTTCAAACCTGCCCCTGCCGTGCTGGCCGGGAAGATTTTCTTCTGAAATGCCTTTCATGGTGGCATCTTCCTTTCGGTTCATAGTTATCGCCGTTCCTTCGGCGATAGTTAACGATATGTCGTTAACTATCGCCGGGTCAATAAGAGAATTGATCAAATCATGACCTTCCTCCTCTGGATCGTCCGTCCTGGGCGACGTAGTCTTGTGGCACTCTTCAAGCTCGAGGGCTGGAAAATGGCGAAGAAAAAGAAGCGCAGGCGTCCTGACGGTTCTGCCGCGGGAAGGATCCTGGGATTCCTCGCGGCAAGTGTTATGTGCGGTGTGCTGGCGGCCAGCCTGGTGGTCCCGGCAGTAGCAGCGGCCAGCTTCGGAGTCACTACCTCTATCGGGTTTTTCGACAGCCTGCCGGAGGAACTCACAGTCCAACCGCCGTCTCAATCCACCAAAGTCCTTACCTCCGACGGCCAGACCATCGCGGCCTTCTATGCGGAGAACCGCGTCCGGATCCCGCTGGATCAGATGTCGCCCTACGTCAAGGACGCCGTAATTGCTATCGAGGACAGCCGCTTCTACGAACACGCAGGGCTCGATCCGCAAGGCATTCTACGGGCGGTGGTGGCCAATCTGACCAAGGGCGACCAACAGGGCGCCTCCACGATCACCCAGCAATACGTCACCAACGTGACGAATGAGGCCCGGCTGTCCCAGGACAGGCCGGATGAGGTGGTCCTGAGCGGCCAAAAGGACATCGGCGACAAACTGCGGGAGATGAAACTCGCCGTCGCGCTGGAGAAGAAGTACACCAAGGACCAGATCCTTGAGGGCTACCTGAACATCGTGTTCTTCAACAGTGACGCTTACGGCGTGGAAGCTGCAGCCCGATACTTCTTCAGCACCACCGCAAAGGACCTGAACCTTCCACAGTCTGCCCTTCTGGCCGGGCTCGTGAACAGCCCCACGTTCTACAACCCGGCAATCAATCCCGAGAACTCGTTGGCCCGCCGCAATCAGGTGCTCGACGAAATGCTCCGGCTGAGGAAGATCAACCAGGAAGAGCATGATGAGGCCGTTGCCGCGCCGGTCGAGCTGAAGGTCAGCCCGCAGCGGCAAGGCTGCGCGAACGCCTCCATGGCCCCGTATTTCTGCGACTACATCTCACATCTCATACTGAACAACCCGGCGTTCGGTCCCGACCGGGCTGAACGCGAGCGGAAGCTCTACCGGGGCGGCCTCACCATCACCACCACACTGGACAGCAGGCTTCAGGCGGCGGCCCAGGCGCAGGTGGATGGAACGGCAGGGCCCAACCCTGACCGCTGGGGCGCGGCCTTGGTAACCATCCAGCCCGGGACGGGCAAGATCCTGGCGATGGCCCAGAACACAGTCTTCCTGCCCGAGCCGGGGAAGTTCGATACCCAATTGAATTTCAACGTGGACGCAAAGGACGCCCAGGGCAACGACCTGAATGGCGCCGGCGGGTTCCAGACCGGGTCCACTATGAAGCCGTTCACGTTCGCGGAGTGGCTGAACGAGGGCAAGACCATTACTGCCGAGGTGGACGCCTCCCGCCGGGTCTATCCCTTGGGATTCCCGTGGCGTTCCAGCTGTGGCAAGGTGCTGGGCGCCTACAGTACCGCGCAGAACAACCCTGAACTGGGCGCAGCCGATGACCTGCAAAACGCCGAAGAGGGCTTCTACCGCAAAATGGCCGTCAATTACGGCCTGTACAACTCCATCAATACAGCCACCTTTGCCTCAGCTACCCAATTGGACTTCTGCGGGATCCAGAAGATGGTGGATGCGGTGGGACTCCATAGCGGCTTGGACGGCTCCCCCATCAACATGCACCAACTCGGCAACCTCCTGGGCGCCACCGGAGTTGCTCCCCTGCATATGGCTAACGGCTTTGCCACTTTCGCCAACGATGGCCGCTATTGCAACCCCATCGCCCTGCTTGAAATTACCGACGCCAACGGCGGCAAGCTGCCGGCGCAGTCGACTGAGTGCCGGGACGCGGTAAAGCGGGATGTTGCTCGCGGAGTCAACTCCGTGCTGCAGGATGTGCTGAAGAAGGGCTCGGGCGTCTGGATCAACCCGAAGGTGCACGACAAGCTTCCTACGGCAGCCAAAACCGGAACGTCGAACAATAACGGGGCCACCTGGGTGGTTGGTTACACCTCCGGGCTCGCAACCGCTTCCTTCTTCGGGGACGCACTGGAGGGCCAGAAGCGGGCCGGCCAGAACGTCACCATCAACGGAACCTTCTACCCCCGTCTTGACGGCTTCATGATTGCCGGTCCGCAGTGGGCCAACTACATGGTGAACGTGGCTCCGCTCTACCCGGCCGCAGCATTCCCGCCGCCTCCTCCTGCCATGATGGGCTCGAATCCTTCGCCCACCCCCACCCGGTAATCACGCCCGCAGGCCAGGGGGAAAGAGCGGTGGCCTCACCGGAACGGATGGCCTCACCTGAGCAGGGGGCTTCACCTGAATAGTGGGTTTTACTGCCGTTGCTAAGGCGCTGCCGGGAAGCGGCGGCGCGGTTGACCTGCAGAGGCCTCGGCCGTTGGCGCTGGTAGTCGGTCCCTCGTTATGCCATGGGATGACGTGGTCCAGGTGGCGGATAGGCGCGTCACAGTCTGTGGGGCCCTCCCATAGGCAGCCGCCCGGACGCACGCGATGATGGCGCGGCCTCCAGCCCGGCGAGGGTGCCGGTGTCGGCGGCGATCTCCTCGTCCACCCCGCCGCCCAGCCCATCGGCAGGAACACCGGCCGCGGCCTGTTCCTGCCGGGCTGCAAGGGAGTAGGCGACGGCGATGTGTGCCTGGTTCGCTGCGGCCGCAGACTTCACATCCTCCAGTTCCCGCAAAACCCGGCCATCGAATTCCCTATGTGGATAACCTAAGATCCTCCACCGGCGGCACAACAAGTGGCAGGATTGGCGGGGTGAAAAGCCTCGAAACCAAGCGGCTGATTCTCCGCCCTTGGCAGCCGGAAGACGCCGACTTCGTGCTGGACCTCTACTCCCGCTGGGAGGTGCAGCGTTTCATCGGAAACCATCCACGGGTAATGAGGGAACGTGCTGAGGCCGAGGAACGGATCCTCATATGGCGCACCATGGACCACCCCTTCCATGGTGTCTGGGCTGTTCAGCTGAAAGAGCCAGCCCAGCTGAGAAAGCCGGACCAGCCCAAGAACGCGGCGCCCCTGGCGGGCACCCTGCTCCTTAAGTCCATCCCGGCGTCGGGCGAGACGCTTCCGCTGCAGCCCTCGGGTGAGACCGAGATCGGCTGGCACTTCCACCCCGGCCACTGGGGAAACGGTTACGCGTCGGAAGCGGCCGCCGCGGTCCTCGCCTACGCGTTCGACAGCGGGCTGCAGGAGGTCGTAGCGGTCACGGCCCGGGCCAATACTGCGTCGCAGAGGGTCTGCCTGCGCATCGGGATGACCCACCGGGGACAGACGAACAGGTACTACAACGCAATCTGCGAGCTCTTCGAAGCCACGCCGCCCTAGCCGGCGCCCTTCCAGAGCCGTTGCCACCACGAGCGGGGAGATTCTGGTTCCGGCGGCGGAGCCTGCTCGGCCCGCGCGGCACGGCGGTGACGCCACCGCTCCACCTCATCCTCCACGTCCCGGGTCTTGGTGATTACCGGCGGGCCGCCCTGGAGCTGACGCCGGGCGTCGATGACGCGGCGGTTGAAGTCCTGCAGGATGTCCTGCACCTGCTGCTCGGTGTACTGCGCGTCGAGCTTGGCATCCAGTTCGGCGTCCTCGGTCCGGAGCAGGATGGCGGCTGGTCCAAGGCCGCTGATGTTTTCCCGCTGGAGGAGGCCTTTGACCCACCAGTCGGGGTCGTACCGCTCCCCCAGGCCCGGGATCGGCTTGCCCGCATACTTGAGGTTGTCGAACTTGCCCTGCGCCATCGCGTCCCGGACGAGGTACTCGGCCCGTGCGGCGTCACTGACCTTCCGGCGCTTTTCACGCTCCTGCGCATCGAGGGCGTCGAGCGCCGCTTCCTCCTCGGCGCTGATGCCGGCTCCGCGGTAGGACCGGACTTCAGCAGCGCGTTCCAAGCGCTTCCGGAAATCCTCCACACCGCCGCTCATGGCTGCCACCGCCTCACCTCTAAATGATGTTCCTTCCAGTATTCAGAAGCTTTTCGTCCCGTTCAATGCTCGCAGCGTACATAGCAAAGCCAGCGGCGGATGCAGGAAAGCGTACGACGGCGGGACGTCCCGCCGTCGTACGCTTGTTTGGCTGCTGGGAGCCTCAGAGTCAGGCGTTCACGTGTTCGGCGAGGATGGCGTCGATCTGGCCGACGGCCTCCCGCATGCCTTCCTCCATGCCCATCTGGACCATCTGCTCCATCTGCTCTTCCGATTCGAAGGTGGAAACGATGGTCATCCTGGTCCGTCCGCCGGTTCCCTCAAGAGTAACCGTGGCGTGGGTGGTGCCCATGGACTCGACCGGAGCCCCGTTTTCGTCCGCGAAACCGTCGTCGAACTCCAGTTTGCTGGGAGCCTCGATGGCAGTGAAGCGCCACCAGCCGCCCGCTTTTTCACCCTTCGGGCCGGACATGTAGTACGCGGCTTTGCCGCCGGACTGGAAATCGAACTGTTGAAAGGTAGCCGGCCAGGTGGGCGGGCCCCACCAGCGCTCAAGCTGGCGCGGGTCTTCCCAAAGCTGCCAGACGCGTTCGACTCCGGCGTCGAACTCGGCGACGAGAATGAAGCTGAGCGCCTCAAGATTTTTGGTGGAACTGATAACCGACATTGCAGAACCCTTTCCTTAGCCTTCAGCCAGAATGTCAGCGATCCGGCCTACGCGCTGCCGCCAGATCGCTTCGTACTCATCGAGCAGCCGGCGGGCCTTCTGCAGCCCTTCATGGTTTCCCCGCACGATCTGCTCCCTTCCGCGCTTCTCCTTGGTCACCAGGGAGGCGCGCTCCAACACCGCCACGTGTTTCTGGACGGCTGCGAAGCTCATGGCGTAGAGGCCCGCGAGGCCGGAGACGGTGTATTCGCCGACCGTCACGCGCCGGACGATGTCCCGGCGGGTGGAATCGGCGAACGCCTGGAAGAGGCGGTCAAGTTCGGTTTCGCGGAGCTGATCTACAACCATTTGGTTGTACGATAGTCCCAGTCACCGGGGGTGTCAATGGGTTTCCTGCCAGCTCCCGGTGGCCGCGGTTGCCTCCGGCGGCGGGTATCTTGAAGGACAGGGCGGTGGCAATGAATGAGGGCCGGGCCATTTTGCTCCCCGACGGCGGCGCCGCTGATTACGAGGTGATTGGCAACGGCAGGCAGCTGCTGGGATATCCGAAGGACCGCAGCAGGCTGCGGGGTGTCTGTCCGGACGGCAAGCGGCAAGGTGCCCTAAGCGTCGAAATGTGTCTGGATGCTGGTGCCCTGCAGCTGCTCAATCAGTTCCGTGGCCACCTCACGCAGCTTACGGTTGCGGTTGCTGGAGACCTTGGTCAGGATCTCCATTGCTTCGGATTGCGAGCACCTGTTCTGCGCCATGATGACGCCGCAGGCCAGGTTGATGGCGGTCCGGCTTTGCATGGCTGCTTCCAGGTCTTCCGCCCGGTTTTCCGCAGTTTTAATCCGGACCGACAGATGTAGTGTGCTGTGCGCGGCGGCGCCAAAACCCACGGCCTTGTCGTAGACGTTCGGGGTGAAGACGCCCGGCTTGGAGGCGAAGAAGTTCAGTGCGGCGCTTGCCTCGCTGTTGATTTCCAGGGGCACGCCGAGCGAGCTGTAGATGCCTGACTCGGCGAACCTTTTGGTTAGCTCGGGCCATCGGGAGTCTGCGGTAACGTCGTCGATAATCACCGGTGACATTTCCTTCAGTGCCCTCACGCAAGGTCCATCACCGACGGCCTGCTCAATGCGGTCCAGCTCCATGGCCCGAGCGCTGCTGCCGGCAACTGTAGAAGGCCTGCGCCTCAGCTTCACGGTGACTGCGCATTCGATGGCATCGCCCGCCGCTTCCGAAACCGCTGCAGCAGCCAAGCCGGAGAGCGCCGACAGGAACTGCACCCCATCCTCTGCCCCCACCAGGATGTCTTGAAGCTGCGCGACCGATTCGTTGTCCGATGGATTCGACATGAGCCTATCTTATGTGCCACCCATAAAAGCGGGGGCGTTGGAGTATTAGAGCTAGGGACGGTTGCGTTCCAGTGCTGCCGCCTCGGGTTCGTCGGAGGGCTTAGGCATCATCCTCTCCGATGCGCGCCGGATCGCTTCCCGGGCATGTGCCAGTCTTCGACTGTCGAGTCCTGCCCCCTGCAGCGCAGCTTCCAGTTCGGCAATGGCATTATGCAGTGCCGGCGCATCCGGGTGCTGGACAACAGCCGGCATGCAGGCATCAATGGCGGTCTGGTAGCTTTCCATGTCGCTTGCATGCAGCCTTGGTGCAAGCCGGGCGAACGAGTGGAGCAGTTCGGCACAGGTTTGGACCTGGCGCGACTCCGCACTGGCAATAATGAGGTTGGAGAGCGCTGAAAGTCCGCGGGCCACGGCTCCGTCCGTATAGACAATGGGAAGCTCCTCCCGATCCTTGGAACGGTCCGACCGGTCCCGTTCGCCACTGATCAGCCAGCGCCCCAGGAGATCTGAGAGTGACCGCACAGCCACTATGGCAGTGCTGGGGCTCTGGCCTGCGCTGGTGGCCGTGGCCCAGGCAATGTTCTCCAGCTGGTCCAACGCATAACCCGATTCCGCGTCAACGTCCCGAACGTCGTCAATCCCAAAAGCGGAGAGGACGTCTGCGTCATACGAATCGTCCTCCGCGTCCACCCCCACAACCCGCGCCACCACATCGGCGAAGAGGAGGTACTCACCAAGCCTGCCCTCGATGAGGATCTCAGCGTTCCCGCCGACCCGGCGCGCCACCTCGGCCAGTTTGGAAAGGTCAATGGTCACCACGTATCCGCTGTCCAACACCTTGACCGATCTTTCGGCTGCATTCGGGAACGTCCGCCGATTAGTCCTGGTACTGCCCAACAGGCCCAGTTCGCTTTCCCTTGCCTCAAGGGCCAGCTCATGAATAGAGCGCATCACCGACTCAGGCCGCATCTGGTCAATGGTGGCGTGGATCAGCATCAGCAGGACAACCAAGGCAACGATAGTCAGAAGCAAGGTCACACACGCGCCGTAAACAGGGGCCGGCCCCTCCTCCCGGGCAAGGCCTAGGACCAGGAAAGTGAAGGCGGAGGCGCCGACAAAAAAACCGAAGTAGGCCTGGTTCGGCTTCCGGCGAAGAAACTGGTCCAGGACCACCGGAGTGAGGGAACTGGCTGTTTGCTGCACGGCGAGCAACAGTACCGAGAACGTAATGGACGTGACGGTCAGCAGGCTTGTGGCCACAGCCGACACGAAGTCAACCGCCCCGCCGCCCGGCACCAGGCTTTCAGCGGCAGCACGCAGTCCCGAGCGGCCGGTGGAGGAAGCATCCAGCACGGACACCGTCACGCCGGCAACGCAAAAAGAGATTGTAATCATCAGTGGCAGCCGCAGAAACTCGGCAACTCCGCGCTGAAGCCGGCTCGCCTCATGCATGCCGCCCGAGCTGCGGAGAGGATCACGGAGCGCTGCTTTCCGCACCGCAGGTTTGTCCCTGTTACTCACCCGCGCACACCTCCGGATCCGTCCGTCCCCATCCACGAATTACGGCCGCCTGCCTGGCCACTTCGAACAACTACAAACAGTGAGGATCAATGTTCGCTTACCCGACCGTCCGGGCCTTATTCACGGGCCCGGACAGCAACGGGTTGCTTGGCGAGCCAAGCGCCTATTCGGGAAGCTCCATCTGGAAACCACACGGACAATGCAGTACCTGCGTCGTCAGGTAAACATCCAAGGCGTCTTCCAGTGGCCGGTCAGTGAAGGCCGGCATGCTGAGCCTGCGCAGTTCGGAGCCGGTCTTCCGCATGGGCTGCCCGCAATGCATGAACTGGCCGCCAAAGGCCAGGACACTTTCGATGCGATTCCTGGGCCCCTCCGGATGGATGGACATTGTCAGGCCGCGGCAGGGTAGCTGGACAGGATGTAGTCAGCCGCTGCCGGGCCCACCATCCGGAGCCTGGTGTCGCTGAGGTCCACGCCGGCCCTATGCATTGCGGCGCGGAACGCGACGTCCGGCTTGGCTTCCATACCTCCGAGCAGGCACCAACTGACGTAAAGCCCATAAAGGCAATCGGCAGACATGGGGCAGTCAGTATCGAATTCCGGGACGGTAGCTTCAGCAAGGAACTGTGAGAAGTGCGAGGCAGCCATTTTGGCTCTCTTTCGCTGGTGTGCATCTTTCCGCCGTGTTGCTACAGCGGTCACTCCTGAAAGGCCCTGCACATGGCCCGGAGGGGTAGGCCGCCAATTACGTGACGCCTACCACTAAGAATTTACGCACTGGTGGTGCTTCTGTCCAATCTGATTAGCGAGACGCGCACCGAAGCCCATGGCATTACTCGTCAAAGTGCGTGCGCAGGGCGGGGTCCGGCGACACTGATTCGATCACGCCCGCCGCCACATCCCGCAGCTTGACGTTGCGGCTGTTGGAGGCCTTCCGCAAAATGTCCATAGCTGCGGCCTGGCTGCACCGGTTTTGAGCCATAATCACGCCGACGGCGATGTCGATGGCCGTCCGCGACTTCATCGCAGCCTCCAGGTCCTCCTTCGCCTCCATCAACTGGACCAGGCGCAGTTCCAGCTTGAGGGTCTTGGCCGACTGCTCGCCGAACAATTCAGCACGGGCGATGTCAGTCGGCGAAAATCCGTGAGCTGCGGACGAATAGATATTCAAGGCAGCCGAGGAACCTGCGTCAAGTTCCAGGGGCACACCCAAGATAGAGCCCACACCGTAGGCTGCGACTGCCTGCGCGTACTCCGGCCAGCGCTGTTCATTGGCGACATCTGCCACGTAGATAGTTTTTCCGGTCCGGATGGCCGCGAGGCAGGGCCCATCGCCATAGGCGTACTGGAGTTCATCCATGACCCGCGCCCTGGTGCTGCTGGAGGCGACAGTGGTGGGGCGCTTCCGGCGCACCACCGTTACGTTGCAGTGAACCTCTCCCCCGGGTGGTGCCAGGAGGGAGGCTGAGAAAACCGCGAGTTCCTGGAAGAAGTCCTGGGCATCTGCAGTTTGCAGGACAAGGTCCTGCAAACGGGATACGACCCCGTCCTGAATTGCGGCGGCAACGGGCAAAGCGTCTGCTTTAGCGGGCAAAGAGGCTGTATTGGCTTGAGCGTCCACTGGATGTCCCTGAACTTGGGCGTCAACCGCAGCGGTTTCCCACGCGGCCTTTAGACGCCCACTTCCAAACGCTTCCCCCACCCTACATCGAGTCGACATTCTTAGGACAAACCGCAGCGCCGGAACCCAGCGCGACGGCACCGGCAGGGGCTATGCTGGTAATGGATCAACAGAAATTCTCAGGTCCGGCCCAGCAGCGGGCGCCCCACAGCAATGTCCGCCGCAGAAGGTTGGCTACCATGCCGCAGCAGCTCCCCCTGGATGAACTCACTCTCGCAATGGCCCGCATCAATAACATGCTCCTGACCGAGGAGAAGGTGGACCGGGCCGTCCAATTGCTTGCCGAAGGCATTCGGGATGCCTTCCCCGCAAGCTCCGGCGCCGGAGTATCGCTCCTGGACGAAAAGGGCACCAGAACCAGCACCGGAGCCACCGATCCCGTTGTCCTGGAAGCCGACTCTGCCCAGTACGAACTCGGCCAAGGACCCTGCCTTACGGCGTGGGCTACCGAACGCACGGTAGTGATCCAGGACGTCTTCACCGATGACCGCTGGCCGTCGTGGTCGCTGGCCGTGAGGGACCTTGCCATCCGGTCAGTCATCAGCGCACCGCTAATGGCCGGCAGGCGCTGCCTGGGGGCGTTGAAAATTTACTCGGCCCGGCCCGGGGCTTTTGACGCTGCCACCGCGCGGCCGCTGGAAAAACTTGTGGTTCCCGCGGCTACCCTTCTGGACAACATCCAAAGTTCTGATTCCCCGCTGCGCTTTACCCAGGTCCTGGCCTCTGCCCTGCACAGCCGGGATACCATCAACCGAGCCCAGGGCTTCCTGATGCGGTTGCATGGTTTGGACCAGGGCGAGGCCCTCAAGAAACTGGTGGAGCTGTCCAGGACCAGCAGGCAGTCGCTTCTCAGCGTCAGCACAGACATACTCACCGGGACGAAGAACATCTCCGATGACGGAACATGACACGAGCGGCACCGATCCCTCGGCTGGACTCGAGCAGGAACAAAGCCGGCTCCTGCGCAAAGCCCTGCTGCGCTCCCGCCTGAAGCATGGGGATCTCTGGTTGCGCTACTTCAGCATCGGAGGCAACGTGGGTGAGTACGAAGTGGATGCCTACATTCAGTCACTGCTGTCCCTGCCCCCAAGTCAACGTGACCTGCTGGCCCACGCAGCAAATGAACTCATCGACGAACTTCCACCACTGCCCCGCGCACCGTACCTGGAAGACCTCACCAAGTAAGAAGGAGCCCGTGTCTTGCACTCGCGCTGAGGCTCAGCAGCGCCATGCTCGCCTCCGTCATAGAAGAGAGCTCTTTCACACTGTCCTCCCCGCAGGCACTGGCCCCGGAAGACGTCTACCCGGTGCGCCCAACAACTTCTCCCTGCGCTTCACAGTCTCCGGGAGCCAGCCGCATCCCAGCCCGGAGCCGGGTGCCTGAACGTGCGCGCCCGGGGATGCTGCCCGCCGTCGTAATCCCTCCATTCAGGCAGACTCCCTGGGTGCCGGAGGGACGGCGGGAAGGCCATGGCTCTATGCTGGAACTATGGCGCAGCAACTTCCCCTTGATGAGCTCAGCACTGTGATCGCTCGAATCCAGGGGTTGCTGCTCACGGAAGAAAAGGTGAACACGGCCGTCCGGCTCTTAGCGCGGGCGGCGAAGGAGTCGGTTCCGGGCACTATTGGAGCGGGGATTTCCCTCCTGGATGCCCGTGGACGCCGCATCAGCAGCGGTTACACGGACAGGATTGTGGCGCAGACCGACGCGAGGCAGTACGAATGTGGCGAGGGCCCTTGCCTGACCGCCTGGGCCACGGAAAAGCCGGTTCTCCTTGCGGACATCCGGGAGGAGTCCCGGTGGCCGGATTGGCGCAGGGCCGTGCAGGGGCTGCCAGTGCGCTCGGTTGTGAGTGCTCCCCTCATCGCCGGCAAGGAGTCAATCGGCGCACTGAAGCTGTATGCCGCGGCCCCAAATACTTTTGACGAATCCAGCACCACCCTGCTTCAACTTTTTGCGGCGCCCGCCGCCACGCTGCTCTCGCACATCCAGGCCAGCGAGGCACCGCACAAAATGACCGAGGGCCTGCAGACGTCCTTGCACAGCCGTGACCTTGTGAACCGTGCGTGCGGTGTGCTGATGGAGCGCCTCGGGCTTAGCCACGAAGCGGCCCTGCGCCTGTTGATCAGGCAGGCCCGGGACGGGAACACAGCGTTGCAGGATATCAGCGAGAGCGTCCTGGCCGGGACGCCGGCATCCGGGTCGTAGGAAGCGCCCATGGGTTTTGATCCTAACGAACCGGAACAACGGCGCAGGCTGCGTTCAGCAATGAGGGCCGCCGGCATATCCGTATCCGAGCTGTGGCTGAAATATTTCGGCATGTCCGGAGACGCCGGCGAATACGAGGTGGAGGCATACCTGCAGGGGCTGCTGTCGCTGCCACCGGTACAGCGTGACCTGCTCGCGTTGGCGGCCAATGAGCTGATAGACGACCTCCCCCGGCCCCGCGCACCCTACTCTGACGATTTCGACGGCGGCCCAGGTCCCGGTTCCGGCCCCACCCCGTCGGAGATCCTGGAAGATGGCACGGGGCGGCAACCGGAGCCGGACGAGTAGATCGAAGGGCCGGGCATATCAATAGGTCCGGCACCGGCGTAGTGTCGGTAGTAGGAGATTTCGGGATACCAACAGATCCAGAGGTTGAATGATCGGGTTCACCGCGTAGAGAGCGGAGGCCGCCAGCCAGGGGCATTGCCCACGGCATACCCAGGGATCGAGGGCCAATGGCCCAGGACAGCAGACTTACCACTTCGGACCGGATGCAGGATTTGCTCCTCGAAAGTCCCGGCTTCCCTGAGTTCCTCCTGGGTTTGGCCACTATCTCCGCCTCATTGCTGGGCTCCGACGGCCCGATCACCTGCACCATCACCGTGGAGCGTGAGGGAGGCCTTGCAACGGTTGCCAGCAGCAGCGAGGCGGGGCGGCGGCTGGATGAAACGCAGTACGCTTTCGACGATGGCCCATGCCTGACTGCTGCACGGCAGCAGCGCCTGGTGTTGATTGCGGACCTGAAAAGCGACGAACGCTGGAGCGACTATCTGGAAATGGCACTCCGGGAAGGCGTGCGCTCAGTATTGGCTGTTCCCATCCCCACAGACCCCTTGTCGCATGCCGGACTGAACTGCTATGCAAGCACCGTGGGCGCCTTCACGAAGGAGACCGTGGGGCTTCTCGAACAGCACGCGGCAGCCATGTCCCGGGTACTCCGGATTGCCCTGCGGCTGCACGGGTCAGAGTTTCATCCCGAGCACCTCCACGCCGCGCTGAAGTCACGGTCGGTGGTGGACGCGGCCGTGTCCCTGATCATGCTCCAGCAGCGCGGCGGACGGGAAGGCGCCCTGGAGATTCTTCAACTGGGCGCCAAGTCCGCTAACCGCCGGATGCAGGACATCGCCACTGACATTGTCCGCGGAGCCGGAGTCCCCGGAACCCAAGGAAACGGAGGGTAGGAATGTATCCCTATGGGACCGAAGGTCCGGAACCGCCGGACCCGGCCGCCGAAGAACGGCGGGGCACCGCGGAGCGCTTCCGCAAGGCAGACCTTCCGCTGGGCCAATTATGGACGTACTACTACGGGCTCGGCGGCGGAATTGACGAGCTGTCCCTGGATGCCTATCTCAATGAGGCACTTGACATCCCGGCCGGGCAAGTCGCGTTGATCGCCATGGCCATGACGGAACTAATGGAAGGCGAATCACTATGACGAACCTGGAGCCCGGCGCCGGGAGCTTTAGCGCCCTGCCGCAGGCGCCCGCGGACATGGAGAAGCAGCTGCAGGAACTGGTCCTGGACAGCAAGGATGTACACAGCTTCCTTACCGATCTGGCAGTGCTGGCCTCCGCCAAATTGTCTTCCCCGGGCAACAGGATCCATACCGGCATCACCGTCATACGGCGCAAGAGGCCCGAAGCCCTGGCCAGCAGCAGCGCAACGGCCAGAGCCTTGGACGAGATGCAGAACGGGTTCGGTGACGGCCCGTGCCTGACAGCTCTTCGGAACGGAACCACTCTCCTGGTTCCTGACCTGGCCTACGAGCGACGCTGGGCTCCCTACGTGCAGGCCGCCCGAGAGAATGGTGTCTCATCTATCCTTGCTGTCCCGATGGGCCTGGCCGGCGAGGCTGAAGCCGTCATGAACCTGTACTCCGGCTGCAGCAACGGATTCATGCCCGAGGACATCTCCATCGCGGAAGCGTTCGCCAGCCAAGCCGCAAGTTCGCTGCGGCTGGTCCTTCGCATCGCCCAGTTGAGTGAGGCCAGAAACGACCTCGCAATAGCCATGCAGTCCCGCACCGTGATCGACATGGCCATCGGAGCCGTCATGGCCGAGAACAGGTGCACACGGGATACGGCCTTCAAGATCCTCACCAAGGCCTCGAGCTCCCGCAATATCAAGCTGCGGGAAGTGGCAGCTGCAGTGATCATGTCCATTTCGGGTGAGAAGCAGATCGACACCTACTTCGACGAATAGACCCGCGGCGGGCGCGGCCGCGCTTGCAGGCGTGATGAGACTCACCTGCAACAATGCCTTTTTCGGTTGTGGCCCTTCGCCCGCTCTGGGCATGATGGAAAAGCAGGGTTGCCGCCACTGGGCTCAGGCTGCAGGCGGCTTGGTGTGCTTGGTCACATCACCCGCGCGCCGGTTGCGAATCACAAAAGCAACCTGCACCATGGGAGTACGGGAATGCGCTTTCCCAGCTGCAGTCCGTCCTCACCGACGAGGACACGGCCCGGGCAATGAAGACTCCGGACCGCCAACCGCATGAAATGGAAGTTGAATAATGACGTTCGATGCCAATGATTCCGTGACCCTCAAGATCTGGGACCGGTCAGCCCTCCACCACACGCTTGACGCCGCGGTGAGTGACCTCTCGGCCCGCCACAACACCACCTCGTGCCGCATTGCCGTCACTTGCAGCGGACCCAACACGTTCACGTTGAGCGTCCGCGGCGAGGACCGCGCCCTGGTCTCCGCCTGACTTTCAAAAAGCAAAACAGCAGTGGACGACGGCGGTAGCCGCCGTCGTCCACTGCCGTTAGTGCCACATCCCCGGCCCAACGATCCCCGCCCCAACGAGAGGCGCGGCGGTTAGCTGTGGGTGGGTTCTTCAACTAACGCGGTGGCGATGCTGTCCGCATCCTCCAGCGCGGCGAGGTAGCGTTCGGCGTCCAGGGCGGCCGCGCAGCCGGTTCCGGCGGCGGTAATCGCCTGGCGGTAGCGGTGGTCCACCGCGTCCCCGCAGGCGAAAACTCCGGAGAGGTTGGTGACGGTAGTGGGTGAATCCACCTTGATGTAGCCGTCCTCGTCCAGGTCCACCTGCCCGGTCAGCAGTTCGGTGCGCGGCACATGCCCGATGGCCACGAAAATGCCGGTGGCCGAGTGTTTCCGGGCCTCCCCCGATCGGGTGTCCGTCAGGGTAACCCCGGTGACTTTCCCGTCACCGTGGATGGCGGTGACGGCGGAGTTCCAGGCGAACGTGATCTTGGGGTTGTCCTTGGCCCGCTGCGCCATGATGCGGGAGGCGCGCAGTTCATTTTTCCGGACGACGACGGTGACGGACTTTCCGAACCGGGTCAGGAACATCGCTTCCTCCATGGCCGAGTCACCGCCGCCCACCACGATGATGTCCTGTTCCCGGAAGAAGAACCCGTCGCAGGTGGCGCACCAGGAAACACCATGGCCGCTGAACTTCTTCTCCTCCGGCAGGCCGAGTTCCTTGTACGCCGAACCGGTAGCCAGGATCACGGCCGGGGCGCGGTGGGTCTCACCGCCGCCGGTGACCACCGCCTTAAGGTGGCCCTTCAGCGAAACCTCCGTGACGTCGTCAAACACCACCTTGGCGCCGAACTTCTCAGCCTGCTCCTGCAGCCCGTCCATGAGCTCCGGGCCCTGGATGCCGCCCGGGAAGCCCGGGAAGTTTTCCACTTCGGTGGTGTTCATCAACGCACCGCCGGCTGTCACGGATCCGGCCAGCACCAGCGGCTCAAGGCCTGCACGCGCCGCGTAAATGGCGGCGGTGTACCCGGCGGGGCCGGAACCGATGATGATCAGCTGTTCGGTGGCAGGATGCTGATTGTTCGCGTCAATGGTCACGGCGGGCTTCCTTTGCGTTGGGCGTTTGGGAACAGGCTACTGGGCGTCGGGGTGCTGCGAGGGCACCAATTCGCGAAGTAGCACCCAGACAGCACAGCGCCGCGTATACAAGTGCAACAAGTGCGGGCATTTCAATCAAGGGGCCGGAAGCTCAACAGAGCGATGACTATCGGTGAATGCAGCATGACCAGCCATATCGACGCATGTCAATCTGCTGCATAATGGGACTCATGACCACCCTGCAGACCCTCGAACCCGTGGCTGACGCCTCTTGCTGCAGTCCTTCAGGGAAGCCCGTGTTGAGCGCCAAGGAAGCCCGGCAGAGGGCGCAAGTCTTCAAGGCCCTGGCCGACCCCAACCGGCTGCGCCTGCTGTCCATCGTTAAGGCAGGAGAGGCCGGAGAGGCCTGTGTGTGCGACCTGACCGAGCCCCTGGACCTCGGGCAGCCCACGGTGTCGCACCACCTGAAAGTCCTCGTGGACGCCGGGCTGCTCCACCGTGAGAAGCGGGGCACGTGGGCCTACTACTCCCTGGTTCCTGGCGCACTCAACGAGGTGGCCGGACTCCTGGATACGCTGTGAAGCAGCAACCTGGAACGGAAGCCCAACTGCGCTACGCGCCGCCCGCTGAGCTGCAGCGCGCGTCACTGAACGTGGTACCGGCGGCGCTTGTTTCGGCGTCGGGCTTTCTGCTGTTTGTCCGCGAGGACCGCCTGTCCGGCTTCCTTCTGCTCGCCGCCGCCCTGGTGCTGGCCGGGATCATCAACCGGCGGTTGTTAACCGACCTGGCTCTGATTGGCGTCGGGTTGACCGCAATGAGCCTGGTCCCGATCACCACGGACATCAGCACCGGCCACATGGCGGTAATGGGGACGGCCATGATTCTGGCTGTCGGTGTCCCGTATGCCGTTTCGCGGTTCATCACCGAGGACCACGCGATCCGGTTTCCGATCCGTTCAGGCCAGCCATGGACCCGCGCCGAGAAGTGGTACCTGCCCGCGGTCCTGGTGATCGGGTACGCGCTGATGCCCGTCTATATGATCCGGACCGGCGTCTACAACAACTGGCCGGCGGTTAATGACCCGGACGGCATCGCAAGGCTTTTCCTCGGAACCAACGTGCTGGGCATCTGGGATGAGCTCTTCTTCATCTGCACGGCGTTCACGCTCCTGCGCCGGCATCTCCCGGACTGGCAGGCCAACCTGCTCCAGGCTGTTCTCTTCACGTCCTTCCTCTGGGAGCTGGGATTCCACGCCTGGGCGCCGTTCTTTATCTTCCCGTTTGCGCTGTTGCAGGCCCGGCTGTTCACCATCACCAGGTCGCTGTCCTACATCGTCAGCGTCCACCTGTTGTTCGACTTCGTCCTGTTCCTGGTCCTGATCCACGCCCACAACCGCGAATGGATCGACATCTTCCTGTACTGACTTCTTTTGCCCTGGACGTGGACTGATGCAGCGCCCATAGTTGGAGCGTGAAAACACCTGACCCTGAACTTGATGCCCTGCGGCAGCGTGCGGCGCAGGGTGATTCCGACGCCGTCGATGAACTGGTTGAACGCGCCGCCGAGCGCGCGGACCTGGACGAACTGCGGCGGCTTGCTGATTCCGGCAGCAGGGACGCGGCGGACCAGTTGGTGGAGAGTGCCGGGGAGAAGGGCGACCTTGATGAGCTCAGACGGTTGGCGGCCACAGGAAACCAGGACGCCGCCGAAGTGCTCGCCGAATTCGAAGAGGACGACGACGGCTCTTGGATTCCCTGAACGAGTGACACTGGGCGCTTAGCCCGGGACCGCGGCTGCGCACTTCACGCTGCACGCCCATAAAGCAGCGGCTAGAAACGGATCGCGTCAATCACCTTGATCCGGACCGCCACCAGGGCCGGAATGGCGCCGGCCAGTGCGCCGACGAGGATTGCGGAACCCAGACCGAGGAGCGCAGCTTCAAGCGGAAAGGCAGGATACTCCTTGAGTCCGGGCGCGATATTGGACTGGATCCAGGGGTTCTTGACCACGGCCACGGAGAGCATAACGCCAACGATTCCGGCCACTGCCGTTGCCACCACTGACTCCATCATGACGCCGAGGAATATCCGCTGGGAGGTTGCGCCAAAGCTGCGGCGGATGCCGATTTCCCGGACGCGATACCGCACCGTGACCATTGAGATGTTCAGCATCCCCACCGCTCCGAGCAGGAGGACAAGCGCGGCGATGCCGCCCACCGCCAGCTGCACCGTTTCGAACGGGTCACCGTAGCTGGCGTAGTCCATCCGGTCCACCTGGACCTGCAGTCCCGGAAACTGCCGCTGCAGGTCCGAGGTGATGGCCGCTTTCAGCGGTTCAACCTTGCTTTCGCCAACCCAGAATTTGAACTGGCCGAAGCCGCCAGGAGAAATACCGGCACGCTCCGCGGCCCCAGTCAGCATAAAGGCCGACGGCGGTGCCTGCGGGTGCTGGTCAGGAACCACGCCGATGATCACCGCCGTCGTCTCCTGTGAGCCGAGCAACTTCACCTTGGGGTCGGTAATGAGGTTCGGCCTGCCGGCCGCACTGTAGAAGGCCTCGGAGACCACCAGCGCCGGGGCGAACCGGTTCTCGTCGTCGTCCGCAAACCACCCGCCTTGGCTGACATCCAGGCGGTGGATCACGCCGTAGCCCGGGTCCACGAGTTGGAGGTTCACCTGCTGCACGCCCAGGGGGGACTGGAAGGAGTGCTGCGCCTGGCCGGAATGGCTGTAGTAGGCGATGCCGTAACGGTCCACAACGCCCTGGTACGCGTCGTCAAGTTTCTGTTGATCCGGTTGCGTGGGACCGAAAACGGCTATGCCCAGGGTGGCTGCCCGGCCCCCGTTTTGTTCCGAAGATGCCTTGAAACCCTCACGGGCCAGGTTCCCCAGCCCCACCACAGACGTCAAGGCGGCCACGGAAAGTGCCACTCCAACCAGCGCCAGCAGAATCCGCGTCTTGTTGATCCTCAACTCCTGCCAAGCCTCTACAAGGGCAGAAACTATCCCGGTCACGCGCTGGCTCCCGCCGGGACATCCGCGGCGGTGAGGACGCCGGACTCGAGCCGGTAGCAGGCCCGGGCGAGGGCTGCGACATTCACGTCGTGGGTGATGGTGACCAGGGCGGCGCCGGATTCAGTGGCCACGGTGTCCAGCAGCGCCATGACTTCCTGTCCTGTGTCCACGTCAAGGGCGCCTGTAGGTTCGTCGGCCAGGATCAGCCGGGGCCGGCGGACCAATGCCCGGGCGATGGCAACTCTTTGCTGCTCGCCGCCGGAGAGCATGTTCGGCAATGTCTGGGCGCGATGGGCGAGGCCGACGCGGTCCAGAATGTCCATGGCAGTTTCCCGGCGGCGCCAGAATTGGGGACCCTTGGCGTACAGCAACGGCGTCATGACATTGTCCACGGCTGTGCGGCCGGGCAGGAGGTTGAACTGTTGGAATACGAATCCCACCGATTCACCGCGCAGCCCCGCCCGGGCGCCGTCGCTGATTTCCTGCACCGGATTACCCAGGAACCTGAGGTCCCCGCTGCTGGGCAGGTCCAGCAGCCCGAGCAGGTTCAGCAACGTTGACTTGCCGCAACCGGACCTTCCCACGACTGCCGTGTGGTCGCCACTGTGAACCGAGAGGTCAACCCCGCGAAGAATGTGGAGCTCCTGGTCATCAGGCAGCAGGACGGTCCTGGTCACTCCAGCCAGGGCTACGAGTTCCTCCACCCTTAGCCGCCGACCGGAATGCCGGGTCCGGCAAACTGCGGTCCCGGGGGCATCTGTGCCGGCGCGCCCGGAATGAATTCGAGGATCGCCTCCCCTTCCGCCAGTCCGGAGACCACCTCCACCCGGGAACCATCGTTCAGGCCCAGCTGGACCTTGCGCTGTTCGGGCTCACCGGCAGGAACTCCAGCCGGGACACCCGGAGCAGCGGGGCCGGGCGCGCCGCTGGCTGCGCCGTCAGGGCCTGACGCTGGACTTGTGCCTGCCAGCCAGACAATGCCCTCCTTGACGCTGCCTTCCACGGCTGTGAGGGGGACGGAAACCACGTTGACGGCCTCGCCTGCGGTGACGGTCATGGTGGCACCCAGCCCGGCGAAGACCTCAACGCTTGAGGGGACAGCGCAGCTAAGGGTCCCCGTAGGTGTGCCGCCCTGCTCGGGCGCTCCGCCGGCAGTCCCAGGGCCGGCCTGGGCATAAGGGACGGTCCTCCCCGCGCCACCGGACATGCCGCTGGTGACCCCAGCTCCGGAGCTGCCCCCGGCAGCCGGGTCCGTGGTGCTTTCCAAAACGACGGAAGGACAAGTGAAGGGAGCAGGTCCGCCAACCAGGGCCACTTGGGCCGACCCCGGCTTGGCCAGAAGCCGGTACTGCTGCGCGGCGTCCACCGTACCACCGACCGTAAAGGTCCCCGGGTCCACTGATCCTGCCGTCTCGCCCACGCTGACTTGCTGATTGATCAACACGTCCAGGCTTTTCAGCTCGCCTGAAGCCGGAGCAACAACATCTGTGTAGGTGTAGGCAGGCTGGACCGCCGCGGGAGGCGCCTGCCTGGCCGAACTGGCGTCGTATGGCCCGTTTTCCGCTGCCGAATCGACTGCCACGTGCGGTTCGGGTTTGACTTCGGACCGGACCTGGTAGAGGCGATCGCCCAAGGCCACCTTCGCTCCGGGCTCCAGGAAGATGTAGGTCACCTCACCGGCAGCGGAGTTCCGGACACCGATCGCGGCATCGCTTTGAACAGTTGCCTTGATCTCCACCTTATTGGTCAGGGTGGCGCGTGACGCCTGAATCACGGGAGTTGCCACCTGGGCTCCGGGACCTGCCACGGTCCGTTCGGGTTCCATCCCGCCAACGAAAGCGATCTTAACCAAAGCCACCGCTATGACCGCAAATATCGCCAGCCACGCCGCCGGCAAAATGACACGTCGAAAAACTCTCATCACTGCCCCCATCAGTAAGCCCCCCAGAGCGATCTGCGGGAGCCCACCCAGCATATAGTGCCGGTGTTCCCGACCTTGTCACAGGTATTCGCGAACTTGTCATATGTCAGGCAGCAGCGCCAAAAGTTGCTACTCGTGCGGACCCGGTTCGTCGGGGGGGTTGACACAGGAACTGTGGTTGGCAGCTATTCCTCGCCGTTGTCTTCGGCTTCCAGGTATTTCGCCATGGCTTCGCAGGCCTGTTTCCAGCGGACATTCAACGCGTGCCGGTTCAACGGGGAGAACATGCCGTCGAGGACTTTTTCAACTGCGTCATATGCGGCGTCCCGGGCCCGTTCCTGCGCCGCCGGGCTGTAGTAGTTCATGCCTGTAGTTCGTTGTGTCAGGCGGTTCGGATGGCGGAAAACTGAATGGCCTAACCGGCTGGCCTGAGCGACGTGATCATCTGCCTGATGTTCCGGTACTCCGGGGTGTCCATGTATTTGCGGGCCTGCTCCAGGTACGGCAGGGACTCGGCACCGGGTGTCTCGTTGTTCGCGGGATGGTAGAACGCGCCGAACATCGCTGCGGTGGCTGGCCAGGTGAAGAAGTGGAAGATGGGGCACGCCGAGTCGCCGGCGGGAGCCGGAACGGTGGTGATACCGTACGCGGCAGCTGGAGTATCGGCCGGGCCGGGGGCGGTGGCATGGCCGCGGGTTTCAAACACGTACCGCGGCACTTCGCCGTTCTGGGCCAGGGCCGGCAGTTCCTGGGACTCAAGCTCGGAGAAGGAATATTTCTCCATGCAGGTGGAACCGGTGACCATGTTGGTCCGGAGGGTCGCCAGCGGCTTTCCTGCTTCATTGGTGACCTCGGCAAAGGCACCCCCGCCTTCGGGCAGTTCGCCTGCGGGATCTGTCACACTCCACGCCGCCGGCAGGTCGAACGCCAGCTGCCCGTCAGCCGTCCTAAACGTCACCCAAGACGTCCCCTGATCGAAGGTATCGGAGGGCGTCGGGCTTGTCGTGGACTCGGCCGTCGGCGTCACGGTCTTTCCCGGAAGAGTGGGCGGGATGGTGGAAATCGTGGGTGCGGTGGACTCGCTGGTAACAGAGATCGGGGGGCTTATCGGTTGGCTGCAGCCGCCCACCGCCACACCAACCAGAATCAACGCGGAAAGCATCCCGCCGGACCTGCCCATTCCAACCTCCAAGGACACAAAAACTGGTTCTTAAAGTGTGGAACCGCCAGCAGGTTTCGGACCTTGTGCAGGCTGATTGGCGCCTAACCGTTGCGGCGAATAACAGAAAAGCTTTTGTGCCTGGATTTTAAAGCCCGACGGCGGCCCGCCCCTGGGGAGCCGGCCGCCGTCGAACGCTTTTTGGTACTAGAGGGTGGCGGTGTCGATCACGAAGCGGTAGCGGACGTCCGAGGCAAGGACCCGCTCGTAGGCGTCGTTGATCTTTTCGGCCGGGATGACCTCAATTTCGGCGCCAAGGCCGTGCTCCGCGCAGAAGTCCAGCATCTCCTGGGTTTCGCGGATGCCGCCGATCATCGAGCCGGCGAAGGACCGGCGGCCGCCGATCAGCGCGAAGGCGTTGACCGGGAGCGGCTCGGCGGGGGCGCCGACGTTCACAAGGGCGCCTTCGAGGGCCAGCAGCTGCAGGTAGGAGCTGATGTCAATCGAGGCGCTGACGGTGTTGATGATCAGGTCAAAGGTGCCGGCGAGCTCCTTGAAGGTGTTCTCATCGCTGGTGGCGAAGTAGTGATCCGCACCCAGGCGGAGCCCGTCCTCCTGCTTTTTCAGCGACTGGGACAGGACGGTCACGTCAGCACCCATGGCATGGGCGAGTTTGACGGCCATGTGGCCAAGTCCGCCGAGGCCGACGACGGCGACCTTCTTGCCGGGGCCGGCACCCCAGTGCCGCAGCGGGGAGTACGTGGTGATGCCGGCGCACAGCAGCGGTGCGGCGACGTCGAGGTCGATGCCCTCAGGGATGCGGACAACGAAGTCTTCGGTGACGATGACGTGGCTGGAGTAACCGCCCTGGGTGATAGTGCCGTCGCGGTCAACTGCCCCGTAAGTGCCCACCATAGAGTTGAGGCAGTACTGCTCCTCGCCCTTCAGGCAGTTGGCGCATTCGCGGCAGGAGTTGACCATGCAGCCGACGCCCACGCGGTCGCCCACGGCGTGCTTGGTCACGGCCGAACCCACTTCAGTGACGATGCCGGCGATCTCGTGGCCGGGGACCAGCGGGTACTGCTGCGGGCCCCAGTCGCCGCGGACGGTGTGGATGTCCGAGTGGCAGATGCCTGCGAACTTGATCTCGATCAGGACGTCGTGGGGGCCAACTTCGCGGCGTTCGATGGTGGTTGCGATGAGGTCCTCTGTGGCGGACGGGGATGCGTAGGCTTTGACGGTAGTCATGGCTCTCCTGTGGGTTTGGGGGGTTTTTAAAATGCTAACGGGATCAAGGGCCGTCAAACCGGCATTTCGGGCCGGCAGGGGTGGCCCTGTTGATACTGGGACTGGCAGTCCTACCCTTGCCGGCCTTCGTACTGGTCATCGGTGATGTGCTCTGCCCAGACCGTGGTTGCGGCCGGGTCGTCACCGTTCTCGAGGATGGCGACGTGCTCCATAAAGGTTCCGTTGGCCGAGGCGTGCCAGTGCTCCTCGCCCGGCGGGGTGTAGAGCGTCTGGCCGGGGTGCACTTCGATGATAGTGCCATCACGGCTGCCAAAGCGGGCGACGCCGGCGGTGATGTGCAGGTACTGGCCGCGGGCGTGGGAGTGCCAGGCAGTGCGGGCACCCGGGGCGAAGTGCACCTTGGCAACAACCGCGCGCTGTTCGGGGCCGTGCGGGACGGCGATCACGTCCAGCCACACATCTCCGGCGAACTGCTCGGGCGGGTTCTTAACGGTCTCGCGGGCGGGTTCGATGAACATGTTCTTTCCTTTCGGACGTTTACTGCTTGGCCAGGACGCGCTTGACCAGCATGAGCGCGGACACGGCCTTGGGCCAGCCGGCATAGAACGCGACGTGGGTGATCGTTTCCTTGACCTCGTCCTCCGTGAGGCCGTTGGCAATGCCCATGGGGATGTGCGCTTCGAGCTGCTCGATGTTGCCCGCGGAGACGAGGCTGCTGATGGTTATCAGGCTGCGGTCCCGCGGCGACAGTTCCGGCCGTGACCACACCTGTCCGAACAGCACCTCATCGGTCAGTGACACAAACGTGGGCGCGAAATCGCCCATCATTTTCTGCATCGGAGTCTGTTCAACGTTTTCAGACATCTTCTTTTACCTCCTGAAGGGGATTGGGTTTGGTAGCGGGCGGGCAAGTACCAGGAGTCCGAACAGGGACAGCAGCGCTCCGCCGATCATGAGCAGGGCCATGGGGACAGCCGTGCCGCTGCCGCCGAGGCCCGCGATGGGGGCCACGACCCCTGCGGTGGTCCATTGCACGAGTCCCAGGACTGCCGAACTGGTGCCGGGGTGCCCGGGTACCTCCGAGGAGGCGAGTGCGCCGCCGTTGGTGTTGATCAGGCCCTGCGCCACCATGAGGGCGAAGAAGCTGCCCATGGCCACCAGCAAGGGCGTGGCCCACCACAGCGCTCCGGCCAGCATGGCCACCCCGGCGGCAAGGGCGATGAGCTGGCCCACCAGGATGACCTTCCGGGTTGGTACTCGGCCGGCCAGCCTGGCTGAGACCAGGGCGGCGATGGCCATGCCGCCGGCGTTCGCGGCAAACACCATGGAATACATCACCGGCGACAGGCCGTTCATGTTCTGCAGGATGAACGCGGACGTTGCCACGTACGCGAACAGGGCGATAAAGGCCGACGACGCCACCACCACGTAGCCGACGAACCTGGGTTTGAGAGCACGTCCTTTGCCGCGCGGCCGAATTCAGCCAGGCCGCCGGAGTGCCGTTTTTCGGGCGGGAGGGATTCCGGGACGACGAACAGGGCACAGAGGGTCATGAGCACGCCCAGGGCGGCGAGTGTCCAAAAGGTCATCCGCCACCCGGTCAGCTGCAGGATCACCGCTCCGAGCAATGGGCTGATGATGGGTGCCACGCCGCCGATGCCCATCACAATATTGAGTACCCGGACCAGCTGTGGCCCATGGGCCAGGTCGACGATGACGGCGCGGCCGATGACCATGGCCCAGCCACCCCCAAAGCCCTGCAGGAAGCGGGCGATCATCAGGATCCCGATGTTCGGGGCAAGGGCGCAGGCTACCGAGGCAACCGCCATCAGGACGGTGCCGGCCACCAGCGGCAGCCGCCGGCCGCGCTGGTCGCTGAACGGGCCGCCCACCAGTTGCCCGAGCCCCATCCCGGCGAAGAACGTGGTCAGGGTCAGCTGCACCGCGGAGGCTGTGCTGCCGAACTCCGCGGACACGTGTGGAAAGGCCGGGACGTACATGTCGGTGGCCAGGGGTGCCACAGCCGTCAGGAAGATGACCGTGGCAACCAGCGTCGCGGAGACGGCGCCGGCCGCGGGCGCCCGCGTTGCGGTTGGCAGCATGGATAAGTGCTCCATCTGGTTGATGACTAAAGGGGATGTTTCCATCAAAGCGCCTCCCGGAAGTGCCAGCGAGGGCCCTGCTGAAACGGGTTACGGCAGAACCTCCTTACGGGTTGGCCATTCGTCGTAACGTGTCCCTATGGATAACCGAGCCGAGGTACGGCAGTTCCTCTCGACCCGCCGTGGACGCATCACCCCGGAGCAGGCAGGCATCGAACCGTATGGCGGGCGGCGCCGCGTGCCCGGACTCCGGCGGGAAGAGGTAGCCCGCCTCGCCGGCGTCAGCGTTGACTATTACACCCGGCTGGAACGCGGCAACCTCACCGGCGTCTCGGACAGCGTCCTCGACGCGATCGCCCGGGCCCTGGAACTGGACCGGGCCGAACACGACCACCTTTACGACTTGGCGCGTGCAGCCAACACCTCTGGGCGCAAGCGTGCCGCGAGCGCGGTGCCCGCAGGCGTCCGCCCCGTGCTCCAGCATCTTCTGGACACCATCACGGGCGCCCCGGCGTTCATCGGCAACAACCGGATGGACATCGTGGCAGCCAACACCCTGGGCTACGCCCTCTACTCGGACATGTACCGCGGCCCCGCCCGGCCGGCGAACCACTCCCGGTTCATTTTCCTGGACCCCCGGGCCCACAACTTTTACACCCACTGGGACCGCGCAGCCAACGTCAACGTTGCCATCCTCCGCCGGGAGGCCGGACGCAACCCCCATGACAAAGGCATCGCCGAGCTCGTTGGCGAACTTTCGATGCGCAGCGACGATTTCCGCGCCCGCTGGGCGGCGCACAACGTCCGCCGCCACTACTCGGGAACAAAGTTCTTCCAGCACCCCGTAGTCGGACTCCTGGAGCTGGACTACCAGGTCCTGGACCTCGAGGAGGACCCCGGACACACCCTGACCGTTTACCCCGCCATACCTGGAAGCCCTTCCGAGGAAGCCCTCAAGCTCCTCGCCTCGTGGGCGGCAACCGAGAAAATTGCGGAAACCGCCCAGGCCCACGCCGGAAGGGTGTAGGAGTTTTTCTGCCAGTTCTCGAGGGGTTCCTGCCCAACGTCCCGTGCCTTCAGCCCGTAGGGTGAATGGAAGGAACCAGCCCCCCCGAGAACCAGGAGGATCACATGCAGGGCAGCCCAGGAACGGGACAGGACGACCGACGCACCGCGCTGGTGGTGGGAGCCAGCGGAATCGCAGGATCGGCACTGGTCACACAGCTTGCAGGCGACGGGTGGGATGTGCTGGCTCTGACCCGCAGCGGCACTGGGCAGGCGGCTGCCCGCAACATCAGCGCGGACCTCACCTCGCCGGAGAGCCTGGCACGGGCACTGGGCGGAGAAGGGCCCACCCACGTTTTCTTCACGGCCTGGTCGCGGCAGGACACGGAGCGGGAGAACATTGAGGTCAATGCAGCCCTGCTGAGGAACCTGCTCAATGCCCTCGCTGGAAGCCCGGTGCAGCACGTGGCCCTGATGACCGGCCTGAAGCATTACCTCGGGCCGTTTGAAGCCTATGCGGCCGGCGAAATGCCGGATACTCCGTTCCACGAGGACGAGCCCCGGCTGCCCGTGCCCAATTTCTACTACGCCCAGGAAGACGAACTGTGGGCGGCAGCGGAACGCCAGGGCTTCCGCTGGTCCGTTCACCGGGCCCATACCGTTATCGGGCACGCGGTGGGCAACGCGATGAACATGGGCCTCACCCTCGCCGTCCAGGCCTCAATCTGCAAGGAACTGAACCAGCCCTTCATTTTCCCCGGCTCGGAGACGCAGTGGAACAGCCTCACGGACATGACGGACAGCGGCCTCCTGGCCGAACACATGATCTGGGCTGCCACAGCAGGGAATGCCGGCGATGAGGCGTACAACATCGTCAATGGCGATGTGTTCCGCTGGCGCTGGATGTGGCCGCGCCTGGCCGCCTACTTCGGAGTCGAGGCCGTCGGATTTGAGGGCGCGCCCCGGCCGCTGGAAGAACAGATGCGCGGCATGGAACCGGTATGGTCGGACATCGCCGGACGCCGCGGCCTGGCCGAAGCTGATCTCTCCCGGGTGTCGTCCTGGTGGCACACCGATAGTGACCTGGGACGGAATATCGAGGTGGTTGCGGATATGAGCAAGAGCCGCCTCGCGGGCTTCACCGGCTACCGCCGGACTGAGGACTGTTTCCTGCGGCTGTTCGACCGGTTCCGTACGGACCGCCTGATTCCCTAAACCGCGCGCTCCATAGCGCGGCCGAAAAAGCGAACGGGCAGAAAACGGACGACGGCGGGACCTCCCGCCGTCGTCCGCTTTGTGCCTCACCCGCAGCTGCCTCTGCGATCGCCAGTCACATTAACCACCGTTGCGGATCGTGGCGCCGCATTGCCCGGTTTGTCCCTCAAATGGCGCCAGAGGTAGCGCCGTTTCCTTCCGTTTCGCGTCTTTTGCGAGGTGCTGGCCAAGGCCTTGATCGCCGTGCTTAAGTTTTTTCACGGCCTCAACCGGGCCACACCAAACAGCACATAGAACAAGCAGAACGAACAGGAGGACCCGATGCCGGGAACCATTGACTTCACCGGTGACGCCGGTCGCGGCCGGATTCTTGCCTGCAACCATGTCCGGGCCTCCCTGCAGATCAGGAATTAGTAAGCAAGCTTACCTTGCCGCTCGGCGGACTCCTCCCGCACTTCCCCAAAGTCCGGAAGCTGGGGTTTGTAAACCCAGGCCACCAGCACCACCGAGATGATCATCAGCAGGAACCAGGAGACCAGCTTGTCCAACGAAACCGGGTGCCAGCCGTCCACTTGGCTGGGGTAGAGCCAGGCACCGGACCAGGTAGCGATGTTCTCGGCGACCCAGATGAACAGCGCCACCAGCAGGAATGCGATGACCAGCGGCATCCGGTGGTGCTTCCGGAACACGCGGAAGTGCATCACGCACCGGCCAAAGATGATCACGACGGCGGCAAGTAGCGCCCAGCGCATGTCCCAGATGTAGTGGTGGCTGAAGAAGTTGACGTAGATGGCCACTGCAATGATTGCCGTAATCCAGCGGCGCGGGTAGCTGGCGAAGCGAAGGTCGAAAAGCCGGTAGACGCGGACCATATAGGAGCCCACGGCGGCGTACATAAACCCGCTGAAGAGCGGGACCGCCCCGATCCGCAGGATGCCCTCCGCCTCGTAGGACCAGGAGCCGACGTCGGTCTTGAACAGTTCCATCACCGTGCCCACCAGGTGGAACAGGATAATGACCCGCAGTTCCCGGAGGGTCTCCAGCTTGAACACCACCATAAGGATCTGGATGGCGACGGCGGCCAGGGTCAGAAAGTCGTTCCGGGCCAGCGCGGCGCTGTCCGGGTACCAGAGACGGGCCGCCATCAGCACTGCCAGGAGGGCGCCGCCGAAGATGCAGGCCCAGCCCTGCTTCAGGCCGAAGACGACAAACTCGGTGAGCCTTGCCTTGGCACCGCCGGCCGGCCCCTTGACCAGGAAGCGGCGGGCCCGTTCGTCGATCCGCTGCTCTACAGAGGTGGAGCTACGCACGAACTCCCCGACGCTTGCCGGGCTGGCTGTTTGCGCGGATGTCGGCGTCCAGGCTGCTCAGGCAGTAGTTCTTGAACCAGTGCCTGAGGCCTTGGGGCAGCTTCGGGTAGATCACGGCCAGGGTCTTTACAGTGCGGTCGAAGCGGCACTCGTGGCGGTCGCTCCAAGGGAGGCCAAAGTCCTTGCGCAGCTGGTCGGGAAGGAGGCCGGCGGTGAGGAACCTGGCGGAGGGCATGATGGCGCGGTACCAGAGCGCTGTGCGTTTCGGGTACAGCAGCCCGCGGCCGACGCGCACCCCGCCGCCCTCTGCACGGAGCGTGGAGATGCGCCCGCTCCAGTAGCGGCTGAATGCCGCCCGGTCCTCCGGCCACATCCCGGGCGGAAGCTGCAGGGCTGTGCCGATCCTCGCGTAGTCCTGGTACATGGCATCGGCCGATTCGTCGTCGAGCGGGCCGTAGATCTTTTCGATGATGGTGATCGCTGTGTCGTAAAGCGTGGCCACCACCCAGAGCTGCAGTTCGGGATCATAGGCACTGTAGCCCGGGGAAGTTTCGTTATCGTCCCTGCGGACCGGAACGTGGGCGCGGTTCACCCTGCGGCGGACCTCATTCACCTGCTCATCGGTGCCATACACAATCGCGTAGACGTAAGTGAGGGTGCCCTTGAGCCTGTTGACCGGGCGGCCCACGAACGTGCTGTGCTCGTCAACGCCCCGGCCAACCGCCGGATCGGCAAGCTGCAGGAGGAGAGCGCGTCCTGCTCCGGCAAGCAGGATGCCTTCTGCGCCGAACTCGGCCATTCCTCGCACCATTTCAACAGGGTACCGGAGTCACTGACAGTCGACGACGGCGGGACCTCCCGCCGTCGTCTGCTTCATCCGATACGCGGCACCCCGTCCCGCCTGATTAAGAATCAGTGACAGTACGCGCGAGTGAGTTGACTCACAGGGTACCAGGAACTAGCATTTGCTGTTAGCGCTAACAACTATTGAAGAGGGGCGTGTCAGCCACGGCATCGTGGCTGGCCCGCCCGGCCTCTTCGCCCTGCAGAACACCTGGGTCCGGCCGCACAGCGGGACCCCCGATCGCCTTACCTGCCGGCAAGCGCAGATGCTTTCCGGCCCAGCACCACTTCGCGGAGCAACTTCCGCAGAAGGAGAAGATCGTGAGAATTAGGAAACTCCTGGGCGCCGTTGCAGTGGCCCTCGCAGTCACAGTGGGTGCCACAGGCTGCGGCTCCCGGGGCGGCACCACTGAACCGGGCGCCTCGGCAAACCCCAGCGAATCCCTCGTTGGAATCTCGATGCCCACGCAAACTTCAGAACGCTGGATCGCCGATGGCGGAAATGTGGAAAAGTCCCTGAAGGACCTGGGCTACAAAACCGACCTGCAGTTCGCCAACGATGACATCCCCACGCAGGTATCGCAGATCGAGAACATGCTCACCAAGGGTGCCAAGGCGCTCATCATCGCTGCCATCGACGGCACCACGCTCACCGATGTCCTCGCCAAGGCGAAGGAACAGAACGTCAAGGTCATCGCCTACGACCGCCTCATTAACGGCACCCCCAACGTGGACTACTACACCACGTTCGACAACTACACCGTAGGCGTGCAGCAGGCAACGTCCCTGCTGACCGGGCTTGGCCTGGTCGATGCCAGCGGCAAGAAGGTGGACGGCAAGGGCCCGTTCAACATTGAGCTTTTCGCCGGCAGCCCGGACGACAACAACGCCAACTTCTTCTGGACCGGCGCCATGGACACCCTGAAGCCGTACATGGACGCCGGTACCCTCAAGGTGCCCAGCGGCCAGACCAAGTTCGAGCAGGCCGCCATCCTGCGCTGGCAGGCCCCTGTTGCACAGAAGCGCATGGAGGACGTCCTCACCGCTGCCTACAGCTCCGGCACCAAGCTCGACGGCGTGCTCTCCCCCTACGACGGCCTCTCCATCGGCATCATCTCCGCGCTGACCAGCACCGGTGGCTACACCAAGGGCGACCTGCCCGTCGTCACCGGCCAGGACGCTGAAAAGGGCTCCGTGAAGTCCATCATCGCCGGAGAACAGTACTCCACCATCTTCAAGGACACCCGGCAGCTGGGTTCCCAGGCAGTCAAGATGGTTGATGCCCTGCTGAAGGGCCAGGAGCCCGAGGTCAACGACACCAAGACCTACAACAACAAGGTCAAGGTTGTTCCGGCCTACCTGCTCAAGTCCGTGATCATCACCAAGGACAACTACAAGAAGGAACTGATCGACTCGGGCTACTACAAAGACGCCGACGTCAAGTAACCATTGTGCGGGGTTGCGGCCGGCCTCACGGCCTGGCCGCAACCCTTTCCCGTCGGCTCCTGCAGCCGCAGGCGGCCCAGTTTTCCAACCAGTCAGTGGGAATTGACGATGAATACACCCATTCTTCAAATGCGAGGAATCACTAAGACCTTCCCGGGCGTAAAGGCCCTCCAGGACGTCACCTTGGACGTCAACCGGGGCGAGGTCCACGCCATTTGCGGCGAGAACGGGGCGGGAAAGTCCACCCTCATGAAAGTCCTGTCCGGCGTCTACCCGCACAACTCCTTCGACGGGGAAATCCTTTTCGAAAATGAGCCCTGCAACTTCTACAGCATCAGCGACAGCGAGAAGCGCGGCATTGTCATCATTCACCAGGAACTCGCCCTCAGCCCCTACCTGTCGATCGCCGAAAACATTTACCTCGGGAACGAACAAGCCAAAAACGGCTGGGTGGATTGGCGGAAGACCAACCTCGAGGCTGCAAAACTCCTGGCCCGGGTGGGCCTGGACGAAAACCCTGTCACCCCGGTCCAGCACATCAGCGTAGGCAAGCAGCAGTTGGTGGAGATCGCCAAGGCGCTGTCCAAGGAAGTTAAGCTCCTCATCCTGGACGAGCCCACAGCTGCGCTCAATGATGAAGACTCGGGCCATCTCCTGGACCTGATACTTCACTTGAAGGGCCAGGGAATCACCAGCATCATCATTAGCCACAAGCTCAACGAGATCCGCAGGGTAGCAGACGCCGTCACCATCATCCGTGACGGCAAGACCATCGAGACCCTCCGCCTGGATGAAGGCCAGATCACTCAGGAACGGATTATTCGCGGCATGGTGGGCCGGGACCTGGACAGCCTCTACCCTGACAGGAACCCCACTATCGGCGAGGAAGTCCTTCGGATTGAGGACTGGTCTGTCCGGCATCCCCAGGACCATTCCCGCATGGTGGTGCACAACGCGAGCCTGTTCGTCCGCAAGGGCGAAGTGGTGGGGCTTGCCGGCCTGATGGGTGCGGGCAGGACAGAGCTGGCAATGAGCGTTTTCGGGCGCACCTACGGCACCGCGATGTCCGGGAAGGTCTACAAGTACGGTGAGGAAATCAACACGTCCACAGTTTCCAAGGCGATCGGGAACGGCATCGCCTATGCCACGGAGGACCGTAAGCAGTACGGCCTGAACCTCATTGAGGACATCAAGCGGAACATTTCCATGGCTGCGCTGCGGAAGCTGGTCAAGGGCGGCTGGGTGGACAAGAACCAGGAAACCATGGTGGCCAACGGCTACCGCGAAAGCATGAACATCAAGGCACCGTCGGTGGCCGCCATCACCGGCAAACTCTCCGGCGGGAACCAGCAGAAAGTGGTGCTGAGCAAGTGGATGTTCTCGGACCCGGACGTGCTGATCCTCGATGAACCTACCCGGGGTATCGACGTCGGCGCCAAATTCGAGATCTACACCATCATCGCCAAGCTGGCCGCGGAGGGAAAAGCTGTCATCGTCATTTCTTCCGAACTGCCTGAACTCCTGGGCATCTGCGACCGGATCTACACTCTCTCGGCCGGCCACATCACTGGCGAGGTGCCCATTGCCGAAGCAACCCAGGAAACACTCATGCACTACATGACCAAAGAGAAGGAATAGGACCATGTCCGCCCTACGAGAATCCCTCGGCTTCCTGACAAGCCGCCTCCGGCAGGTTGGCATCTTCGTTGCCCTGATCCTGATTGTCCTGCTGTTCCAGGTTTTGACCAACGGCATCCTCCTGCAACCCCAGAACGTCACCAATCTGGTGGTCCAGAACAGCTACATCCTCATCCTCGCCATCGGCATGGTCATGGTCATCATTGCCGGCCATATCGATCTCTCGGTGGGTTCGATCGCCGGATTTATCGGCGCCGTTGCCGGCGTGATGATCGTCCACTGGGGATGGGCCTGGTGGCTCGCCATCCCGGCCTGCCTTCTGGTCGGAGCGCTCGTCGGGGCTTGGCAGGGTTACTGGATCGCCTACGTCGGCATTCCGGCGTTCATCGTCACGCTGGCAGGCATGCTGATCTTCCGCGGCCTGACCCTGATAACGCTCAAGAACCAGCAGATCACCCCCTTCCCCGCCGAACTCCGCGCCCTGGGCGGCGGATTCCTGCCTGACATCTCCGGCGGCACGTCGGTGCTGGAATGGTTAACCGTCATCCTGGGCGTCGGAGCCACTGTGGCACTGCTCATCCAGGCGCTCAAGGAACGCCGCATCCGGCGGAAGTTCGACCTTGAAAACGAGCCAATGGCCTGGTTCGTCACCAAGACAACCTTTATCGCGCTTCTCATGCTGGTCATCACGTTCCTCCTTGCGAGCTACCGCGGTACCCCGATCGTCCTGATCGTGCTGGCCGTCCTGGTGATCGCGTACACGGCGCTGATGAACAACAGCGTCTTTGGCCGCCACACATATGCCATCGGTGGAAACCTCCACGCCGCCGAACTGTCCGGCGTTAAGACCAAAGCCGTCACCTTCCGTCTCTTCGTCAACATGGGTGTCCTGGCAGCCCTCGCCGGCCTGGTCTTCACTGCACGGCTCAACTCGGCCCAGCCGGCCGGTGGTACAGGCTTCGAGCTGGACTCCATTGCCGCGGCGTTCATCGGCGGCGCCGCGGTCCAAGGCGGCATCGGAACAGTGGCAGGCGCCATGATCGGCGGCCTGATTATGGGCGTCCTGAACAACGGAATGTCCATCCTGGGCCTCGGTACCGATTACCAGCAGCTCATCAAGGGACTGGTCCTGCTCCTCGCCGTAGGCTTCGACATCTTCAACAAGAACCGCACAGGCGGCGGCACCAGCATCACCAGCCGCTTCCAAAAGAAGCCGGCGCCTCCGGCCGCCGCGGAAGCGGCATCACCTGATGACCGATCCGCCCCGGTTGTAGTAGACGCATCCAAATAGAACCCATCCGGGAACAGAAGCGGACGACGGCGGGGCCTCCCGCCGTCGTCCGCTTCCTTTTACCCGGCTGCCCGCGGCGCACCAGCAGGTGCCGTAGCCCAGGTGCTGCCGTCGCCAGGCTGACACCGGCAGTCCCCGAACCCCGAACCCCGAACAGGAAAGCAGAAAAGCAGATGCCCGTTGTTGTCACCGCCATATTCACCCCCAAGGAAGGCGCCTTTGACCAGGTGGTCAAGGCCCTCACCCCGGCAATCGCCGAAGTCCACGAAGAGGAAGGCTGCCTGCTCTACGCCATCCACGAAGCACCGAATGGCCAGATCGTCATGATCGAAAAATGGGAAAGCGCCGAACTGCTCGATGCGCACGGTGCGGGGGGCGCGGTCAAGCGCCTCAACGCTTCCCTGGACGGGCTGCTCGAAGTTCCCGTGGAGGTCACCCGGCTTGCGCCCATCCCTGCAGGTACCGGGCACCAAGGCGTGCTGTAGGGGACGCCTTTTCACATGGGCATTTCCACATACGGACCACAGGACGCGGGCGGAGGCACGCCGGAGGGTCCATACTTGCGCCATGGGTGATGCAGCGCGAAAACCGGACCGGGTCCTTCTCGTGTTGGTCGGTGTCATCGGATTGCTGGTGGTGGTGGCACTGGCGGTGGTGTTTTTCCGGGGCGAGCCCAAGCCGCTGGACGAGGCCAGTCCGGCAGGAGTGGTCCAGAGGTACACCAACGCCGTGATCGAGGGCGACACCGCCACCGCCGATTCCTACCTCACAGGGGACGGCCGGGCGAAGTGCCGCGGCTCGTTCCAAGGTGAACCGCCGCCGGCGCGGGTTGTCCTGGTCTCCACCACCGAACGGGCAGAATCGGCAACCGTCAAGGTGTCGATTGTGCATTCCGCCCAGGGCGGCCCCTTTGGTCCGTCCGACTACCAGATGGAGGATATCTTCCACCTGGTAAAGGTCGACGGGAAATGGCTGGTGGACCAGGCGCCCTACCCGCTGATGTCCTGCAGCGGAATTCCGGGGAAACCATGACGTCCCCCGCAACGACGACGGCGTCCACGGCGGGCAGTACGGTTATCACCCTGCGCCGGCTGATCCAGTACATCCTGCTCTTTGCCCTGGTGGTGATCGCTGCCTCCGGTATCAGCGGATTGCTGGAGCGCCTTTTCACTTCGGGGCCGGTCCTGGCGTCCGCCGATGTGGCCGGCCTGGCCCGGTCACTCACCTTTACTCTTATTGGCGGGCCTATTGCCCTGCTTCTGTGGTGGTTCATCTGGAAGAGGCTCGAGGATGAATCAGAACGCAGGGCTGCAGAATGGGGCCTCTACCTCACCGGAATGTATGCTGTTTCGCTCATCATCTCTACTACTTCGCTCCTGGGCCTGGCGTCGTCCCTGATCGGCAGGACGGGGAGCCAGTGGGCGCCGCCGCTGGCAAATGCCCTTGTCTGGGCTGCCGTTTGCGTGTGGCACCGGTGGATGTGGAAGCGCCCGGACAGGCCCTCCGCGCATTTGGAGGACGTCCGGGCCATCGTGGGATCCATTTTTGGACTGGTGCTGGGAGCCGGGGCCGCTATTACGGCCCTCAGCGGCCTGTTTGACGTCGCTATCCGCGGCCTCCCGCTGACGGCGACTGTTGAGCCCTGGTGGTTCCCGGTGCTCCGATCGCTGGTGTGGGCAACAGGCGGAATCACCGTCTGGTGGTGGCACTGGTTCAGGGAGGGCGGCCGGCGCTTCACGACAGGCCTCGTGGACGTTACCATCATCGCCCTCGGCATCTTTGCCGCGGGCATCACGGCACTCGGCGGAGGCGGCGTGATCCTGTTCGTGGTCCTGAGGCTCGGGTTTGACCCGACGGACCCGGCCAGCGAACTGCTCGAACCTCTCGCTCCGGCGCTGGCAGCAGCCCTCATCGGCGCACTCATCTGGCGCTATCACCGCACTGCTGCGGCCGGACGTTCCCCCGGCGCAAAGCGCGCCGGCCTCCTGGTCACCTCGGCTGTCGCCTTGGCGGCGGCCGCATCCGGTGTCGGCGTCATCATCAACGCGACACTCGCAGCGGCTGTATCACCGCTGGCGGGCGGAGCCACCCGCACATTGCTCCTGGGCGGCATCAGTTCGCTCCTGGTTGGAGCCCCCGTGTGGTGGCTGGCCTGGAAGCCCACCAGGCAACCGCAGTCCGCCGATGATATTCCGCCCGGCCGCCGGGTCTACCTCGTCGCATTCTTTGGTGTCAGTGCGGTGGTGGCACTGATCGCCCTCCTCGTGATCGGCTACCGGCTCTTCGAATTCCTGCTCGGGGACGTGTCCGGCGGAAGCCTGCTTGACCGCGTCCGCGCACCGTTCGGCCTCCTGGTGGCCGCGGCGCTTGTTGCCGGCTACCACTTCGCCCTGTGGCGGCGGGACCGTGCGCTCCTCGCCGCGGTGGAGCACGTGAAGAAAAGAACGCTGGAACAGGTAACCCTCGTCACCGGGCAACAACAGGACGCGGATGCCTTGGCCAAGCGCATCGCTGAAGTCACCGGCGGTGCCAGGGTCACCATCTGGCTGCGTGCTGACGACGGCGGCTCTGCCCTACCGGCGCCGGGCACCGGTTCCGGCGGGACTGCTTCCGCAGCGGCGGAGGAGGCAGTCCAGCAGGTGGCGGTTGCGCTGGAGGAAGTCACTGCTGTCCACGTCCTGGTGGTTCTTGGCCCGGGTGCGCGGCTGGAGGTCATCCCGCTGGCCGCTGGTTCACGGCGCTAACGCCATCCGCAAAAATGACGTGGGGGCAACAGGCCCAAGTTCTCTAGACTGGCTTCTGAACGCCAAGTGACAGATACCAGTAAAGGAGCAAGGCATGAGTGGAGTAGTTGTTGTAGGCGTGGATGGCAGTGAGTCGGCAAGGAAAGCCGCGGAGGCTGCACGGAACCTGGCGGCCTCGCTGGGAGCTTCACTGCACGTAGTGACCGCCTTCGAGACCGAGAGCGCCGAGACCTTCGGCGTCGGGTCGGACAAGGTGAGGATTTCCAACGCGGACAGCGCCGAAATCGTTGCCAACGATTTGGGCAAATCGGGACAGCGTGTGGAGATCACCCACTCGGCCGCCCGCGGCAAACCGGCTGATGCGCTGATCAAGGAAGCCATCCGCCTGGACGCGAAGGTCATCGTGGTAGGAAACCGCAGGATGCGCGGCATCGGCCGGCTCCTGGGCAGCGTCGCCAACAGCGTGGCGCACAACGCCCCCTGCGACGTCTACATCGCCAACACGTACGACGACTAACGCTTCGACTCCCCTGGGCAGAAACTCCAGTAACCCGGGGGAAGGAAGCGGGCGACGGCGGGACCTCCCGCCGTCGCCCGCTTGCGTTTAAGGCCACCTCCAGGAAGCGCTGCCGCACCGACTGCTATGTTGCGGCCTCCGCCTCCGCGAGCGTGATCATGCGGATTTCCTCGGCAACTGCGTGGGAGGGCCATTGGCTGTTGGCTATTTCCCTGGCCCGGTGACGATCAGCATCGGCAAACAGCTTCTCCAGCAGCCCCGTCACGTGCAGCAGTCCGATCAAGGCAGTGGTCCGCGCATCGGCTGTTCCCCCTCCCAGCCCGGCCTCAACTTCCTTGAGGAGTGCCGCCTTCGGGGCGTGGTCCTGCTCCGGATACCGCGTGATCCTGAACAGGCCCAGGCGCTTTTCGCCTACGTGCTTCACGACGCCCTGCGCCGCCAGCTCCTCGTAAATGCGATGCACCTCGGCACGGCTTTCCAGGATTGAAACCCAGCGATGGGGAGAGTGCGGCCTGGATTTATGCCGGACGAGCTCCAGGTGGTGCTGAACCGCGGCGGGTACAGGGGCGCCAGAGACTCTGACGTGCTTGCCCTGCAGTTCGATGGCACCGAGCAGATCCAGCTCCGCCAAGATTGCCCCGGCTACACCGGCCTGAAGAACGGGCTGGGAAATTTCGGCCCCGCCGTCGGCGTCGTTTGTTGCCAGAAGGAGGAATGCCTGGGGAAGGCTCAGCTCCCAGGCCTTGGGAGATTCAGCATCCATACCACTATGGTCCCGCGGGAAAGGTGCCGCCACAATGAGGATTTACCTGCAGATAACGCAAACCACTGGAAGCAAGCGCAATTGCAGAGTACATTTGATGCAATCGCCCTTGCAGAGTGATCTGCGTTACAGAACAGGTTCCCCTTGAACACGAATGCCGCAGAAGTGCAGGCCTCCCAGCTTGGAGCCAACGGCAGCAGCGGTGCCGGGAACAGCTCCCAGGCATGGCTCGGCGACGCGATCCCGGATGTTCCACTTACCAAATCGCAAAGCCGGGTCGTGGAGGTCATCACCCGCAATCCGCAGCTCTCCTCCTACGCGGACATCGCAGAGATTGCCCAGCGCGCAGACGTCAACAATTCCACCGTGGTCCGCGCAGCCCAGCATTTGGGCTACCGCGGCTGGCCGGATTTCCAGCGAGAACTCCGCTCGCGCTACCTCGTGATGATTTCCACCGAGGACACCCTCACCGAGCACGGCGAACACCGCAGTCCCCTGCACGACGCACTGAACCACGACATTGAAAACCTCCGGCTGACCCTCGAATCGAATACGGCAGACGAAGCCGAGGCCGCCATTGCGGCAATGGCCGCTGCAAAGTCCATCACCGTCGTCGGGATTGGCTCCTTCGCCGGACCCGCGAGCGTGATGGCCCACCTCGGCTCCACGATGGGATACCCCATCTCACTGGAAAACCGCGGCGGCGTCCACCTGGCGTCAAGCACCAACACCCTTGGCGCCGGCGACGTGCTGGTGGTCATCAACATGTGGCGCTCCGTCCGGCAGGTCATCGTGGCCGCCGAAGCCGCCAAAGCCGCCGGTGCCACGGTCGTCGCCATCAGCGATATGCGCCGCGGCCGCCTCGCAGCCGCGGCCGACCACCTGTTGGTGGTGGCCTCGGAGGGCATCTCCTTCTTCCAGTCGGTCACCGCCGCGAACTCGCTGGTCTACGGGTTGCTGGCTGGAATGGAGGCAGCCCACCCCGAGCGCAGCCGCGCCGCCATCCGCCGGACCCAGCAGCTGTGGAAAGACCTCGACATCTACCTCGACTGACCCGCAATAACATCCCAGGAGCAACTTCATGAATGACCAAAACACCCGCCGGATTGCCGTCATCGGACTCGGCGCCATGGGCGGAGCAATGGCCGCCACCCTTCACAAAGCCGGCTGGGACGTCACCGGCTTCGACCCTTCTGACGCCGCCAGGGCTGCCGCGGAAGAAGCCGGCATCAAAACTGCAGCGGACCTCGAAGCCGTTGCAGGAACCCCCTACGCCGTGCTCTCCCTCCCCGCCGCCAGCATCGTGGAAACCACCGTGCCCCAGCTCCTCAAAGAGCCGGGCACCGTGGCGATCATCGACACCACCACCTCCGAACCGGGCACCAGCAAAAACATGGCCGATCTTGCCCACGCACAGGGAGCGGCATTCGTGGACGCACCGGTCTCCGGTGGCCGCGACGGCGCAGCAACCGGTTCGCTGAGCGCCTTCGTCGGTGCCACGGACGAGTCCCTCGCCGCCGCCGAGCCCGTTCTCCTGGCGCTGACCGGCGGGAAGTACAGCCACATCGGCGGCCCCGGCAGCGGCAACGTGGTCAAACTCCTCAACAACGTGCTGGCGGCGGCCAACCTCGTCTCGGTGGGTGAAGCACTCGGCGTCGCCAAGGCCTACGGCATCGATCCCGCCACAGCGGCGGCCAGTATCAGCAACGCGTCCGGGGGCAGCAAGGTCTCCGCCAACATGTACCCGAACTGGGTGCTGAGCGGCACGCACGATTCCGGTTTCTCCCTGGGCCTGATGGCCCGCGATGCCGCCCTCGCCGTGAATGTCGCCACCCGGATCGGCGAAAAGCCCGCACTCCTGGCCGCCGTGGCCAGCCAGTGGCAGGACGCCCTGGCCGCGCTCGGCCCGAAGGCGGACTTCACCGAAATCGCCCGGACCGTCGCCCCGGCCATCACTCCCGCCGGTGCACCAGGCGGTGCACCAGGCGCGGCACCAAGCACCACATCAGGCAGCGCGGCCGGCACCACCGCCGTCGCCTGATACCCCACCCGCAGCCCCAAAGGAACACCACATTGAGCGTCACGACATCACCAACCTCCTCCTCGGCAGCAACCGCTAAAACCGTCCTGGAAGCGGCTTTCCCGGCGGGCCTCGGCACTTTCGTCGACGGCACGGTAGTTACCGGCAGCGGCGAGGCCATCACCCTCACCGCGGCTGCCACCGGCGAAGCCTTCGTCACCTACGCAGACCCGGGCGCCGAGGGCGCCAACGCCGTCCTGGAAAGCTCGACGGCGGGCGCCAAAGTTTGGGGTGCGATGAACGGCTTCGAACGGGCCGCCATCCTCCGTAACGTCAGCCGGGCTGTGGAACAGCACGGGGAGGAACTCGCCATCCTCGAATCCGCCACCACGGGCAAGCCCATCCGTGACACGCGCGTCGAGGCCGCCAAGGTGGCGGAAATGTTCGGCTACTACGCCGGCTGGGCCGACAAGCTGACCGGCCAGACCATCCCTGTTCCCGGCAACTGGCACACCTACACCGAACGCGTCCCGTGGGGCGTCGTCGTCGCCATCACGCCGTGGAACGCTCCCCTGTTTACGGCCGGCTGGAACTCCGCAGCCCCGCTCGCGGCCGGCAACGCCGTGATCATCAAGCCCAGCGAGTTCACGCCGGCGTCATCGGTCCGGCTCGCCCAACTGGCGCACGAAGCCGGCCTGCCGGCAGGCGTCTTCAACGTGGCCGCCGGGCTGGGCCAGACTGTGGGCGCAGCCCTCACCACAGACCGGCGCGTGGGCAAGGTCAGCTTCATCGGCTCCGTCCCCACCGGGCGCCGTGTTGCGGTTGCCGCCGCCCAGGCCGGGATTCCCGCCCTTCTGGAGCTCGGCGGCAAGAGTGCCAACATCGTCTTCGCGGACGCGGACCTGGACCGTGCCGCGGACGGCGCCATCTCGGCCATCTTCTCCGGCGCGGGCCAGTCCTGCGTGGCCGGATCGCGCCTGCTGGTGGAGCGCAGCGTGCACGCACAGTTCGTGGAGCTGGTGGCCGCCAAGGCCGCCCGCCTCCGGGTGGGCGACCCGCTCAGCGCGGACACGGAGGTGGGCCCCATCATCACGGCCCAGCAGTTCGCCACCGTCACCACGCTCATCGAGGCAGGAATGAACGACGGCGGCCGCCGGGTTACCGGGGCCGCGTTGCCGGAGTCCCTGGCCGGGTCCGCCCTGGCCGGCGGGCACTGGGTGATGCCCACCCTGCTCGACGGCGTCACACCCGCCAACCGGCTGGAGACTACCGAGGTCTTTGGTCCCGTGGTGGGCGCCGACGCGTTCGACTCGGAAGCCGAAGCCATCGCGCGGGCCAACAACACCAACTTTGGCCTGGCCGGTGCCGTCTGGACTTCCGATGTGTCCCGCGCCCACCATGTGGCCCGCGAGGTGAAAGCCGGCACGTTCTGGATCAACTCATACAAGACCATCCATGTGGCCGTTCCCTTCGGCGGCTTCGGTGATTCCGGCCACGGCCGTTCCTCCGGGCCGGGCGTGCTGGACGAATACACGCAGACGAAGGCCATTTGGGTGCCCACCCGCGCGGCCGCGTCTCCCTTCCCGTCCCTGTCCTATTAACGCTTCACCCAGAGAAGGCAGATGCCCATGGAACTGACCAACCCAAACCCCGCCCCGGCAGCCCTTCGCGGCGTACTGGCAGACGGCGTCGACCGCTGGAAACCCCGCGTCCAGGCATTGGCGCAGGAAATCCACGCGTTCAAGGAGATCTCCTTCGAGGAGGTCCGTTCCGCCGGGGCCATTGCCGCCCTGCTGGAGGAGGCCGGCTTCGAGGTGGAGCGCGGCACGTCGGGCCTTCCCACCGCCTTCTCAGCGAGCGCGGGAAGCGGCGAGCTGACGGTGGCGCTGTGCGTGGAGTACGACGCGCTTCCGGACATCGGCCACGCCTGCGGTCACAACCTGATCGCCGGTGCCTCCGTGGCAGCCACCCTCGCCCTGCGCCCGTTGGTGGACGAACTCGGCATCACGCTGAAGGCCATCGGCACCCCCGCCGAGGAGCATGGCGGCGGCAAGGCGCTGATGCTGGAGCGGGGTGCGTTCGACGGCGTCGGGCTGGCCCTGATGGTCCACCCGGTCCAGGACGGGCTCACCTACAACCCCGCCGGCACCAGCGCGCAGGCGGTGGGCCGGTACAAGGCAACGTTCAGCGGCAAGGCGGCGCATGCGGCGGCAGCCCCGCACCAGGGCGTGAACGCGGCCGACGCCGCGGTGCTGAGCCAGGTGGCCATCGGCCTGCTGCGCCAGCAGATCCCCAGCGACCACCGGATCGCCTGCTTCGTGGCCGAGGCCGGACACGTCACCAACATCATTCCGGAAAAGGCGGTGGTCCAGTTCGAATGCCGGGCCTTCACCCTGCCGGAATACGAGGCGCTGCACCAGCGGGTCCGGAACTGTTTCGAAGGCGCCGCGCTGGCCACCGGAACAACCCTGGTCATCGAGGAAGCGGAACCCCTGTACGAACCGCTGCTCCAGGATGACGCCCTCGCAGCGCACTGGACCGATGCGATGGAAGCCTTCGGCAAGGACACGTCGCGGTCATCGGGGCTCAGCGGCGGTTCCACCGACATGGGCAACATCTCCCAGGTCATCCCGTCCCTGCACCCCTGGCTGAGCATCCCGGGTGCGGACGTGCCCATCCACTCGCACGCGTTTGCCGCGCTTGCAGACTCCCCCGAGGCGTACGGCGTGATGTTCGAGGCAGCCGTGGCGCTGGCCTGGACCGTCGCCGGCGCAGCCTCAACCCCCTCCGAACGGGACCGCTTCATCAAAGCTGCGTACCGCCGTCGTACTTTCACGCAGGAAGGCACATCATGAGCACCACCAGAACAGCCCGGGTTGATAAGGCCGGGACCAAGCTGACCATCCCGATTGCCGCCCTGGCCCTGGTGATCGCCGTGGCGGTCCAGTTCATCGGGCAGCTGAAGATCGATGTGGGAATAGGCGCCATCATCATCTTCCCCATGGTGTGGGGCCTCATCGTTGGCCTGCTGGTCTCGGTCCAGAAGTTCAAGCCCCTGGGGATCGACCTGCAGCGGGTGGCGGCGGCCCTGGTGGGCGTGGCCGTGTTGCTGCTGGTGGCCCGGCTGGCCTTCAACATCGGTCCGAGCCTGCCCACCCTGCTCAAGGCAGGACCCGCGCTGCTGCTCCAGGAAGTGGGCCACCTGCTCGGCACCATCGCGCTGGCGCTCCCGCTGGCTGTGCTGCTGAGGATGGGCAAGGCAACGGTGGGCGCCACGTTCTCGCTGGACCGTGAGCCCTCCTTCGCCATGGTGTCCGAGAAGTACGGCGCGGATTCGGACCAGTACCGCGGCGTGCTGGCCATGTACGTGTTCGGCACGCTGTTCGGCGCCGTATACATCACACTCCTCACCTCGCTCGTGGCCAACTGGAAGATCTTTGATCCGCTGGCCCTAGCCATGGGTGCCGGTGTGGGGTCCGGCTCCATGATGGCGGCATCCGCGGCGAGCATCGTTGCCGGCTACCCGGCGGAGCAGGAAGCCATCCTGGGCATGGCCGCCGTGTCCAACCTGATCACCACGATCCTGGGCGTTTACGTGGGCATCTACATTGCGCTGCCGCTGGCCGACCGGTTCTATAAATTCCTCACCCGCAAGCAGACAGCCCGCGAAGAAGCAGCCGTGACGGCCGGTGCACCCGCCGGTGCTTCCGCCGGTGCCCCGGCCGCACGCACCGCCGCGGACATCGACCGCGAGGCCGCCCAGGCGGAGGAAAACCGGCGGTTCCGCGAGCGGGTTGCCGAGTCCGCGGCAGCCATCAAACTGCCGCTCTGGCTGTCCCTTTCGGTCCTCACGGTCCTGGGCATCGGCACGGCATCCGTGGCGGCGAAGGGCTTCAGCCTCACCATCGTGGCCGGCTACGCGACCATGCTGGCCCTGGTCCTGGTCAGCATCGCGCTGGCGAAGGCCACCCGGAAGATCTCGGCGATTGTTTTTGTCACCACCATTGGCGCCTACATCTCCAGCCCCTGGTTCTTCGGGGCGGAAGCGTTGAACGCGGCGGTCAAGACCGTGGACTTCCTGTCCATCGCCACCGTGATGCTGACCCTGGCGGGCCTGTCCCTGGGCAAGGACATCCCGCTGCTGAAAAACATCGGCTGGAAGATCATTCCCGTGGGGCTGGTGGCCATCACGGCGTCTTTCCTGCTCTCCACGGTGATCGCGGAATTCGCCCTGGGCCTCTGGCACTGACTCCCCCGCCCCTCGAGTTAGGCAGGCCAAAGCAAGCGGACGGCCGCGGGCACCTCCCGCCGTCGTCCGCTTGCTTTAAGTAGGGGTGGGTGCAGGTAGAAGTGCGGGCCACCTGGACCACCGGTATGACTTCGAAAAGCCATGCGCCCAACACGGCCAGCGCACTAATCCAGGTTGTTGCCTGCCGTTTCCGGCCCGTACCGTCTCCTGGCCGGGAGCGTCAAACGCTGGTTCTCCGCTTCAGCCAGCCCCAAACAGCGGTGGCCACAAACAGGATCAGGCCGATGAACGCCAGCCACAGCAGGCCTTTGATCACGAAGCCCAGGATGGACAGAACAAGCCAAATAATAAGCAGTGTGATGATTAGTCCCATAGGCGAAGCTTAGGCCACCGCCGGGCCCGGCACGCCACCCTAGGTGGAAACGTCCCGCTCAATTTCCTCGGCAAGGTCGTCCACGGCTTCGGGCCGCAGGCTGATGCCCGCCTCATCGAAGCGTTCCTCCAGCACATGGGTTACGTCATCCTGCACGTGGCCCAGGCGGATTTCATCCTTGACGTCTTCTGCAATGCTTTCCGCAGTTTCCACGCCGTCAACCTCCTCCGCGCTGTCGTCGTCAAAAGGGGCACCGGTATCAGCTGAGTCAGTCATACTTCATGGTTGCCGGTCGGCGGCGGGCGGTCAATGACGGGAACGGCTTAACGCAAAATCCTCCCGGTGGAACATCCGGCGCTCAGGCCAGCCGTCCAGGACCACCCAGATGATGGAGCCGTCGGGCGTGGTGCCGTCCACCACACCGCAGCCGATAGCCTGCCCGTCCTGTGAAAGACGCACGGGCTGGCCCAGCGGCAAGGCGTTCCAGGACACTCTCCGCCAGCTGTGCGTTTCGCTCGGTTTCATCGCGCTACCGCAGGATGACCGTGCGGTTGCCCAGCAGCAGGATGCGCCCCTCGCAGTGCCACCGGACAGCGTTCCGGAGGGCAACGCACTCGGCGTCCCGGCCCACCGCCACCAGGTCATCGGCCGTATACGTATGGTCCACCTCGATGACCTGCTGGGAGATGATGGGGCCCTCGTCGAGTTCGGCGTTGACGTAGTGCGCCGTGGCGCCCACCGTCTTCACGCCGCGTTCGTAGGCCTGGTGGTAGGGCTTGGCGCCCTTGAAGCTGGGCAGGAACGAGTGGTGGATGTTGATGGTCCGGCCCGCCAGCCTGGTTGAGAGCTCGTCGCTCAGCACCTGCATGTACCGGGCCAGGACCACGAGTTCCACATCGAACGCATCCACGAGTTCCAGCAGCCGCGCTTCGGCCTCAGTCTTCGTGGCCGCAGTGACCGGCACATGGAAAAACGGGATGCCGTGCCACTGGACCAGGCCTTCCTGGTCGCGATGGTTGGAGACCACCGCGACGATCTCCACCGGGATATCGCCGGTGCGTGCCCGGAACAGCAGGTCGTTGAGGCAGTGCCCCATTTGGGACACCATCACCAGCACCCGGCGCTTCCGGCCGTGCGGCTCCAGCTGCCAGTTCATCTGCCATTTCTCCCCCACAGGCCTGAAGTCGCGGCGCAGGTCTTCGGTGCTCTGCAGCTCCTGCGCTGATGCGAAGTGCACCCGCATGAAGAAGTGCCGCTGCGCCTTGTCGCCGTACTGCTTGATGTCGATGATGTCGCAGCCGTGCTTCAGCAGGAACGCCGAGACTGCGTGGACAATGCCCGGGGACTCCGCACAGTCAACGGTCAGGACATGTTCGACGGCGGCAGCGGGCTCCGCCGTCGAGTCACCTGGCCGAGGGGCCGGGACGGGCGTCTCCAGTACCGTGCTCATTTCTTCCCCCCGTCTTTCAATGCACCGTCCAGGTCACGCCCGATGGTGGACGCCTCGGTGTCCAGGTCCTGCGCCAGCTCCGACTTGAACGTCTCGTAGCGGGCCACGTGGGCAGGCCGGCGGCGCAGCACCAACCACGCGGCGCCGAGCAGGATGAACCACACAGGGGTGACCAGAAGAGCAACCAGCGTGTCAGGCTGCGTGGTCAGGGCCCACAGGACGAAGGCGAAGAACGCGAACACAGCCCACACCATCGGGATCCCGCCGGGCATCCGGTACTTGGACGCCTCGTGCAGGTGCGGGCGCCGACGCCGGAAGGCAAGGTAGCTGGCCAGGATGATGGACCACACGAACACGAAGCAGACGGCGGACACTGTGGTCACCATGTCGAAGGCCTTGCCGATGTCCTGGCCCGCGTACATCAGCACCACGCCGGAGAGCAGCAGGACGCAGGAGAGGAACAGCGCGTTCTGCGGCACCTTCCGGGTGGACAGGTTGCTGAAGACCGACGGCGCGTCCCCCTCCTGCGCCAGCCCGTACACCATGCGGGACGTGGAGTAGATGCCGGAGTTGGCCGAGGACATGGCCGAGCTGAGGACCACCAGGTTCACCACAGTGGCGGCGGCGCCGAGGCCGGCCAGGGAGAACATGGCGATGAACGGGCTGTGGCCGGCCTGGAACTGGGTCCACGGGGTGACGGACATCAGGATGATCAGGGCGCCCACGTAGAACAGGAGCACGCGGATGGGGATGGAGTTGATGGCCTTGGGCAGGTTCTTTTCCGGATCCTTCGCCTCGGCAGCCGTGGTGCCCACCAGCTCAATGCCCACAAACGCGAACACCGCAATCTGGAAGCCGGCCACAAAACCCATGAATTCGTTGGGGAAGAACCCGCCGTGGCTCCACAAGTTCGTGAAGGTGGCAGGGCCGGCGTCGGACTGGAAGCCCGTGAAGATCATGAACATGCCCACGATGATCAGCGCAGCGATGGCAACAATCTTGATCAGCGCGAACCAGAACTCGGTCTCGCCAAACGCCTTGACGGTCACGAGGTTCAGGAACAGCAGGATGGCCACGGTGGCCAGGCCCGGGATCCACAGCGGCAGTCCCGGCCAGAGTTCTTTGGAGTAGCCGGCGATCGCGATGACGTCGGCGATTCCGGTAATCACCCAGCAGAACCAGTAGGTCCAGCCGGTGAAAAAGCCCGCCCAGGGGCCCAGGAGGTCGGCCGCGAAGTCACTGAAGGATTTGTAGTTCAGGTTGCTCAGCAGCAGTTCGCCCATGGCCCGCATCACGAAGAACAGCATGAAGCCGATGATCATGTAGACGAAAATGACGGACGGTCCAGCCGCGGAGATCGTTTTGCCCGAGCCCATGAACAGGCCCGTGCCGATGGCGCCGCCAATGGCGATCAGCTGGATGTGCCTGTTGGTGAGCTGCCGCTCAAGGTGCGGCTCCTGGTGGGAAATTACAGGTTTAGTTGTCACGTGCTGCTCCTCGAATCAATGCTGCCTGGAGTGCTGAAGCGGTTGCCTGGTCCGGCGCCGCGGGGACGGACTCAAGGCTGTTAAAGCTGTAAAGATGGATGCCGGCGATGTTGCCCGGCTGGCTTTCCAGCCCGGCGATCAGGCTGTCCGGCGAGTAGCGGTCCCCGCTCAGGAGCTTGCGGGCCAGCGGCCCCTTGCGGCTGAGGAATTTCAGGGAACTTCCGACGCCGATCTGCGTGGACAGTGCCACAAGCTTGGTCCGCGGGACCGAGCCCGCCACGCCCGCCCAGACGGGCAGGTGCACGCCTTCACGGCGCAGCAGCGCGGCGAAGTCATGGATTTTGCCGGCGGCGAAGCACATCTGCGTGACCACATGGGAGGCCACGTGCTGCTTGGCCAGGAGGCCGTCGAGCAGGTCCACGGGGCTGACGAGCGGGTGGCCCTCCGGATACCCGGCGACGCCTGCCCGCATCATTCCGCCGCTGTACTGCGCGATGTCCTCAAGGACCGGAAGGGCCGAGTCATAGACGCCGGCGGGCTGTTTCCGGTCTCCCCCAACAACGAAGACTTCGCGGATACCGGCGGCATCGCAGCCCCGGACAATCCCGGTCAGCTCAGCGCGGCTGCGGATGCTCCTGGCGGCGAGGTGCGGGACCACCGTGTAGCCGAGGTCGCTCAGCTCCACCGCGGTGCGCATGGTCCGTTCGATGCCGTGGTGCGGCAGGCAGGTCACGCTGAGCGTGGTGGTCGTGGGCACCAGGGCCTGGACCTGCTCAACGATTCCCTCCGCAGGGATGATTTCGATTCTGATGGGGAACATCATTGGTCCTGTCTATTCATCAGGTATTGGGTCATCAGCTCTGGCTCTGCGCCGGGCCGATTAAGCCGTGGCGGCGAGCAGTGAGCTGGCTTCCTGGCGGGTGGTGCCGGAGGACTCGATGTGGGCGAGTTCGGCGGGGATGTCCCAGCCCTTCTTCCGCATGGCGGTGGCCCAGAGCCGGCCGGCGCGGTAGGAGGAACGGACCAGCGGGCCGGACATGACCCCGAGGAAGCCGATCTCTGTGGCCTCGTCCTGGAGGTCCACGAACTCCTGCGGCTTGACCCACCGGTCCACCGGCAGGTGCCGCTCCGACGGGCGCAGGTACTGGGTGATGGTGATCAGGTCGCAGCCGGCCTCGTGCAGGTCCCGCAGCGCCTCGGAAATCTCTTCCCGGGTCTCGCCCATGCCCAGGATCAGGTTGGACTTGGTCACCATGCCCAGGTTCCGGCCCTGCGTGATCACATCCAGGGACCGCTCATAGCGGAACGCGGGCCGGATCCGCTTGAAAATCCTCGGCACGGTCTCCACATTGTGCGCGAACACCTCAGGCCTCGAGTCGCAGATCGCGGCGATGTGTTCGGGCTTGCCGGAGAAGTCCGGGATCAGCAGCTCCACCCCGGTGCCGGGGTTCAGCTCGTGGATCTTGCGGACCGTCTCGGCGTACAGCCACACGCCCTCATCCTCGAGGTCGTCCCGGGCCACCCCGGTCACGGTGGCATAGCGCAGCTGCATCGCCTGCACCGACCTGGCCACCTTGGTGGGTTCGAACCGGTCCACCGGGGAGGGTTTGCCGGTATCGATCTGGCAGAAATCACACCGCCGGGTGCACTCGGACCCGCCGATCAGGAACGTGGCTTCCTTGTCCTCCCAGCACTCAAAAATGTTGGGGCAGCCGGCCTCCTCACACACCGTGTGCAGGCCTTCCTTCTTCACCAGGTTCTTCAACCCGACGAATTCGGGGCCCATCTGGACCTTGGCCTTGATCCACTCCGGCTTACGTTCCACCGGGACAGCCGAGTTGCGCTGTTCAACGCGCAAAAGCTTCCGGCCTTCAGGTGCCAGTGTCATCAGTACTCTTTCCTTAGCATTCCACGACGTTGACGGCGAGGCCGCCCATGGCCGTTTCCTTGTATTTGGAGCTCATGTCCTTGCCGGTCTCGCGCATGGTCACAATCACTTCATCCAGGGAAACGCGGTGCGAACCGTCGCCCCAGAGGGCCATCTTCGAGGCGTTGATCGCCTTCGCCGCGGCAATCGCGTTCCGTTCGATGCAGGGCACCTGCACCAGCCCGCCGATCGGATCGCAGGTCAGGCCCAGGTTGTGTTCCATGGCGATTTCGGCGGCGTTTTCCACCTGGGCAGGAGTTCCGCCCATCACCTCGGCGAGTCCCGCGGCGGCCATGGACGACGCCGAGCCCACCTCGCCCTGGCAGCCCACCTCAGCACCGGAAATGGAGGCCTGCTCCTTGTACAGCACCCCGACGGCGCCGGCCGCCAGCAGGAACTTGACCACCACGTCGTCGCGGTCCTCCTGGGTGGCGTTCTCCATCCCCGGCGCAAAGTGGAGCGCGTAGTACAGCACCGCCGGAATGATCCCGGCCGCACCATTCGTGGGTGCAGTGACCACCCGGCCGCCGGAAGCGTTCTCCTCATTCACGGCCAGGGCGATCAAGTTAACCCACTCCTGCCAATACTTCGGGTCGTGGAACTCCTGGTCCTGGCCTTCACTGTCCGGCCGAGAGCTTTCCTTTTTCAGCCGGTCGTACCAATCCGGGGCCCGACGGCGGACCTTCAGCCCGCCGGGCAGCACGCCTTCGCGCTTCAGGCTGGTCTCCACGCAGCCCTCCATCACGGAGTAGATGTGCAGCAAGCCTTCGCGGATCTCCTCAGGAGTGCGGCTGTCCTCCTCGTTGACCCGCATCACGTCGCTGATGCCCAGCCCGGTTTCCCGGCAGTGCTCAAGCAGTTCGGCGGCAGTCCGGAACGGCATCGGCAGTTCCTTCTTTGACTCCTCGAGCTCCTGCTGCGCCGCGTCCTCCTCGCCCTCGCGGACAATGAACCCGCCGCCCACCGAGAAGAAGGTCGCCGTGTGCAGGACGTTGCCGTCCACGTCGGACACCGTGAACGTCATGCCGTTGGTATGCCGCGGCAGGATGGTCAGCGGCCGCAGCACCATGTCCTTCACCCCATAAGGCAGCGGCACGGCGCCGGCGAGCTGCAGCATGCCAGTCTCGGCGATCACGGCCAGCCGTTCCTCCACCTCCTCCGGCAGGATCAGCTCCGGATGGAAACCCTCCAGCCCAAGCAGGATGGCCGTCATGGTGCCGTGCCCGTGGCCCGTCGCCGCGAGCGAACCATAGAGGTCCACCCGCAGCGACGCCACATCCGCGAGCTTGCCGTGGGCCTTGAGCTCCTCCGCAAAAACGGCAGCAGCCCGCATCGGCCCGACGGTGTGCGAGCTCGAAGGCCCGATCCCCACACTAAATAGATCAAAGACTCCAACAGCCATGGTGATTCCTAACTAGAAGGGGGTCGGTGGTTGAGGGGATTCGACAGGCTCAACCACCGGTGGTTGAGCCTGTCGAACCCTGCCGAGTCAGCTGAGGTTCGCTACGCCCGGGTAGAGCGGGTGGGCTTTAGCGAGTGCTTCGACGCGGTGACGCAGGCCCGAAAGGTCCGCGCCGGCGTCGGCCGTCAAAGCCTCGGCGATGATGTCCGCAACCTCGCGGAAGGCAGCCTCACCGAAGCCGCGCGTGGCCAGGGCCGGGGTGCCGATCCGCAGCCCGGAGGTGACCATCGGCGGGCGGGGGTCGAACGGGACGGCGTTGCGGTTCACGGTGATGTCGATTTCCGCGAGCCGGTCCTCGGCCTGCTGTCCGTCGAGTTCACAGTTGCGCAGGTCCACGAGGACCAGGTGCACGTCGGTGCCACCGGAGACCACGCTGATCCCCTTGGCGGTGACGTCCGGCTGGACCAGTCGCTCGGCCAGGATGCGGGCGCCTGCGAGGACGCGCTCCTGGCGCTCCTTGAACTCCTCCGACGCGGCGATCTTGAACGCCACGGCCTTGCCGGCAATGACGTGCTCAAGCGGGCCGCCCTGCTGGCCCGGGAACACAGCCGAGTTGATCTTCTTGGCGATGTTGGCGTCGTTGGTCAAAATGATGCCGCCGCGCGGACCGGCGAGGGTCTTGTGCGTGGTGGAGGTGGTGACGTGGGCGTGCGGGACCGGCGACGGGTGCAGCCCTGCGGCCACGAGTCCGGCGAAGTGGGCCATGTCCACCATCAGGTACGCGCCCACCGAATCGGCGATCCGGCGGAACTCGGCGAAGTCCAGCTGCCGTGCGTAGGCGGACCAGCCGGCAACGATCAGCGCCGGCTTGTGCTCCTGGGCCAGGCGCTCCACCTCGGCCATGTCCACGGTGTGGGTGTCCTCGCGGACGCCGTACGGGACCACGTTGTACAGCTTGCCGGAGAAGTTGATCTTCATCCCGTGGGTGAGGTGGCCGCCGTGGGCCAGGTTCAGGCCCATGATGGTGTCGCCCGGCTTGATCAGCGCGTGCATCACCGAGGCGTTGGCCTGCGCGCCCGAGTGCGGCTGCACGTTGGCGAACTCCGCGCTGAACAGCGCCCTGATCCGGTCAATCGCGAGCTGTTCGATGACGTCCACGTGCTCGCAGCCGCCGTAGTACCGCTTGCCCGGGTAGCCTTCGGCGTACTTGTTGGTCAGCACCGAGCCCTGCGCCTGCATCACGGCGACGGCGGTGTGGTTCTCGGAGGCGATCATCTCCAGGCCGTCACGCTGGCGGGTGAGCTCGTCGTCGATCTTCGCGGCGATCTCCGGATCCAGCGCGGACAGGTCCGCGTCCAGCGACGGGGAAACGACCTGCTCGAACGCCGCTGTTGCGGCCGCGGCGCTCACAGTTCGCCGCCGTTGGCTGCCGCGTACTCTTCAGCGGACATCAGCGGTCCTTCTTCTGTGACGGCCACCTTGAAGAGCCAGCCGGCGCCGTAGGGGTCGTTGTTGATCAGGGCGGGGTCGGAGACCACTTCGTCGTTGATCTCCACAACTTCTCCCGTGACGGGGGCGTAGAGGTCGGAGACGGACTTGGTGGATTCCACCTCGCCGCACGTCTCCCCCGCGGTCACCGTGGAGCCCACCTCGGGCAGGTCCACGTAAACAATGTCGCCCAGGGCGTCGGCGGCCACAGCGGAGATTCCGACGCCAGTAGGCCCGGATCCATCAGCAGCAACCCACTCGTGCTCGGCGGAGTACTTCAGTTCTGCAACAACTTTGCTCATGATTCTTTCCTTACGTTTGAAAACTTGTCGTGGTCGGGTCGGGAGGCTGGTGACCGAATTCCTCCGCGTGCTGCTCCTTCGTCGCTCTGACGCACGCTTCCGGAATCCGCTCACCGCCACAGGTCAGTAACCAAGGTGACGTACAAGGCCCCTTCGGACCCGGCCTCCGGCAGCGTGCTCCCCACCGTCCCCCTAAGCTCGCAAGCTCGGTTAGGGAACCCGGACGGTGTGGGCCCAGCATGCAGAGGAGGTCGGGTCCGGCGGGCCGGTAACTTCGGCTATTTGGTGCGCTTGTAAAACGGGAGGGCGACGACTTCGAAGGGCTCTGGCTTGCCGCGCAGGTCGATGTCCAGGGTGGTGCCGGGTGCGGTGAATTCGACGTCGACATAGGCCAGGGCGATCGGGTAGCCCAGGGTGGGGCTTGGCTGGCCAGAGGTCACCTCGCCCACCACGTTGCCGTCCTTGAGGACTGGGTAGTGGCTGCGTCCTGCACGGCGGCCCAGGCCTTTGAGGCCCACGAGCTTGCGCCCGGAGGAACCGGCGCCCAAGGCCTTGAGCTCCGCCAGCACGGCCCTGCCTACGAAGTCCGACTCCTTCTTGAGCGAGACAACCGGGCCCAGCCCGGCCGCGTAGGGGTTGCCCTCGCGGGAGAGCTCGTTGCCGTAGAGCGGCATGCCCGCTTCGAGGCGGAGCGAGTCGCGGCAGGCAAGGCCGGCGGGGATCAGACCGTGGCCGGCGCCAACTTCCAGCAGCGCGTCCCACAGTCCGGCGGCGTCCTCGTTCGGGATGTAGATCTCGAAGCCGTCCTCGCCGGTGTAGCCGGTGCGGGCCAGCAGCAGCTCCTGCACAGTGCCGTTGACGGCGATCCCTACCTCGACCGCCGCGTAGTACTTCAGCTCCGTCACCAGCGGGTGCTGTTCTGCGGGGACCAGTGCCAGGAGGATGGCCTCGGCGTTCGGGCCCTGGACGGCGATGAGGGAGGTCTCGGCGGAGACGTCCTCAACGGTGACGTCAAAGTTGGCAGCCCGTTCGGCCAGTGCCGCGGCAACCGCCCCGGCGTTGCCGGCATTGGGGACCACGAGGTACTTCTGTTCGCCGCGGCGGTAGGAGATGAGGTCGTCGATGATGCCGCCGTCTTCCTGGCAGATCAGCGAGTACTTTGCCTTGCCCACGGCAACGGCGGACAGCTTGCCGGCCAGGGCGTAGTCCAGGAAGGCTGCGGCGTCGGGGCCGGTGACCCAGACTTCGCCCATGTGGGAGAGGTCGAACAGGCCGGCAGCATTGCGGACGGCGTGGTGTTCGGCCAGCTCGGAGCTGTACTTCAGGGGCATCTGCCAGCCGCCGAAGTCGGTGAAGGAGGCGCCGGCAATCTTGTGCTGATCGTACAGCGCGGTGTAGTTCTCACTCATGGTGTTAGCCTTCCAATCCGGTGGTTGAGCCTGTCGAAACCTCGAATTCGGAAAGCGGAGGGCAGGAGCAGACCAGGTTGCGGTCCCCTGCTGCGCCGTCGATCCGGCCGACGGGCGGGAAGTACTTGTCCTGCCGGAGTGAGGCCACCGGGAAGGCGGCCTGCTCGCGCGGGTACGTCCGGTTCCAGTCGGAAGAGACGACGGCGGCTGCCGTGTGGGGTGCGTTGCGCAGCGGGGAGTTCTCCACGGAGAAGTCACCGGCGGCCACCTGGTCGATTTCCTGGCGGATGGTGATCATGGCTTCGATGAAGCGGTCGATCTCCGCGAGGTCCTCGGATTCGGTCGGCTCCACCATGAGCGTGCCTGCCACCGGGAAGGACAGCGTGGGGGCGTGGAAGCCGAAGTCGATGAGGCGCTTGGCTACATCCTCGGCAGTGACACCCGTGCGCGCTGTCAGGTCGCGCAGGTCCAGGATGCACTCGTGCGCCACCAGCCCGCTCTCACCGGTGTAGAGCACGGGGAAGTGCTCGTCCAGGCGGGCGGCGACGTAGTTCGCGGCCAGCAATGCGGACTTGGTGGCCTCGGTGAGGCCCTGCCCGCCCATCAGCTTCACGTAAGCCCAGGAGATGGGCAGCACGCCGGCGGAACCGAAGCGGGATGCGGAGATCGCTACGCCGTGGCCGGCTTCATGCGCAGCCTTGTTGGCGTCGCCCGGCATGAACGGCGCCAGGTGCGCCTTGGCAGCAACAGGTCCGACGCCGGGTCCGCCGCCGCCGTGCGGGATGCAGAACGTCTTGTGCAGGTTCAGGTGGGACACGTCGCCGCCGAACTTGCCCGGCTGCGCCAGACCGACCAGTGCGTTCAGGTTGGCACCGTCAACGTATACCTGGCCGCCGGCCGCGTGAATGGCGTCGCAGACTTCGCGCACATCGGAGTCGTATACACCGTGGGTGGACGGGTAGGTGATCATGATGGCCGAGAGGACGTCCTTGTGGGCCTCGATTTTGGCCTGCAGGTCGGCATGGTCGATGGTGCCGTCGGCAGCAGTAGCCACCACAACAACCGTCATGCCGGCGAGGACGGCGGAGGCGGCGTTGGTGCCGTGCGCCGAGGCGGGGATCAGGCAGACATTGCGCTGTGCCTCGCCCCGGGAGTGGTGGTAGCCGCGGATTGCCAGCAGGCCCGCGAGCTCGCCCTGCGAGCCGGCGTTGGGCTGGATGGACACCTGGTCGTACCCGGTGATCTCGGCGAGGTCGGCTTCCAGGCCGGCAATGAGTTCGCGCCAGCCGGCCGTCTGGGAGTCGGGGGCGAACGGGTGGATTGACGCGAATTCCGGCCAGGAGATGGCTTCCATTTCGGCGGTGGCGTTCAGCTTCATAGTGCAGGAGCCCAGCGGGATCATGGTGCGGTCCAGGGCCAGGTCGCGGTCGGAGAGGCGGCGGATGTAGCGCAGCAGCTGGGTTTCGGACCGGTGGGTGTTGAACACCGGGTGCTGCAGGTAGGTGGAGGTGCGCACCACCGGCTCAGGCAGCTCGAACCCGGCGGCCTCCACAACCGGACCCGCGCCAAAGGCGACGACCACCGCGGAGAGGACCTCCGGCGTCGTGGTTTCATCAACTGACACGCCGACTGTGTCCGGGTCGATGAGGCGCAGGTTGACGCCGCGGGCTTCGGCGGCGGTAATGACCTTGGCTGCCTTGCCGGGCACGCGCACGGTGATGGTGTCGAAGAAGGTGTCGCTGACCAGTTCGCGGCCGGCGATCTTCAGCGTGGCGGCGAGGGCTCGGGCGTTGTTGTGGACGGTTTCGGCGATCGCCTTCAGCCCGTCCGGGCCGTGGTAGACGGCGTAGAAGGACGAGACGATGGCGAGCAGGGCCTGTGCGGTGCAGATGTTGGAGGTGGCCTTCTCGCGCCGGATGTGCTGCTCGCGGGTCTGGAGGGCCAGGCGGTAGGCGGGAACGCCGGCGTTGTCCTTCGAAACGCCTACGATGCGGCCGGGGAGGGTGCGTTCCATGCCTTCGCGGACGGCCATGTAGGCGGCGTGGGGTCCGCCGAAGAACAGCGGCACGCCCAGGCGCTGGGTGGAGCCGACGGCGATGTCCGCGCCCTGCTCTCCCGGCGGGGTGATGAGGGTGAGGGCCAGGAGGTCGGCGGCGACGGTGACCAGGGCGCCGCGGTCTTTGGCCTCGGCGATGACGGAGGTCTGGTCCCAGACCCGGCCGGAGACGCCGGGCTGCTGGAGGACCACGCCGTTGATGTCGCCGTCGGGCAGTCCGTTGGTGAGGTCGGCGATTTCCACCTCGAAGCCGAGGGCTTCGGCGCGGCCCAGCACGATGGCGATGGTCTGCGGAAGGAGGTCGGCGTCGAGGACGGTCTTGCCGTCCTTCGCGGTCTTGTTCTTGTTGGCCCTGCGCATCAGGAGCACGGCTTCGGCGACGGCGGTGGCTTCGTCCAGGAGGGAGGCGTTGGCCACCGGGAGCGCGGTGAGGTCCTGGACCATGGTCTGGAAGTTGAGCAGCGCCTCGAGCCGGCCCTGGGAAATCTCCGGCTGATAAGGGGTGTAGGCGGTGTACCAGGCGGGAGCTTCGAGGACGTTGCGGCGGATCACCGGCGGGGTCACGGTGTCGTAGTAGCCCTGGCCGATCATCTGCACGGCCATCTTGTTCTTGCCCGCCAGCTTGCGGAGCTCGGCTAGAACCTGGACTTCGCTCAGGGCGCTCTCGAGGGTGAGGGGCTTGTCCTGGCGGATGGAATCGGGAACGGCGCTGTCGACCACGCCATCGAGGCTGTCGTAGCCGACGGCCTTGAGCATGGTGTCGATGTCGGACTGGCGGCGTGCGCCGATATGGCGGTCTGCGAAGGTGGTGGGGGACGATTGAACCGTCATGAGAGGAACTCCATAATTCAGGTGGCGCCTAAGCACCACGTTGATTCGGGTTCCTCCCCGCTCTGTATTGGACCTGAGAGTTTTGCGTTGCCCTGCCGTTTCGCAGGACGCCACTTGCACCGTCGGTGAGTCCGGTTGCCCGGACTGCTTTCCAGAGTTGCCTTGCCGCGGCGGTACGTGGGCCTGAGAGATTCCTGGGGAGGGTTTGCTCCTACGGCGCCTGCTGAACGTACCGGCAGGACTCTCCCGCCGCAGATCATTAGCATGTGCCACTGGTGGGTGACACGGCTCACACCCTACAGGTTGCGGGGGCGGGATGCAAAATCCGCGCGGTTTCAAGGCGCACGTACGACGGCGGACACGCCGCCGTCGCGGGCCTACTGTTCAGGCAGCCGCCCGGCAAGTCCCCGGAGGGAGGGTTCCCGGCCCAGCTCCACATGGGCAAACGCCAGCGCTGCCGCAAGTTCGGCTCTGCCGTCATAGATCGCCTTGCATAGGCTTAGATGCTCTGCGCACTGAACCAGGGGGTCGCGGTGCCCGGTCAGGGTAAAGAGCCACTGCATCCTGCCCAGGAGCGGCTTCATGGAGTACTCCAGCAATGCGTTGCCGCCCATCGAGACGATCTCTGCATGCAGGGCCGTGTTGCTCAGCGGGATTTGCGCGTGGTCGTGGCGCAGGGTCGCTTCTTCGGCCCGGTCCATCATCTGCTGGAGGCGCGCCGAGGACTCCCCCCGCGCGGCGGCCTGGGCGGCGAGCCGCGCGGCGAGGACTTCGAGGCTGAGCCGGACATCAAAGAGTTCGTTGACGTCCCTCAGGGTGATCTGCTTGACGGTGGCCCCGCGCCGCGGAGAGGTGTCAATGAAGCCTTCGGCTTCCAGCAGCTGGAGGGCTTCGCGGACGGGTACCCGGGAAACGTCCAAGGCCTGGGACAGCTCGCGTTCCCTAAGCCGGGAGCCGGGCGCGAAGTCACCCGAGATGATCAGCTCGCGGATCCGTGCCCGGGTAGCGTCAGCCGAGGACGCGGGTGAGTCCGCATGGACAGTCAATGATGCCTCCCGTTGATTCCGGCGCCCTGCTTCGATGCCGCCTCAGTTATTCAGCTCCACATGGGTGCCGATCCCCTGGTCAAGTGCAGCGTCATACAGGAGCCGCCCGATCGCAAGGTCCTGCAGGCCGATACCCACCGAGTTGAACAAGGTTATGTCCTCATCCCCCAGACGGCCTGCTTTTGTCCCAGCCGCCACGTCACCAAGTTCTGCTTCCACATCCTCGAAGCCCATGGCGCCTTCCGTTACCGGGATGATCAGCCCCCCGGACTTGGCCCTTGCTGTAGCGAGGCTGTCCACGAAAACCCGCGCCCGGACCATGCCCGCTGAGTCAACTTCCCGGTGGTCCGGCCGCGGACGGGATCCGACGGCGTTAACGTGCAGTCCGGGCTGGAACCACTCCCCTTTGACCAATGGCTCAACCGCTGGCGTGAGGGTGCACAGCACGTCCGAGCCCTCGACGACCTCCCGCACGCTGGCGGCCCGCGTAATGTTCAGCCCGTAACAGGAAATTTCGTCGCAGAAGGCAGCGACGGTCTCAGTGGAACGGGACCACACCACCACGTTTCTCATTGGCAGCACGGCCAGCATGGCTTCCACATGGGCCACCGCCAAGGCGCCTGCCCCCACCAGCCCCAAGGTGGTGCTGCGGGGCCTCGCAAGGAGCTTCGTTGCCACCGCGCTGGCTGCCGCGGTGCGGACCCGGGTGGGAACTTTACCGTCCAGGATGGCCAGGGTTTCACCGGTCAGCTGGGAGACGAGCATGATGGTGGACCGCTGGGTAGGCAGGCTGGCCGCACCGTTGGACGGGATGTCCGCCAGCAGTTTCACTGACGCCAACTCCTCCGCTTCGGACAGCGCCGCCATCGGCAGGAACCTCGCATCCGAGGACGGGAGGAGGAGCGAATCCGGGGCAGGCTGGACGGCAGTGCCTCGGCTGAGCCCGGCAAAGACGCGTTCGACGGCGGCAATGGTCCCGGGCATGTCGGCCAGGGCCTGGAGCTCGGACGCTTTAAGGATCAGGGTCATAGGGAATGGCTTTCTGAATGGAAGGGCGCGTTGGCCTTGGCGGGCAGGGCGGGCCGGATAACCGGGCCCCTGGAGGTCAGGCTGGTCAGAGGTCATTCCGAACAAGGACTCCCTGCGCCACCACGGCCCGGATTCCTTCCAGGGCGGAGCCGCTGGCCAAGGGATCCGAGTCCACAATGATGGCGTCCGCGAAGGAACCGCGCATCAACCGGCCGGCGTTTTCACTCCAGCCGAGCAGCGCGGCGGCATTGACTGTCGCGGCCCTCAGGGCGTCCAGCGGCGAAAGCCCGGCCTCACTCAACAGACGCACTTCCGTGCCGATCGGTGTCACGTCTGATCCGAAGGAGTCCGTACCCGCAACGACGGTCACGCCGGCATCATGAGCAGCTTTCACGGCTGCTTTGATGATGGGGGTGTACTCCTTGCCGCGGGCGGCAAGGATCGGGTTGGACGAGCCCGCCATGCTGGTGATGGCGTCCATGGTCGGCGTGAAATACGTCCCCTGGCTGGCCATCCGGGAGATGGTCTCTTCGCTGACAAAGACGCCGTGCTCGATGCTGCGCACACCGGCCCGGACCGCGCCGTCTATCCCTTGGGCACTGTAGGCATGGCACAGCACGCCCGCGTTGCTTGCGGCCTTGACCACGGCGGAGAGCTGATCGTAGTTGTAGACCAGCTCGCGGGGATCCTGCTCCGGCAGGCCCGCGCGGGGGTTGGCCCTCGTCTTAATCACCTGCGCGCCGCGCTTCAGGTTGATGCGGGTGAGGTAGGCGAGGTCGCCCGGTTCCGTGACTCCCCCCGTCAGGGAAGCCAGGGGTGCAAGATCCGGGTCGGCGAGGAGCGAGTCCCCCAGTTCGGGTGAAATGAACAGGCCGGCCGGGCTCATCCGCGGCGAAGCGCCGGCGGCCCAGGCAGGCAGGGCGGCCAAGGCGACGTCCTGGTAGAAGCTGCTCGAACCGCTCCTGACGCTGGTTGCTCCGCCCTGCAGGATGGCGCGCGCATCAGACAGCGCGTTCGCATGGACGTGCACATCGATGAGGCCGGGAACGACCCAGCGACCGGAGGCATCCACCATGAGGGCACGGCCGGCAAGTGCGGCGACTGCACGGCGTGTTTCCTCACGGGTACCCACCGCGCTGACCTTTCCTCCTTCCAGCACCAGGACGCCGTCTTCGACGGCACCGCCTGTCTTGGGGTCCACGATGGTGCCGCCTTCGATGATCATTGGCGGCGACGCAGGACGCGCATGGTAGCCGGTGCTTGTTGCGTTGCCCTCGGCTTTAGCAGCCGGGGCATTTCCCAACTGTGCGGCAAGGCTGGCCACTGAGATTCCGGCGAGCGCGGCTGCCCCCGCGAGAATGCCGCGGCGCGGAACTGCGGCGGAAGGGAGGGCAGCGGGGGTGTGGTCGTGCAGGCACATGGTTTTCTCCAAAGGAAAGGGCCCGGCAGCAGGAGCGCGGGGTCCGGTGGGATCGGTGACTGTCATGCTTTTGGTGAGGGTCGGGTGAGCTTCCCCCACTACGCGCTGGTGGCCCTCGTGTCCATCCACGGTAGCCCATTTGGTATACCAAACCAATAGTAGACGGCAACGGCGTTACGAATAGAGTGCGTCATGAAACGGCTGCCGGGGTAACGATGTCCGCCTGCGGATAGGCAGGCGGAAACAGCTCGTCCGCTTCCCGGCGCCGGTGGTCCCGTTCTCCGTAGGCAGCCTTCATCTGGTCGAAGAGGCGCTGGCCCTCGGCCCGAAGCGCCGCGAGGTCGACGCCGGGCAGGGCGCCTTCCACCACTACCGGCCGCCCGGCCACGAAAGTGTCCGTCACTTGGCGCGCCGTACCGTTCAGCACCAGGGTGCGCAGCGGATCTTCAACGACCCCGTCCGCGAAATGGCCCAGCGAGACCACCGTGATGTCCGCCTGCATGCCGGGGGCAAGCCTTCCCAGGTCCGGCCGCCCAAGGGCCTTGGCCCCGCCAAGGGTGGCGGCGTCGAAGTAGTCAGTCAGGGCGCCGGCGCCGGGCCTTTCCTCGACCAGCCGGGTCAGGTGCATGCCCGCATCGATGCCGCGGACCAGGTCCGGCGGGAAGGAGTCGGTGCCCAGGCACAAGTTGACGCCCGCCTCGCGGAAGCGGTCGAACGAGACAAGCTGCTTCTGGTAACGGAACGACGTCAGGGGGCAGTGGACAATGCTGACCCCATGGCGCGCCAGCAGGTCCAGCGGGCCTCCGGGCCCCGCCGCGGCAGGGTCCTTGGCGTCGATCACCACGCCGTGCGGGATGAGGAGCCGTGTACCGAAAAGGCCGGTGGATTCGAGGAGCTCCAGCACGCCGCGTCCGGCAGAGCGCTGCAGCAGCCCGTCTTCCAAGGGTGACTGGAGGCAGTGCAGCCGGACGAGCGCGTCGCGGTCGCGGGCAATCCGGGCAGTCTCCCGCATGAGGTTTTCGGACAACGTCTCAATGCGGCACGGCAGCAGGACGCCGGTGATGAGCGGGTCCGCGAGGTCGACAGCATAGTCCAGGAAGTCCTGTGCGTCCTGCAGTCCGGCAACCCCACGGGCTTCATCGAAGTGGACCTCGCGGCCGCCTGCGTCAGTGGTGACATGGACTCCCGAACGGTAGGCCGGCCCGAGGTAGCCCCGGAGTCCGATCCGCCGGCTGGTCCCTGCCATGTCCACGAGTTCATCGAGGCCTTCAGCCCAGGAACTGTGGATCTCCGAGGCGATCGGCATGTAGGTGGTAATGCCGTGCAGGGCCAGCTGCGCCAGCGCGAATTCCCGGACCTGAGCGCGCTCAGCCCGGCTGAACACGTCCCTGCGGCGGTTGGCGAAGTAGTCCTCGGACCACAGATGGCCGGCCGCAACGTCGGGCGAAGGCCATGAGTCGAGGATCAGGTGGTCAATGTCGGCGAGGGCATCCAAGTCGATCAGGCCGGGCATGACAAGGCTCTTGCCGTAGTCGCGTTCCTCATCAACCGGGCCACTATAGCCCCGCCCCACAAAAACGATGACATCTCCTTCGAACACGACTTCGCCGTCCTCAACGAGGGTGTGCCGCTTTCCATCAAAACCCAGAACGTACCGGGCTGAGATTTTCGTGTACATCGTGCCTCCTTGCACCTGCCGCCGGGGATCACTCCGGCCGGCTACAAAATGTGACTTGCCTCTCACAAGGTATGAGTATACAGTCTTTTGGTATACCAGAACGACATTCCCAAACTGCGGGATGTTCTTGTTCCTCTCCCTGTTCCCCCTCGAAAGGCCTGCGTCATGCGCAATGAAGCGAAGACCACAGGCGGTACCGCGTCCGTCCTGGTGGACGCGGTACCGTCGCGTACTTTCCGTGCCCGACCCGTCCTGTGGTTTGCGATGATCGCGATCTCCACCGCCGTCTGTGCCGTGGCCATCATGATCGGAACCCACAAGTTCCACCTCGGCCCGGCCGCGATCGTCCTGATGCCAATCCTGTGGACCGTGCTCATCGGCGGCTTTCTTGGAGTGCAGAGATGGAAACCAATCGGGGGGCGTGCCCGTGCAGTGTCCACCCACCTCATGGACGTCTCCATCGTGTTCTTCCTGGCGGGCCTCGGCACGCAGATCGGCCCGTCCCTGACGAAGTTCACCGGCATCGGTCCTGCGATCCTGCTGCAGGAGGTGGGCCACGTGGTGGGCACGGTGATCCTGGCCCTGCCGGTCGCTGTTGCGCTTGGCCTGGGCCGCACTGCGGTCGGCGCCACCTGGTCGATTGACCGCGAGTCCTACCTTGCCTTCGCCATTCAGCGCTTTGGCGTCCGCTCCCCCGAGTACCGCGGCGTGTTCGCTGTGTGGGTTCTGGGCAGTGTGTTCGGCGCCGTGTTCATCTCGCTGCTGGCAGGCCTTCTGGGGGGACTGGACTTCTTTGACCCGCGGGCCCTCGCGCTGGGACTTGGCCTCGGGTCCGCCTCCATGATGCTCGGCGGCGTGGGTGCCCTGTCCATCCTGTACCCGGAAATGGCGGGCGAGATCATGGCCCTCGCTGCCCTCTCCAACCTGGTGACCAACATCGTGGGCTTCTACGCCGGCGTTTTCATCGCGCTACCGATGTGCCAAAAGCTCTACAGGATGTGGTCCCGTATCTTCGGACGGGACGACCTGGGCCGCCGTGTCCGCCGCGGAGCTCTCCTTGGCGCCGCAGCCGGGACCCAAGCAGGCGGGTCCGTCCAGGCACACCGGGGCGGCGCGGTCACGGAGCCGGATGAGTTGTCCGGCACTGACACCGTGGACGTCCACGGCATCGAAGCGGACCCCGTTGTTGTCCGCTCCCCCAAGACGTGGCTCGCCGCGTTCGCCGCGACAGGAGCGGCCGGCGTCCTCCTGAACGCGCTCGGCACGGGATCAGTGCGGCCGCTGGATGTGGTCGGCGTGACAATCCTTCTGGCACTTACTGCCATCGCCCTGGTTCTCGCCAAGCTCGTCAGAGCAGTTCCGTCCAGCATCTGGGTCCTGGCCCTGGCAACGATTGCCTCCGCGACGTTCCTGCCCGTCGGCCCGTTCATTGCCTCCACTACCCAGAACATCAACGTCCTCTTCGCAGGCCTGCCCATGATCGCCCTTATCGGCATGTCACTGGGCCGAGATGTGAAGGCGCTCCGCTCACTGAGCTGGAAGATCATCATCGTCGCCCTGATGACCTTCACCGCGAGCTTCGTCGCCGCGGCAGTCATTGCGCAGCTCGCCTTCCATTTCTAGCCTATGCTGCGGCAGGGAAGACGCCGGCGCGTAGGATCGGTGCCTTCCCTGCCGTCGTAACACCACAGACCGTTCACCGCACAGCACTGCAGAAGGAATCAGGCATGCTCATCACCAATGTCCGTTCGTGGGGCGGGGACGCCGTAGACCTGGAGATTAGCGGGGGACGGATCTCGGCCGTCCACGCGGCCGGGACCGGCGCCGTAACTGATGACGCTGACGGCCAGAAACTGGACGGGCGCGGCCGAATTGCCCTCCCGGCATTCACGGATGTGCACGTCCACCTGGACTCGACCCGGATCGGGCTGCCGTTCCGGGGGCACACGGGCTCGCCGGGCGTGTGGAACATGATGCGCAATGACCGGGAAAACTGGCGCGGCACCCCCATCCCCTACCCTGATGTGGTGGCGGGGACGCTGGAACGGATGATCGCCCGGGGCACCACGCGCGTCCGTTCCTACGCCCAGATCGACGTGGACTGCAAGCTTGAGCGCTTCGAGGCAGTCATGGCCGCGAAGGAGCGCTTTGCCCGCGCGGCGGACGTGGAGATCATGGCTTTCCCCCAGGCCGGCATCCTGCTGGAGGAAGGCACTGTCCCGCTGCTCGAGGAGGCATTGCGGGCGGGGGCCACGACTATCGGCGGCATCGACCCCTGCCAGCTGGACCGCGATCCGGTGCGCCATTTGGACATCGTGTTCGGCCTGGCTGAGAAGTACGGGGTCGACGTCGATATCCACCTTCACGAGCCCGGGCAGCTTGGGGTCTTCAGCGCGGAACTTGTCTTCGAACGCACCCGCGCACTGGCCATGCAGGGACGCGTGTCGCTGTCCCACGCTTACGATCTGGCCAACGTCCACCCCGATGTGACAGCCCGGATCATGGAGCAGATGGCCGAACTGGACGTCGCCTGGGCAACGGTGGCCCCGGCAAGCGGCGGCACACAGTTCGACCTGGCCCAGATGACCGCGGCCGGGATCCGCGTGGGTCTTGGCGAGGACGGCCAACGGGACTACTGGAGCCCGTACGGTAATTGCGACATGCTGGACCGCACCTGGCAGTTGGCCTTCACCCACCGGCTGCGCAAGGACCGGCTGATCGAGCACTGCGCGGCGATCGCCACCGTCGGAGGCGCCTCCATCGTGGACCGCACGGTTCAGCGCCTCACCAGTACGGATGACCGGCCCGGCCTCACTGTTGGAGACGCAGCAAATATCGTTATGGTGGAGGGCGAAACCGTCACCAGCGCCGTCATGGACCGCGGCACGGACCGTACCGTCACCCACAACGGCAGGCTGGTTGCCGACGGGTTGGTTGTTCTTCCGGAACTGACCGCGTAAGTCACGGGCAGGTTTCGGTACTTTCCGGAGCAGACACCAAAGCGGACGACGGCGGAACCTCCCGCCGTCGTCCGCTTGCTCGCGGGTCGCTGCCCTACATTTTGGCGGGCTCAGCCACCTTCAGCGGCTCGATCTTGCCCATCACAAACAGGTAGTTGGCGGCGCCGACCAGGGCCACACCACCGATGACGGCGAGCGGCGCCACGAAGGAGCCGGTCTGGTCCACCAGGACGCCGATCAGGATGGGGGTGAAGATGCCGGCAAGGTTGGAGGCGAAGTTCTGAAGGCCGCCAATGGAACCCACATGCCGTGAGCTCGGGGCAACGTCGGCCGGAAGGGACCAGATGCCCGTGGCCGCGACGGTCAGGCTGGAGTAGGCAACCGAGAGCAGGGCCAACGCCATCCAGGCCTCGGGCACCAATGCCGCGAACATGATGACCGAACCGCCCGCCAGGCCGCCGGCGATGGCGGTCTTGCGAACCCGGGTCACCGAGACGCCGCGCTGGACGGCACGGTCGGCAACATAGCCGGCCAGCCAGCCGAATGCCACGGCGCAGATGCCGGGAATGGCGCCAAAGAAGCCCAGTTTGAGCAGGTCAAAGCCCCGCTCTTTCACCAGGTAGCTCGGGAAGAACGTGATGAAGAAGTAGATGGCGCTGTTGAGGCAGAAGAATCCGAACATCATGCTGAGGACGGTGCGGTACTTGAAAAGCGACCGCCACGGCAGCTTCGCTGCGCTCTCGTCGTCACTGGCGGCACTCCGCGCACCGCCTTCCCGGATGTAGGCAACCTCGGCGGCGTCCGCCGTCGGGTGCTCTTCCGGGCTGCGGTAGACCTTCCACCAGACCGCGGCCCAGATGAGGCCCGCGACGCCGATGATGATGAATACGGCGTGCCACGAGGTGAACGCAACGATCAGGGTAACGATCGGCAGGGCGATGACCGCTCCCACGCGGGAGCCCGAATCCCAGATGCTGGTGGCAAATGCGCGCTCCCGGACGGGGAACCACGTGGCCACTACCTTGGCGGCAGTACTCGGAGCGGGGCTCTCACCCACCCCGAGCAGGAACCGGGCAGCAAAGAGGGACCAGAAGTTCGTGGCAGCGGCGGTGACCATGGTGAAAACGGACCACCATACGGCGGCCAGGGAGAACGACCGGCGGGGGCCCACCTTGTCGACGTACCAGCCGGCTGCCAACTGGCAGAAATCGTAGGCCCAGAAGAAAGCGGCGAAGATCAGGCCCTGCTGGGTGGCTGAGAGCTCGAAGTCCTTGCCCATGAACGGCAGCGCCACGCTGAGGCTGGAACGGTCCAGGTAGTTGATGCTCAACCCGATGAAGGCGAGCCAGATGATCATCCAACGTTTACGGGTCATGGTGCGGGGGGCCTTGGGGGAATTTTTAGGGGCAAGCCTACTGCCTAGAGCAGTCATACGGTCTCCTTTGACGTAAACACGGGCTTTGGGCGCAGTGGCACGGGGACGGCCAGGCGACGGGTTTTAAGGGGGAATGATCGTATAGGAATTATGACAATCATATATGGAAAGTGATCCAGGACAAGTGCAGGGTCCGAAAAACTTCCCCACCGCGACGAAACGGGCCGGTGGCTTATGATTCCCACAGCGACTCCGGCCACCCATGCAAAGAGGTAAAACGCGTGCCCCCACGTCAACCGTCCGATACGTCCCGCACGAAAGCGGCCGTTACCGACGTCTACTCCGCCATGCGGACGTCCATCCTCAATGGTGAGATCGAACCCGGAACGCGGATCAACATCGACGCGGTTTCCCGCAGCATGGGCGTGTCACAAACGCCCGTCCGGGAGGTGCTCCAGCGGCTGGAGGGTGACAACCTCGTGGTCTACACACCGGGCCGCGGCTACAGCACCACTCCCCTGCTCGGACTGGACGAACTGCGCTCCTTGTTTGAATTCAGGCTGCTGGTTGAGCCGTGGGCTGCCCGGGCGGCAGCAGTGGACCGGCTGGCCAACCCCGCCCGTGCACTGGAAAAGGAACTCACCGCCTTCCAGGAAGTGATGCGGGGCGGGCAGGATCTTCGGCAGGACCTCGTTGCTCACGACACCCGCTTTCATGACACCATCCTGGCGGCAGCCGGAAACCCGGTGGTCCGGCATGCGTTCGCCCAGACCCACTGCCACCTGCACACCTTCCGCCTGTACCCGGCCGACGTCGACGGGGCCATCACGGTAGCGGAGCATTCAGCAGTCAGGGAGGCAATTCTGGCCTGCCGGCCCGAAGCGGCGGAGGAGGCGATGGCGCAGCACATCAGAAACTCCTTCACTCGCTTTGCCCAGGCCTTCGAGGGAACTGTTGATCTTGAGCCGCTCGAGGAGGGCGGACCGCCCAGGACCCGCATCGTGTGACGTGAATGAGTGCCCCGGCTTCAGGCCGGGGCATTTTTTTGCCCCACTTCTGCACCTGCCCCTTGATCTGCGTCACACTTCCTATATGATTATGAGGATTCGTATAGGAATTGCCCTCACTCCTCAGATTGCAGAGAGAAGAACAGCATGCCTTCCATTACTTCCATCCACACCCAGGACGTCCGCTTCCCCACGTCCCTGGAGCTCGATGGCTCCGACGCGGTCAACGTTGACCCGGACTACTCCGCCGCCTATGTGGTCATCCGCACCGACGCGGGCGATGAAGGACACGGCTTTGTGTTCAGCTGCGGACGCGGCAACGAAATCATCACCCATGCCATCGACTCCTACGCCGCCCTCCTGCGCGGCCGCGAGATCGATGAGCTCATTTACGACCTGGGCAACGCATCAAAGCGGCTCATCCACGATTCACAGCTGCGCTGGCTGGGCCCGGAGAAGGGCGTCACCCAGATGGCGGCGGGTGCGTTGGTCAGCGCTCTGTGGGACATCCGGGCCCGGCGTGAGAACAAACCCCTGTGGCTCCTGCTCAGCGAAATGCCCGCGGAGGAAATCGTCGACGTCGTCGACTTCACCCATATCCGCGACGCCCTCAACCCACAGCAGGCCCTGGACATCCTCCGGGCCGGCGAAGACGGCAAGGCCGCCCGGATCGCCGCGCTCAAAGCGGACGGCTACCCCGCCTACACCACCTCTCCCGGCTGGCTGGGCTACAGCGACGAAAAGCTGGTCAGGCTGAGCAAGGAAGCAGCAGCGGACGGCTTCGCCATGATCAAGCTCAAGGTGGGCGGCGACATCAATGACGACCGCCGCCGCATGGCCCTGGCCCGGCAGGCAGTGGGTGACCTGCCCATCGCGATTGATGCCAACCAGCGGTGGGAGGTCTCAGAAGCCATCGAATGGGTGAACCAGCTGGCCGAGTTCAACCCGTACTGGATTGAAGAGCCCACCAGCACGGACGACATCCTGGGCCACGCGGACATCCGCAAGGGTGTTTCCCCGGTCCGGGTTGCCACCGGTGAGGCCGTTGCCAGCCGCATCGTGTTCAAGCAGCTTCTCCAGGCCGGCTCCATCGACGTTCTCCAGCTGGATTCCACCCGCGTCGGCGGCGTCAACGAGAACATCGCCATCCTGCTGCTCGCTGCCAAATTCGGCGTCCCGGTGTGCCCGCACGCCGGCGGGGTGGGACTCTGCGAGCTCGTCCAGCACTTCTCCTTCTTCGACTACGCGGCCATCACCGGCAGCCAGGACGGCCGGATGATCGAATACGTGGACCACCTGCACGAGCACTTCGCCGAGCCCGTCCGCATCACCAACGGCCGCTACGCTGCCCCGCAGCTGCCCGGCACAGGCGCAGAAATGTTCAGCGCCTCACGGACCCGCTGGGAATTCCCGGGCGGGGCCGGCTGGGCGGAAGTAGGCAACCGCGCCGCCGTCACCGGCGCCCAGCTTGCCCAGTCGGGAGGCACCCGATGACCACCGGCGTGGAAAAGCTGGCCGCCGTCGTCGAGGCCGCCCACGCCGCCTTCGGAAAAGCCCGCACGGCGGATCCCTTCACCCGGGCAGCGTGGCTGGACGCCGTGGCGGCAGGCCTGGACAAGGATGCCGACGCGCTGGTGGCCCTCGCGCAACAGGAAACGCACCTGGCCGAGGCGCGGCTCCGCGGCGAACTGACGCGCAGCACCTTCCAGCTTCGACTCTTCGCCGACGAGATCCGGCGCGGCGAGCACTTCGACGCCACCATCGACCACGTGGATCCGGAATGGGGCATGGGGCCGCGGCCTGACCTGCGCCGGTACAACGTGCCGCTCGGCGCGGTGGGAGTCTTCGGCGCCTCCAACTTCCCGTTTGCCTTCAGCGTGATGGGCGGCGACAGCGCCTCGGCGCTGGCTGCCGGCTGCGCCGTGGTGCACAAGGCGCACGACGGGCACCTGCAGCTGGCGCTGCGCACCGCGGAGATCGTCATCGCGTCCCTCGACGCCGCCGGTGCGCCGTCCGGCCTGTTCTCGCTCGTTACCGGGCGGGCCGCCGCGGAGGCCCTCGTTGACCACCCCCTGGTCAAGGCCATCGGCTTCACCGGCTCGACGGCGGGCGGCCGCGCCCTGTTCAACCGCGCCGCCGCGCGGCCCGAGCCCATCCCCTTCTTTGGTGAGCTCGGCGGCATCAACGCCGTTTTCGCGACTGAAAAGGCCTGGGCCGCCCGCGCCGAGGAGATCATTACCGGTTACGCCAACTCCTTCACCCTGGGGATGGGCCAGTTCTGCACCAAACCGGGGCTGCTGTTCATCCCGGCCGGGCACGCGGACGCGGTTCGGGCGGGGCTGGACCAGGCCCTGGCAGGCTTCACTGCTGCCCCGCTGCTCAGCGGGCGCCTGCACGAAGGGTACGCCGGTGCCGTGCGCGGGCTCAGCGGTATGGAGGGAGTGGAGGTACTGGTTGAGGGCGATTTCGCCGAGGCGCCGTCACCCACCGTGCTGCACACCTCCGCGGCCGCGGTGCGCCGCGATCCTTCCATCCTGCGGCAGGAGATGTTCGGGCCCGCGAGCCTCATTGTGGAGTACGGGGACGAGTCGGAGCTTCCCGCTTTGGCCGGACTCCTGGAGGGCCAGCTCACCACTACCCTGCAGGCGGAAGCGGACGACGACGTCTCCGACTTGGCCGAACGGCTTACCGATATCAGTGGCCGGGTCCTGTGGAACGGCTGGCCCACGGGCGTTACCGTCAGCTACGCGCAGCACCACGGCGGACCGTACCCGGCAACGTCGTCGAACACCACGTCCGTGGGAACTGCCGCCATCCGGCGTTTCCTGCGGCCCGTCGCTTACCAGTCCTTCCCGGCGGACCGGCTGCCGGAACCCCTGCAGGACGCCAACCCGTGGGGTGTGCCGCAGCGTATCGACGGCGAGTGGCACCGGCCGGAGGCAGCGCCGGCTACGGCGGGCGGTGATGTGAAGTGAACACGCTCAAGAACATCACGCCGGCGTCCGTGCTGCCGGAGGACGCGGATTCCGCGCTCCTGATCGGCCGGGTGTGGGACATCGAAACGTCAGGCCCGCGCGTCGTTGCGGTCCAGGGCGGAGACGTCTACGACCTCCAGCCACTGGCCGGGACGGTCTCCGAGCTTCTCGAACGCCCGGACCTGGTGGCTGATGTCCGCACCGGGATGACCGCGCCGCGGTGGACGACGTCGGAGATCGTTGAGGCGTCGCTGGCGCGGGATACAAACCGCCCGCATCTCCTGGCGCCGGTGGACCTGCAGGTGGTCAAGGCCTGCGGCGTGACGTTTGTGGACAGCATGATCGAGCGCGTGATCGAGGAGCGCTGCGGCGGAGACGCCGGCCGGGCCGAGCAGACCCGCGAGCTGGTGGCGAAGGCACTGGGCGGCAGTCTCGGCTCGATCCGCCCGGGCTCCCGGGAAGCCGCCGAGGCCAAGAAGGTGCTGATGGCGGAGGGGCTGTGGTCGCAGTACCTCGAGGTGGGCATCGGCCCGGACCCCGAGGTGTTCACGAAGGCTCCGATGCTTTCCTCCGTGGGGCTTGGCGCGCAGGTGGGAATCCCGTCGTTTTCCCACTGGAACAACCCGGAACCGGAGCTGGTACTGATCGCCACGTCGGAGGGCTCTGTTGTGGGCGCAACGCTCGGCAACGACGTGAACCTGCGCGATGTTGAAGGCCGGAGTGCCCTCCTGCTGGGCAAGGCCAAGGACAACAATGCCTCCAGTGCGCTGGGTCCGTTTATCCGGCTGTTCGACGGCACCTTCACCTTGGGCACGCTCCGCGAGGAGGAGATCCTGCTGCGGGTTGAAGGTGAGGACGGCTACTCGCTTGAGGGCCGGAATTCCGTGGCCCGGATCAGCCGGCCTTTCGAGGAGCTCGTGGCGGCAACGCGCGGGCGCCACCACCAGTATCCGGACGGCTTCGCCCTGTTCACCGGCACCCTCTTCGCCCCGACGCAGGACCGGGACGAGCCGGGACAGGGCTTCACCCACAAGCTGGGCGACACCGTGACCATCCGCAGCCGGCACCTCGGTGCGCTCATCAACCAGGTGGGCCGCGCCGAGGAACTGCCGGAATGGTCCTTCGGGCTGCGGCAGCTGTTCGAGTACCTGCACCGCCAGCGCCAGCTTGCCGGCTCCGCTGCCGGGGGACGGTAGGTTCCAGCCCCCTGAGGCACCATCACCGCGGGCTTTGTGGTCTGGTGGCTGTTCCCGGAAATCCCGCTGGCCGCCGCGATGGCCCTGGGTGCGGTCCTGGCGCCGCCGGATGCGCGGCATCCCCACCTTTCGCGCGATGGAGGTAGCGGCCACGCTGGACGAGGTGGACACTTCGGGCGAAGGCGGCGGGGAAAGGAATCGCGAGGCCGGGCGGGGTGTGCGGAACACCTCGAATAGGTAAGCGGGCGACGGCGGGACGTCCCGCCGTCGTCCGCTCACCTCATGCCTCAGGAGACGCCGGCGAGGACCTCGTCGATCCGTGCCAGCAGGCCGGGCCAGCCGTTGCCCATGCCTTCTATGGCCTGCTTGCCCATGGGCGTGTCGAGGCGGAAGCCGGCGTGTTCGTGGTGAAGGATGGTGCCGTCGTCGACGGACTCAAGCCGCCAGGTAATGGTGGTGTCCAGCATGCCTTCGGAGAAGAGGAAGGTGATGGACTTGCCGGGGTCCACGATGAGGACTTCGCACTGCTGCTGGCCCCAAGCGCCCATGTCCAGGGTGAAGCGGTGGCCGACGATGGGTGCGATGTCACCGGGCGCCCACCAGCGGGCGAGCAGTTCGGGCGTGGTCAGCGCGGCCCACACGGCGTCGGCGGGGTGCGGGAAGCGGCGTTCGAGCCGGATGGCGTTCTCGGTCATGACGGTTTCTCCTCGTCCAGAAGTTCGGCCAGCGCGTCGAGGCGCCGGTTCCAGTAGTGCTCGAAGTGCTTCACCCAGCCGCCGATCTCGGCGAGCGCCGCAGGCTGGAGGTGGTACAGCCGGTTCCGGCCGTGCCGTTCTTCCCGAACCAGGCCGGCCTCGCGAAGGACGGCCAGGTGTTCGGACGCTGCTGAGCGGCTGAGCTCGAGCAAACCGGTGAGTTCGCCGGCCGTCCTTGGCCCCTGGCGGAGCTCGTCGAGGATGACGCGCCTTGCCGGGTTGGAGACAGCGCCGAACACATCAGGAAGCACGGAATTAGTATATGTCGGAAATCTCCGACGTATTGGCGCTGGGACAAGCAGATGTCCGCCCCCTGCCGAGACAGGCATCACCGGCCGGGATTAGGCTGGGCGGATGTTGACCATCGGCAGCACCGTCCTCGGCGTCAACGACGTCGCCCGCGCCACCGCCTTCTGGCACGCCGCCCTCGGCTACGTCCCGCGGGAGCCGGGCGATGAATCGTGGGTGATTCTCGTGCCGGCGGCGGGACCGGGCGCACAGCTTGCACTCATGCTGAGCGAGACCCCGGCTCAGGAACACCCGCGCACCCACCTCGATTTGTATGCCGACGATCAGGGCGCGGAGGTGGAGCGGCTGATCTCACTTGGCGCCCGACGCGTCGATTGGGATTTGTACCCGGAGAACCCCGACTTCGTGGTCCTCGCCGATCCCGATGGGAACCGGTTCTGCGTCATCGACAATAGTCCGCGGTAGCACCGCCGTCGAACCCTCCGGCAGTCCGTCTGCCGTTCGGGAACATTCGCGCCCTTAACACCGTTGGCATCCCTACGACCCGAGCCGCCTTTCATTACGGCGGCACGTACGAAGGGAACCATATGGTCAGGGCTATCTGGAACGGAAAAGTCATCGCCGAATCCACGGACACCGTGGTGCTGGAGGGCAACCATTACTTCCCGCGCGACGCCGTCAACGCCGGCTACCTGCGGGACAGCGACCTCTATTCCATCTGTCCATGGAAGGGCAAGGCCAGCTACCACACGCTCGAGGTGGACGGGAAGCTGAACGTGGACGCGGCCTGGTTCTACCCGGCGCCCAAGGCGCGGGCCAAGCAGATCGAGGACCGCATCGCATTCTGGCGCGGCGTGACCATCGAGGCGTAGAAGGCGGATACGGCGGACGACGGCGGGACGTCCCGCCGTCGTCCGCTCTTCTCAACCTATCCGCAACTCCAACTCCACCGGGACGGGGCGTCGCACTGCGTCATGAGCGATGCCCGGAATGCCCGGATGCGAAATCACAAGGTGGCCGCTTCTTCCTCCGCCAGCCTGATCATGCGAAGCTCATCCTCCACGGCACGGGCCGGCCAATAGTCCTTCGCCAGCTCATCCGCCCGGATCCTATCCGCCTCCGGGAAGAGCTTCGAGAGCAGTCCGGCTGCCTGAAGCAGGGCGATCAGCGCTATGGTTCTGGCCGCGGGTGCCTTCGAAACGGGCTTGGTCCCAGGCGCGTCGCCACCAGGCTCCGCGGACCCGGTCATGCTGCCATCCGCCGTCCCCGCACCAGAGGCCCCGGCATCGGTCACCGTGGTGCCCGGCACTTCGAGTTTGGAGGGGGAACCACTGAGTGCGGCCTCAAGCTCTTTCAGGAGCGCCGCCTCCGGAGCATGGTCCTTCTCCGGGTACCGCACGGCCCGGAACAGGCCCAGGTGCTTTTCACCGACATGTTCCACAATGCCCAGCGACGCCATCCCCTCATAGACACGCTGCGTTTCGGCGCGGCCCTCCAGCATGGAGACCCACCGCCGGGGACTGTGCGGCCGTGACTTGCCGCGGATGAGCTCCAGCTCGTGCTGGAGCTCGGTTTCGGGAGTAGTGCCGGTTGCCCGGACGTTCTTCCCCTGCAGCTCAATGGCACCGAGCAGGTCCAGCTCGGCCAATATTGCCCCGGCTAGCGTTGTCCTGAGTGCAAACAGCGGCACTTCAGGTTTGCCGTTTTGGTCATTTGTGGCCAACAGCAGGAAAGCCTGGGGAAGGCTCAGTTCCACCGCTTTAGGTGTTTCAGCATCCATAGGATCATCGTGGCCCAGTTGGGCAGCCACCACAATGAGAATTTACAAGCGTTGGCCTAACCGTCAGGCGCGCCCGGAATTCAGCAGGCATAAGCTGTTACCAGCAGGTCCCTTCCATCACCGGGAGCTCATCATGGACACTGAAACGGCCGCTGTGATCGGCCACGATGTCACCACAATCACCTGCGTGTGCGGCAACACTGTCAGCCAGGACGGATTGATTCAGGCCAACTCGCAAGGCCTACCCGTCTACGCAGGACGAGATACCCCCGTCCCCGAAGGGTTGGCGGCATGGCCCGCGGACGAGGACCTCTACACCTTGTGCCCCAAATGCGGCCGCGTGTACCGCGACACCGTAATCGAAGAGACAGGGACGGCGCCCGTTGCCTTCCGGGTGGACGTCACCGCGGGCCCCGTCGCCGAGGCCATCCGGGCCCACTGGGACCTCAGCACCTGAGCCAGGAAGTCCTTCCCACCCTCCATGCTCAATCCTCCTCAGGCAGCACGGCTTTAACCATCGAGGCTTAAAGGCGGATACAGCAGACGACGGGGGACGTTCGGCCCTACGGCTGCATCCCGGGAGTTGGCAGAGTGGCGTGAAACAGGCCCAACACCATGAGGAGGCCAATCATGGCCAATGTCTATATCCCCTACGGGACCAGCGAGGGCCAAACGGCCAAGATCGCCGAGTTCATCGCGGAAGTGGTCCAAGCACATGGCCATGACGTCACAATGGCAGACATCAGGGAAGCCGGAGATGCTATCCCGGACGGGTACGACGCGATCCTGGTCGGGGCGTCGGTCCATATGGGCAAGCACGAAAACTACGTCCGGGACTTTGTCCGGAAGAACAGGGCGATGCTGGAAAGCGTCCCGTGTGCGCTCTTCTCTGTCAGTCTGGCCGCCCACGGTGACACCGAGAACGCAGAGAATTACGTGGAGAAATTCGAGGAAGAGACCGGCTGGCGGCCGGCCCAGGTGGGACTCTTCAGCGGGGCACTGCTCTACACCCAGTACGGGTTCATCAAGCGCCTCGTCATGAAGAAGATCACCAGCGACAAGGGCTCCCTGGACACCGACACGTCACGGGATTACGTGTACACCGAGTGGGACGGCGTCAAGCGGTTCACGGAGGACTTCCTCGATCGGTTGTAGCTTTCGTCGGCGCACGCTCACCCCGAGCGGCGGCTCATCGAAACGGACGACGGCGGGAGGATCCCGCCGTCGTCCGCTCTGTCTGGTGCCGCTCCCCTACGCCGCGGCAGAAGCGTCAGTTTTTGGCGACATCGAGCTCAATGACAGCCCAGGACAGCGCCGGGAGCGTTGCCCGGAGTTCAGAGCCGCTCGCCTTCGCATCTTCCAACGGCTTGAGCCCCACCTGGTCCGGACGACTTTGGGTGTTGATGATGAAACGGTCCCCGCCCTCGGGGATTTCCAAAACCTCCGCGCGGAGTACCTGACGGGCATCAAACCCGCGCAGTGAAACTTCAATGTCTGCCGCTTCCTCGAGGCCGCGGTTCGCGAAGAAGAGCGCCACACGGCCCGTTTCCTCGTTCCACGTCGCACTGACATCCACGAGGTCCGTGTCCCCGAAGCGGGCGTTTTCGTATTTGTCGGAGTCGACGGACAAGCGCAGGATCTGGCCCTTGGCCAGCTCCGCCATACGCGCGAACGGGTGGAAGATGGTCTGGCGCCATGCCGGGCCGTTTTCCTCGCTGAGGATGGGGGCGATGACGTTGACCAGCTGCGCCTGGTTGGCGATCTTGACGCGGTCGCCGTGGCGGAGCAACGAGTTCAGCAGGGTTCCCACCACCACGGCGTCCGTCACGTTGTACTTGTCCTCGATGAGCCGGGGGTGCTCGCGCCAGCCCGCCTTGGCGACGTTGCGCAGCTGGTCCTCGGTGTCCCGGCCGCGCTGGTACCAGACGTTCCACTCGTCGAAGGAAAGGTTGATGTGCTTCTTGTGCTTTCCCTTGGCCCGGACGGCATCGGCAGTCGCGATGACTGATTCAATGAAGTAGTCAGTGTCCACTGCGCTGGCCAGGAAACTGCCGGCGTCCCCTTCGTACTCCTGGTAGTAGGCGTGGAGGGAGACGTAGTCCACCTCCTCGTAAGCGTGCGTCAGGACCGTTTGCTCCCACGCACCGAAAGTCGGCATGCGTGAGTTGGAACTTCCGCAGGCCACCAGCTCGATATCCGGGTCCACGAAGCGCATGGCCTTGGCCGCTTCCTGAGCAAGGCGGCCGTATTCCTCGGCGGTCTTGTGGCCGATCTGCCATGGCCCGTCCATCTCGTTGCCCAGGCACCAGAGCTTGATATTGAACGGATCCTTGTGGCCGTTCTTGGCGCGGAGATCGGACCAGTAGCTGCCGCCGGGGTGGTTGGCATATTCGACAATCTCGCGGGCCGCGTCCACTCCCCCGGTGCCCAGGTTGATGGCCTCCATGATTTCCGTGCCGGCCGCTCGGGACCAGTCCACGAATTCATGCAGGCCGAACGCATTGGACTCCACGGTGTGCCAGGCGCCGTCCAGCCGGCGTGGACGGCTCTCCTGCGGGCCGATCCCGTCTTCCCAGTTGTAGCCGGAGACAAAGTTGCCGCCGGGATACCGGATAACGGTGGCGCCCAGTTCCTTGACCAGCTTGAGGACGTCAAGCCGGAAGCCGTTTTCATCTGCTTCAGGGTGGCCCGGTTCGTAGATGCCGGTATAGACGCAGCGGCCCATGTGCTCCACGAAGGAGCCAAACAGGCGGCGGGGTACTTCGCCGATAGTAAAGTCGCGGTCGAGGGTGATCCGTGCGCGGGACATATGCAGCGTCTCCTTGTTTCTGATTAAGGTCTGTTTTTTGAGGGTTGGCTGGGAGGCGGAAAGCGCCGATTCAGGTTCCGGCGAGGCCCGTCGTCGCAACGCCCTTGATGATCTGGCGCTGGAAGAAGAGGAACACGAGGATGAGCGGCAGCGCCGCGAGCAAGGCGGACGCCATGTTCTGCGCGTACTGGATGCCGTAGGCGCTCTTAATGGTCTGCAGGCCCACCGGCAGGGTGAGGAGCGCGCCGTCGTTGGTGGCAATGAACGGCCACAGGAAGTTGTTCCAGGCGCCGATGAACACAAAGATGGCGACGGCGGCCAGGATGGGCCGGGACAGCGGCAGGATGATTTGGGTGAAGATCCGCATGCGGCTGGCGCCATCCATCACCGCGGCTTCTTCAAGTTCGCGGGGAATCTGGTCGAAGAACTTTTTGAGCACGAACACCATGGCCGGATGGATGACCTGCGGCAGGATGATCGCCCAGGAGGTATCAATCATGTGCAGGGCGAGCATTTGGTAGAAAAGCGGGATGATCAGGACCGGCGGAGGGATGATGATCGAGGCAATGATCACCGTCATCAGCACCTTCTTGCCCTTGAAGTCGATCCGGGACAGGGCATAGGCCACCAACGCAGAGATCACCAGGGTGATAGCCGTGATGGCCGCCGAGGTATACAGCGAGTTCCACGTCCAGAGGGGGATGTTGCCGTCCTGGAAAACCTTCACGAACGCTTCGGGAGTAAAGCCCGACGGCGGCAGCCAGCTGATCTTCGGCGCTGCGGCATCCGTCTCGGTCTTGAAGGCCGTGGCGGTTGCCCAGGCGAAGGGGATCAGCCACAGCACTGCGATCAGGCCGGCGACTACGACGGCGGCGATCTTGCCTGCGGTCATCTTCTTGCGGGGCTGGCGGAGTTCTTGGCTGGCGCTTGTGCTTGACTCGGGGCGGTCGAGGGTCTGAATTGCCATGGTTATGCACTCCTGCGGCGGGTGATGGCGAACTGCATGACCGAGACGAGCACGATCAGTCCGAAGAAGATGTAGGAGATGGCTGCGGAGTAGCCCAGCCGGTAGCCGGTGAACCCGGTTTCAAAGATGTACTGCACCACGGGGCGGGTTGATCCTCCGGGGCCGCCAGCGGTCATCTGGTACACCTGGTCGAAGATCTTGAGCGAGGCCAGGATCTGGAGGAGCACGATCATCACGGTGGTGGGGGTCAGTTGCGGCAGGGTGATGGAGAAGAACTGCCGCCAGGCTCCGGCGCCGTCGAGGGATGCTGCCTCATAGTGCTGATGCGGGATGTTCTGCATTGCGGCCAGGTACAGCAGGAAGTTGAAACCGACCGTCCACCACAGCGTGGCAATCACGATTGCCCACATGGCCACGTTGGGATCGTTGAGCCAGGCGACCTTGGGGATGCCGACCTTGGCCAGGGAATCGTTGATCAGGCCAAGCTGCGGGTTGTACATCCAGGTGAAGAACAGCGAAACCACAGTGGACGCAAGCAGGTACGGCGCAAAGTAGGAGAGCCGCCACAGCCATTGTGCAGGCAATCCGACGTTGAGCAGTGCGGCCATCACCAGGGCGACCAGTACCAGCGGGACAGTGCTGATGACCGTGAAGTAGAGGGTGTTGCCGAGCGAGCGCCACATGCCGGCGTCGGCCAAGGCCTCGGCGTAATTCGCGAAGCCGATCAAGCTGTCATTGGCTCCGGTAAGGGACTTGCCGGTAAAGCTCATGTAGACGCCGTAAAGAAGGGGCCACACAAGGAAAACGAGGAAGAAAACCAGGAAGGGCGCGGCGAACCCCCAACCGCTGAGGTTGCTCCTGGTCAGGCTCCCGGGGCGCCGCCGGGCTGCTAGTGAAGAACTCATGAAGGACTCCTTTGTCGCTCGGTGCGGTTAGACAGGGTTGGGACGGGAAAGAAGGTGGTTGGTGCGCTCTTCGAAGGCGTCCCATCCTGCGGCTGCCTTGTCGCGGCCCAGGAAGACGTTCTGTACGTTCTCCGCAAAGTAGGTCTGCCAGTCAGAGCCCGAGCCGCTGAACCAGGATTCGGGATCGTAGGCAATGACATCCGCTGCATCCGCATAATGCACCTGCGGCGTGAGGTCCTTGTACGCCTGCGACTTGACCACGGGCTGGTACGCAGGAATGTGGCCTGCTTCCGCCCAGGAGAGCGATCCCTTCAGGACGTCGCTGACAAACTTGTAGACGTCGCGGCGCTTCTCTTCGTCTACGTTCAGTTGCCGTGGGAGGACGAAGGAATGTGAGTCTGCGTAGGAAGCCGGTGTGCCGTAGAGCGTGGGAATGGTTGCGGCGTCCACTGGAAGACCTGCTTTCTTGAGCGTCGGAAGTTCCCAGACGCCGCTAAAGAGCATGCCTGAGTCGCCGCGGGCGAATTCCGCAATGCCGGTGCTGATGTCGCCGCTCTTGGCCGCGATGGTGTCATCGAAGAGTGATGCCATGAATTCCAGCGACTCGATGGCTGCTTCCCGGTCAACCTTCATCCGCTGGCCCGGTGTCAGGGTGATGTCCGCGCCGTGCTGTTTGTAGAGCGTGTAGAAGAGCCGCCACATCTGGGATCCACTGCCAAGGTAGCCAAAGGACAATCCATGGGCTTGGGTGACCTTCTGCATTTCCCTGGCCATGGCCATGAAGTCCTGCGGGGAAGTCACTTCCTGCAGTTGTCCACTGCTGCCCAGGACACCGGCTTTGCTCGCGATGTCCGTGTTGTAGAACATGATGAACGGGTGTGAATCCAGGGCGATGGAGAAAACCTGGCCGTTCTGCTGGCTCTTTTCCCAGATTCGGGGAGCGAAGTCAGCACCAGTCACTCCGTGCTCTGCCAGCAGTGAGAGGTCCCACGGGTCGATCAGGCCGCCCGGCGCGTAGCCCGGAACCCGGCTGGCATGCATGATCGCCAGCTCCGGCGGACGTCCGCCTGCCGAGGCCATGGCCAGTTTGGTGTAGTACGGCGGCCCCCAGGCCAGCACCGTGGGATGCACCCTGAACTGGGGGTTGGCCTGGTTGGCGCTGTTGATCATCGCCTGCATCTTGATACCGTCGCCACCGGACAGCAAATGCCAGAACCCGATGTCCCGGACGGTGGAAGCCGCCGCGTTTCCACCGCAGCCGGTCAGTGCGCCTGCTGCCAGAAGGCTGCCCAAGGCCGCCGTTCCTGTCAGTAGCTGCCTCCGGGAGAACTGTTTCCCGGGAGAAAATTCAAACTGCTTCACCAATCACTCCTTTGGATGGGTCCGCTGAAAGGTCACTTCTTGTTGCTAAAACTCCGGTTCCGGCGCGCTCCGTTCTTGGGCCGACTGCCCTCCGGGGTGACGCAGGTCTCACATTACATCGATGTAATAGTCGCGGCAAGAGAAAGCTGTTAGCGCAAACAATGTGACCGGGCGCTCTCTCTTCAGCCGCGGCTGCTGTCCCGCTCCACAATCCTGTAAGCGATGGAAACCACGCGCTGTTCCTGGCCCCGGTCCGCCATCCGCTCCGTCAGGAGACGCAAGGCTTCGGTGGCAATGGCACGTTTGTCGAAGGAGACGGTGGTCAGGGAGGGAACGGCATAGCGGCCGTCGGCAATGTCATCGAAGCCCGCCACGCTAACGTCCTCCGGAATCCGCAGCCCCCTCTTCGACAGCACGCTCAGGGCGCCGATTGCCATGGAATCCGTGAAGCAGAACAAGGCCTCGGGAACCGGGTGTGAGTCCAGATAGTCAGTGAGCGCGTCGGCAGCAGTCTGCGGGGTCCATTTTTCGCAGGGAATCAGCAGCGACTCGTCCCGGTCAACGCCGAGGATCGCCAACGCCTCTTCATAGCCTTGCGTTCTCTGAATTGCCGCGGCCGATCCCCTGCCCTGGGTGGTTCCCAAGACGGCGATCCGGCGGCGCCCGGACTGTGCCAGGGCCAAGGTCATGTCCCGCGCGGCCCCGAAGCTGTCCACGAACACGCGGTCTGCGAGCTTTTGCGTCACCTCACCGAGCAGGACCACGGGTGGAAGGGCAACGCCCACCTGGACGGCGCTCTCATCCAGCACGACAGGGTTAAGGATCAGTCCGTCGATCAGGTTGGAGCGGGCGCGCACCATGAGTTCGTGCTCGCGCTGGGGATCGGAGCCGGTCTCCTCGATCTGCACGATCCAGCCCTGCTCGTGCGCCACTTCGACGATATTGTGGGCAATTTCTGCCGAGTACGGCGTGCCAAGGTCAGGCAAGGCCAGCGCAATCACACCGGATCTCCCATTACGCAGTCCGCGGGCGGAGAGGTTGGGGACGTAATCCAGTTCGAGAATGGCCTGCTCCACCTTGGACCTGGTGGCACCACTCACCGGAATGATTCCGTTCATCACGTTCGAGACAGTCTTGGGCGAAACGCCGGCGCGGCGGGCGACATCTTTGACCGTTGGGCGCAATGCTCCCCTTCCAAAACCTTTTGAGCCAAGTCCGGCAGTGAGTAACTGCCGCCGCGGTTGGCCTGCTGACGATGTTACCTCCAGTCTGGACAGGCGGGGCTACCAGCAGGGCATGCCCGGGGGTAACGTGGCGATCAGGCTGATGCGCATTCAGGGAGGAATCGGGCATGGAAGTCGTCACGATCGAAACGCCCCAGCTTGGCGACCGCACCTATCTGGTCCACGACGGCGCGGTGGGCGTGGTCATCGATCCCCAGCGGGACACCGACCGGTTGGAAAAGGCCATTGCAGGTGCGGGGGTGAGAATCACCCATGTGGCCGAGACCCACATCCACAACGACTATGTGACGGGCGGGCTGCAGCTCGCGAGCGACCACAACGCCGCCTACCTGATCAGTGCCGCGGACGATGTGCCCTACACCCGCCAACCGATCTCCGACGGAGACACGGTGCAGGTGGGAAGGATGACCCTCAAAGCGGTGGCCACGCCGGGACATACCCACCACCACCTCTCCTACATCGTCACGGACGGCGAGCGCCAGGCGGTGTTCTCGGGAGGGAGCCTGCTCTACGGCTCCGTGGGCCGCACCGACCTGGTCAGCAGGGAAGACACCGTGCCGCTCACCCACCACCAGTACGCCTCGGTACGGCGCCTGACGGAGGAGGCGGGCCAGGACGCCGGGCTCTACCCGACCCATGGCTTCGGTTCCTTCTGTTCCTCAGGCCCGGCCAGCGGGGCGAAATCCTCCACCATCGGCGAGCAGCTGAAGGAAAACCATGCCCTGACGGACCCCGACGAGGACCATTTTGTCCGCGAGCTCATCCACAACCTCACGGCTTATCCCTCGTATTACGCCCATATGGCCCCGATCAACCTGGCAGGCCCCACGGCGCCGGACCTGGAACTGCCCGACTCCCTGGACCAGGACGAGCTGGCATCCCGGCTGCAGCGGGGAGAGTGGGTGGTGGACCTCAGGAACCGCATTGCCTTTGCCAGCAGCCACCTGAGCGGCAGCGTCAGCTTCGAATACGGCGACGGCACCAAGTTCACCGCATTCCTGGGCTGGGTCCTGCCCTGGGATGAACAGCTGACCCTCGTGGGTGAACACCAGGATGTGGAGAACGCCATCCGGGACCTGTCCCGCATCGGCATCGACAACCCGGACGCGGCCATCGGCAGCGGACCGGCGGAACTCGCGCCCCGGGCAGCGACTTCCTCCTACGAGAGCGTTGGCTGGCAGGAAGTGCTGCGGAAGCCCAAGGACGATTGCATCCTCGACGTCCGCCGCACCGACGAGTTCGAAAAGTCCCATATCCGGGAGGCAGCGAACATCCCGGTCCATGAGCTGCTGCGCCGCATGGACGAGGTGCCCGCCGGGCGGCTGTGGGTGCACTGCGGTTCCGGGTACCGCTCGGCGGTGGCGGCGAGCCTGCTGCAGCGCGCAGGCCGCGACGTGGTGCACATCGATGGCGAGTTCCGCGAAGCGAAGAAGGCCGGCCTCACCCTGGAGTGAACCGGTACCCGCCGCATCGGAGGTTCCCGCCGTCGTCCGCCTTCTGTTTGTCAGGCTTCGCTTCCTCAGCTGATCCCGGTGGCACTTCTAGAACTGGCCGGTGGGGCCGCTGTCCTTCACTTCGCCACGCCAGCCGCCGGTTTCGGTACCGCGTGATTCGACGAAGTCCTTGAACTTCCGCATGTCGGCCTTTACCTGCATCTCGTCGATCTTCAGTGCCGCGCCGGCCTTTTCGGTGACGGTTTCCGGCGCCCACTCGAAGTGGACCTTGACCTTGGTGTGGTTGGCATCCAGTGGCGTAAACCTGATGATGCCGGCATGGGACTTGCCGTCGGTGCTGCGCCAGGCGATCCGGTCGTCAGGCTCCTGGTCAACGATTTCAGTGTCGAATTCGCGGTGGACTCCACCCACGTTGGTCACCCAGTGGTTGGTGGTGTCTGTCAGCTGGGTGACCGATTCCACACCGGACATGAACTGCGGAAAAGATTCGAACTGGGTCCACTGGTTGTACGCGGTCCGCACCGGGACGGCGACATCGAGGGTCTCTTCAACGTGTTCCATCTGCTTCCTCCTCAGGACGGACGGCCGCAACGGCGGACCGGCAGCACGGATCCTGCCAGTCAGGCAGCCGCCACATTTGCACAGTAAGTCCGGCGGCTACCTGTGTCCAGACCTTCCGAAATTCCCGGGACGTCGGCGTCCCCGCTGGCCCGGGTGAAAGGCAATCGGGGCCGATAGTGAGGTGCGCACATCGGCCGGATGTAGGGCGCACGACGGCGGGAGGGTCCCGCCGTCGTCCGCTCCCTTTGGTACCTGCTGATGTGGAGTCGGCGGCGTCGGGAGGTACATTTGAGCCGATGATTTCCATTGACCGGGACGACCCTGCAAGCGGCGACGTCCACCAGCTCCTCGGCGAACACTTGGCGGACATGTACGCCACCTCGCCGGCCGAAAGCGTCCACGCGCTGCACCACTCCGCCCTGGCCGCGCCGTCCATCACGTTCTGGACGGTCCGCGAGCACGGCGATTTGCTGGGGTGCGGCGCACTTAAGCTCCTGGAGTGCCCGGCCGGCACGCCCAAGCAGGGGGAGATCAAGTCCATGCGCACCAGGGCGAGCGCACGGGGACGGGGGGTGGCCACCCTGATGCTCCGCCATATCCTCGACGACGCCCGGGCCCGGAACCTCGAGCGCATCTATCTTGAAACAGGCACCGAGGACTACTTCGCTCCGGCCAGGCGTCTCTATGCCCGGAACGGCTTCGTGGAGTGCCCGCCTTTCGCCCACTATGTCCTGGACCCCAACAGCGTCTTCATGGAGCTCACCCTCTAAAGGAGCCCCGGCCGCTGCCCGCGCCACGTGGATTGACGCGAAAACATGGAATTTCCCGCCGCCGGAGCCGACGTGCCCGCCAACGGGCCGATGACATTGCCCAACACCGTCGTAGGCTACTAAGGAGGCCGGACAATGAGGGCGGCCCCTGGGGCCGAAGGGAACGACGCGTGGACAGTGGTGCCGGTTACTGGTTCTTGAGTGGTGCCGAGCGGGAGCATGCGGCCACCAGCGTGCATGCGGAAGGTGCCGGATCGCAGGCCTGGTCTGAGGGCAATCTGGTCCGGCCCGTAATTCATGGGGCCACCTACTTCGCCCGGCTGCATGAGGAGCTGTCGGCGCTTCAAGAGGGAGACCGTGTATGGTTCACCGACTGGCGTGGTGATGGCGACGAACGGCTTACGGCGGACGGGCCGACAATCGGCGAGTTGCTGGTGCGGCTGGCCCGTGCCGGAGTGGAAGTGCGCGGTCTGATCTGGAGATCCCACGGCGAGCGACTGTCTGCCCCCATGAGCAACCGGTCCAACGAGCTCCTCAGCCGCGAGATCAACGACGCCGGCGGCGAGGTGCTGCTGGATCAGCGGGTGCGCCTCTTCGGCTGCCATCACCAGAAATTGTTCGTCATCCGCAGCCGTAACGACCCTTCGCGGGACGTGGCGTTCGTGGGCGGGATTGACCTTTCCCACAGCCGCCGGGACGATGCTGACCACCTGGGAGATCCGCAGGCGGTGGACATGGATCCGCGGTACGGGAAACAACCTCCGTGGCACGACGCCGCCCTCGAACTTCGTGGCCCGGTGGTGGCAGATGTACTGGAGTTGTTCGCGGAAAGGTGGAACGACCCCCATCCCCTGGACCGGCGCACGCCTTACCGGATGCTGCTGCAACGCCTGGCCGACATGCCCCGGCACCCCGAACCCCTGCCGGAGACTGCGCCGCCCCCGCCGCCGGCCGGCCCCCATGCCGTGCAGCTGCTGCGCACCTACGGCGTGAAGCATCCGCCGTTCCCCTTCGCCCCCGGCGGCGAGCGGAGCGTTGCCCAGGCCTACACAAAAGCCTTCTCACTAGCCCGTTCGCTGATTTACATCGAGGACCAGTACCTGTGGTCGGCAGAGGTCGCCGCCGGAATCGCGGCGGCCCTCGAACAGAACCCCGGGTTGCACGTGATCGCCGTGGTACCCCGCTACCCGGACTCTGACGGTCCGCTCGGAGGGCCACCCAAGCGGCTGGGGCAACTGCGTGCCATCGAAACAATAAGCCGCGTTGCACCGGACAGGTTCGGGGTCTTCAATCTGGAGAACAGAGCAGGGACTCCGATCTATGTCCATGCCAAGATCTGCATCATCGACGACACCTGGTTCACGTGTGGGTCGGACAACTTCAACCGTCGGTCCTGGACCACGGACAGCGAGCTTACCTGCGCGGTAGTCGACACCACTGCCGGTGAGCAGGAAGCGTCCGGCGCAGACACTGGTCCGGGCGCCTCCCGTCCGTTAGCCCACAGGGTCCGGCTCCAGCTCTGGGCCGAACACCTGGGCCTCGACCAGAGTGACCCTCGGCTCCACGATCCGGCCGACGGCCTCGGCCTGTGGAATGCCGCCGCCGACGCCCTGGACGATTGGCACAAAACCAGCCGCCGCCCGCCCCGTCCCGAGGGACAGGTGCGGCACCACACCACAGAACGGGTAACGCGCCTTCAGCGTCTCTGGGCGGCTCCTGCAAACCGCTTTCTGGTGGACCCGGACGGCCGCCCCCGCAAATTGCGCGGCACAACCCGGTTCTAGGCACCTTTCAAAGCAGGAGCGGACGACGGCGGGAGGCTCCCGCCGTCGTCCGCTTCCGGCGTGTCAGGGGTCGTCATGGGCGAGGCTGCTGGAGAGATCACGGCGGGCGGCTCGTGGAGAAAGGACTTTGGACTCTGTCAGGGAAAGAAGAAGCGAGCGATTCTGTTCTCTGGACCAGGCCGGATCCTTAACGCCCAGGAAGTCGCCGGCGGCTAGGAGCAGGATCAGATGGAACAGCTTATTCCTTGGCTGACACTGAGAGGACACTTACATGAGGTCACCGGAGAAGAAGCTCACCATAGCCCTTGAGGATGTCGGCGGCACGTCCTGGTGGGCGAGCATTCTCACCACCCTGGCGTCCCAGTACGGAAGCACCCAGCAGCGGTTCGTGGGCCAAGTCGACGGAAAGACCCGCTACAAGAGCCCGACATTTCCCGCAGCACGATCGGTCAACCAGGTTTATCCCCAGGAGGAATGGGCTCCGGGAATGACTGCGGCACTGGCGGAATTGAAGCGGGATCTAACGAGGGACGGCTGGGTACAAGTCTCTGAAGGCGGCGACTCCAAATTACCGGTCTACGAGCGCAAATGATCCTTCATCTGATCTTTCCACCGGTGATCAGGCTCCTGTCCGCCGAGCAGAGGGACAGATAAAACACGGCGCGGCCTCAGCCATTCCCCAGCAGGGGTTCCCTGCCAGTGCGACGATCGGAAGGTCCCAAATCATGAATTTTCCGCTTTCCAGCAGAATATTTTCGCGGGTACTCGCCGCCCTGCTGATCTTCAATGCCGTGTCATCCTTCGGTGGCGCCGTCATGGCCATCTTCTTCAACGGAGCGGGCGTACCGCTGGAGCTCCTTGCCGGTTCATGGTTTCAGTCCTTCCTGGTCCTAGGCCTCATCCTGGGAATCATCCTCGGCGGCACGCACACGTTTGCGGCGATCGCAGTGCCCAGACGGCGTCCCTGGGCTCTACTGGCGTCGGGGGTTGCTGGCTTCGCAATGCTGATCTGGAATTTCACCGAGCTGGCCATCATCGGATACTCCTGGCTGCAAAGCGTGTACTTCGGGTTCGGCATTTTGGAGCTGGTCCTGGTTCTTGCTCTGCTTGGAATCGCCCCCGCAATAGTTTCGCCCTGGCGCGGCTCGCCGGAGCAACCTGCAGATCCACCCGTGCAGAGCCCCCGTGAAGCCGAACTGAGCCTGAACATACACCCAAAACCCACCCTCCACGGGTTCAGGTCCGTCCACTATCCCTGAGGTGCGGAATGAAGAACCAAGTCTCCAAGCTTTCGGTCTTTACCTCCCCCGCCGGCGAACTGGAGGTACTGCGGGCATATGACCGGGTGCTCCAACACTGGAGCGTTCCCTACACCGAACAGGTGGTGCCAACGTCCTTCGGGCAAACCCACGTGATTGTGAGCGGCCCTCCAGAAGCACCCCCGATTGTATTTCTCCACCCTCTGCTGGCAACGTCCACCATCTGGGGGCCGAATGTCGAGGAGCTCAGCCGGGATTTCAGAACCTATGCCGTCGATATCGTCGGGGAACCAAACAGGAGCGTCCCGTCCCGACCCATGACCAAGAGCAGCGACATCACCCAATGGTTCTCCGAAGTGCTGGATGGGCTGGGCCTCGCCGAAGCGCACCTCGTGGGGGCTTCCTTCGGCGGTTTCCTGAGCGCAGGCTTGGCCATGGAGATGCCGGAACGCATCCGCCGGCTGGTCCTGATTGACCCGGCCGCGACGTTCCATGCCATTGTCCCCTTCTACATCCACCTCTTCATTCCCAAATTCCTGTCCTTACTTTTCCCCCGGCTCCCCTCAACCAGACAGCACATCCGAAGGGGCATGAACTGGCTCAGGAACGGTCTGCCTCCCGATCCGCTCTGGGAAGACCTGTTCTTCGCGACCATGGTTCACGGGGGCATGACAAACCATATTTTTCCCAGGGTCTACCCCCGGCGACGCCTCGCGACCATTTCGATGCCGACGCTGCTCCTCATCGGCGCGAAGGAGCGGCTGTACCGTCCAAGTACCGTATTCCGGCGTGCAAGTAAGTGGGTCCCGGACATACAAACGCAGATCATCCCCAACGCCTACCACTTCGCCGCTCTTTCCCAGCCCGGCATCGTGAACAGCCACCTGCAAGAGTTCCTGGCTGACGCCGGTTCGGCCGGCCCACTCGGTCCTCACTCCCCCGTCCAAGGCAAGAAACAGCCCCAGCGCAGCGCCGAAAGCCAGAAGGCACACCATTGGGCCAAAACCATTCGCCAGGCGACGGAGACCGCCAAGGCTGTCCCCCTCTTCATCACCGCTCCGCTCTTCCGGCACTGGCACCTCCGCTGGGGCGCCACGGATCAAGAGGTCACGGGACCAATGCCCGGCGACGAACTGGTCCCGGTATCGCACTTCACCGCCACGCGGGCGATAACTATAGACGCGGATCCTGAGATGGTCTGGCCCTGGCTGATGCAGGTCGGCTTCAAAAGGGCAGGATTCTATGCATACGACCTGCTCGACTCCCTTGGAGAGCCGAGCGCCGAAACCATCCTGCCGCAGTGGCAGGACCCCCACATTGGAGACGTTGCAGCCCCGATGACCAGCGAGGCCACTCCCTCGACCTCTTTCACAGTAGCCTCGCTTCACAGGCCTGATTCCATCGTCTGGTCAAAGCCCGATTCCACGTGGGCCTGGCACCTGACCAAACTCCCCACCGGCGGGACCCGGCTCGTGACGCGACTCAAGCAGCGTTACCGCCCCGGCCCCTCCCTGATCCTCACCGTGCCCCTCCTGGAGTTCGGGGACTTCCCGATGATGAGGAAAATGCTCCTGGGCATCAAAGCCCGGGCTGAGGCAACGGCATCTGCATCTGCATCTGCATCGACGCAAGGTAGGGCCCCATAGTTCCCCAAGCGTTCGCCAGCGCACATCCCCAACGATGACAGAACTGACGTCACAAAACGCGACTGCATCCGGATCCGGACAGGCAACGCCCTACCCTTAACAGGTGACTTTGACTAAGATCCGCACCGCGGCCGCGAGCTCCCTCGCCGCCGCCGGTCTCCTGTTTTCCCTCGCCGCATGTTCCGCGCCGGCCACCACCCAGCCAGCTGCCTCTGAGCCCGCTTCCACGGCAGCAACTTCTTCCACAGCATCGGCTTCATCCGCCGCCGCCTCCGGGCCCTGCGACGGCGTGAAGGTCATCGTCGACTCGGGCGCCCTGAAGCAGGAGGCCGCTGACACGTCCGTGTGCGTCCCCGTGGACGAGCCCACCGTCGCTGCCGATTTGCTCAAGGATGCCAACATCAAGACCGAGGGCACCACGCAGTACCCCACCGAGCTGGTCTGCCGCGTGAACGGTGTCCCCGCTGCTGACCTCGACATCGTCCACAAGGGCGGCACATACCGGGAAGAATGCAAGGGCATGACCGCTGCCTTCGCCTACTGGTCCCTCTGGGTTAAGCCGGCCTCCGGTGATTGGGCTTACGCCCAGGAAGGCCACGCCACCCTGAAGGTGAGCCCCGGAGAGAGCCTGGAACTGCTGTACACGGTCGACGGCGAACCGGCCACCCCCGCGGCATGACCTTCCGACCCGCGCCGTTACGCGCTGCGGCGGCTCTCGCCGTCGTCTTCATCGTGGCGCGGGTCATCTACCGCATCCTTTTCAACGGGGCGGGCATCGGCGAACCGGTTCTGCTCGACCTGCCGGCGATCCGGCTGCCAGCCCCGTACGCCCATGTGGCCCTCCTCGGCCCGGTCACTGGGCCCGGGCTGTGGGCGGCGGTCCTGTCCGCCCTGCCGATTGCCGGGATGTTCCTCGGCTTCGGCCTGCTCAATGCCTGGGTGGACGTGGCCCGCGGCTTTGTGCACCTGGCCCGCCGCGGCCCCCTGCAGGGCATAGGCCGGATGCTCGTGGTGGCCTGGGCGGCGCTCCCTGCACTTTCCGACGCCGTGACCTCCGTCCGCCTGGCGTTCCGGTTGCGGGGCGAACGCTTCGGCCCCCGCGCCCTGGTGCCCGTGCTCGAGCGCACCCTGGAACATGCCAGCCGAGTTGCCGCGGCCCTGGAGCTGCGCGGCTTCGGGAGCCGGGCGCAGCGCTCTTCCAAGAACGACGACGGCGGCCCGCTCCAGGTGCGGGACGCCCAGTTCCGCATCGGTGACGCGCAGGTGAGCGTCAACAGGTTCACGCCGTCGAGCGGGTCCATCACGGTGATCACCGGACCCACGGGTTCCGGCAAGTCCACCATCCTGAGGGGCATCGCCGGGCTCCTCTCCCAAGTCGACGGCGGAGACATTTCCGGCACGGTGCGCGTCGCCGGAATGGACCGTGCCAGCACGCCCCCGCGCGATACCGCCCGCCGCGTCGGCGTCGTCCTGCAGAATCCCCGCGCGGCCTTCGCCACCACCCGGGTCCGAGATGAAATCTCACTCGCACTTGAGCTGCGCGGCGTGGCATTCGGCACAGCCAAGGACCGCGTGGAGGAGGTCGCCGAGCGGATTGGCGTGGCCGCGCTGCTGGACCGGAATCTCAGCACCCTCTCGGCGGGCGAGGCAACCCTCGTGGCCATCGCGGCCGCAGTGGTGGAGCAACCGGCCCTGCTCCTGGCTGACGAGCCTCTGGCCGACCTCGACACCAAGGCACGCGGCCGCGTCATCGCCGTGCTCCACGACCTTGCCCGCGACTCCGGCGTCTGCGTCATCGTGGCGGAGCACCGGGCGGAAGCGCTGATAACCGTTGCCGACTCGTGGTGGACCATCGACGACGGCACATTGATCTCAACTACAGGGGTCCCGGGTGCCGCGCCAGGGCCCTCTTTGCCCACCCAGGCCATCCCAGCACCTGCATACCCGACTGACCTCGCCCCTGTGCTGACGGCCACAAACCTCGCCGTGCATCGCAAAGGCACCTCGCTGGTGCGCGATGCATCCCTGACCCTGCACCGCGGTGAAGTGGTGGCCCTGGTGGGGCCGAACGGGGCCGGGAAGTCGTCCCTCCTGGTGGCGCTGGCCCTAGGTGAAGGCACGCGCGGTGCGGGCAGCGGCGGTCAGGGCGGTGGCGGTGTAAAAACGCTCGACAGCGGTCGGGTCGCCCTGGTGCCGGACGCCTCGGACGACCTCTTCACCAGGGATACGGTCGCAGGAGAGCTTCGCGCGGCTGAGCGTCGCCTTGCGCGCCGAAAGAACGGCGGACAGCCCGCGCCCGGCTTTGCGGCGTCGCGCCTGGCCCGCCTGCGGGGCGGCGTCACCATCCCCATCGGGCACGAGCATCCCCGGGACCTCTCCGCCGGAGAGCGCAGGATCCTTGCCATCGCGCTGCAGACCATGGACGATCCCCAGGTCCTCCTGATCGATGAGCCCACTCGCGGACTCGATCCGGCGGCACGTACAGCAGTCGCCTCAGCTTTGCGGGCTGCGGCAGACTCCGGCGCGGCGGTCCTCATCGCCACCCACGACCACGACTTTGCCCACGGCCTGGGCGCCCGGATCCTCCCAATGCGTGACGGCGTCACGCCCGCTTCTCTTCCGGCGGAAGAACTTCACGCGCCCCTTCCGCTCCCCCGGCAGGCAGGCGCCGGACCCAGGGCAACGCTCGTCGAGGAGCAATCAGACTCCCGAGTCGCGGAACGAAAACGCCGCATCCGGCTGCCGCGCGGCGTCGAACTCGCAGTTCTCGCCGCCGCAAATCTTCTGGCCCTGGCAGCATTCTGCTGGCCGCTGCTCGCCGCGGCCCTTCCGCAGGATGCCGCGGCGGCCCTCCCCTACGCAGCCCTGGCCATCGCGCCGCTCGCCGCGGTCGCCGTCGTCGTATCCCTCGATGGCTCTGTCCGCTCCGCCCACACGGTGGCACTGCTCGGCGTCCTGGCAGCCGTCGGTTCCGCAGTCCGGGTGGCGAGCACCGGCGTCGGGGGCGTCGAGGCAGTCTTTATTCTGTTGATCCTGGCCGGCCGGGCCTTCGGTCCCCGTTTCGGCCTGCTCCTCGGCACCGCCACCATCGCCCTCTCCAGCGCCTTGTGGGGCGGGATCGGGCCGTGGACACCGTTCCAGATCTTCGCCTGTGCGTGGGTGGGCGCGGGGGCCGGCCTGCTCCCCCGCAGCGTCCGGGGCAAGGCGGAACTGTGGATGCTGTGCGGCTACGGCGCCGTGGCGTCCTACCTGTTCGGCCTGCTGACGAACCTGTGGTTCTGGCCCTTCGCCGTCGGCGCCGGCACCGGCATCTCGTACGAGCCGGGCGCGCCGCTGGCCACCAACCTGGGCAGCTTCCTGCTCTACTCGCTGGTGACGTCGACGGCGGGCTGGGACACCCTGCGTGCGGTGACCACCATCATCGGGATCGCTGTGGTGGGGCGCGCGATCCTCGCGGCGCTCCGGCGGGTGAAGCCGGTCTACGGCGCGGGTGGAGGCGCTGGCAGAAACGCCGCGCAGGCTTCATCCGACCAAGCCAGGGACCGGCTACAAATTGGAGTTTGAGGACACCCGAAACCCGACACCATGGTCCCTGTCGGGGAGTCACCTAAGCCGCGTCGCACGCAATGGGCTGAATGGACGTCGCCTTGAAGGTCATAGTGGGAGGATCCCTAGGATTCGCTATTTCCCGTGGATAGTCTGGGACAGGACGCCACCCTACGGAGGGTCAGTGAGAACGTGAAAGAAGGAGTTGCTGCGGTAATCGGCCGGAACAATGTCACCATATCGGGCCGGGATGATGGGCCTGTGATGATGTTTGCCCACGGTTTTGGCTGCGATCAGGCTATGTGGCTGAAGCTGCTTCCCTTTTTCGCTGATGATTACCGGCTGGTGCTTTTTGATCATGTTGGTGCAGGAGACTCCGACATCAGCGCCTATGACTGGGAGAAGTACGGGTCCCTCAACGGGTACGCGTCGGACCTGCTGGAGATTTGCGCCGCCCTTGACCTTGAGGACGTCATCCTGGTGGGCCACAGTGTCAGCACAATGATCGCCGTGATCGCCGCAGTGCAGGACCCCAGCCGCTTCTCCCACCTGGTCCTGCTTGCTCCTTCACCCCGTCACACCGATGACCCGTACGACGGCTACGTGGGCGGGTTTTCGCGCGAAGACATCGAGGGCCTGCTGGCATCCCTGGACAGCAACTATTTCGCCTGGGCCGCGACCCTGGCGCCCATGGTCATGGGCAACCCGCAGGAGCCGGCATTAGCGGAGGACCTGCGCGTCAGCTTCTGCCGGACAAATCCGACCATCGCACGGCACTTCGCCGGGGTAACCTTCTTCTCCGACACCCGCCCTGAACTGAAAAAGTTGCGCACCAGCTGCCTGATTCTGCAGTGCTCCGACGATCGGCTTGCCCCGCCGGAAGTGGGCGACTACCTGCACAAGAATCTGGATCACAGCACCCTGGTGCAGCTGCAGGCCACCGGGCACTGCCCCCACGTCAGCGCCCCTGAGGAGACGGCCCGGGTGATTCTGCACTACCTCAACACCCGCTCGTGACGGGCGCCGCCGGCCCCTTCCCCGCCCGGTTTTGAAGCCTTCTTTCATCAAGCGCCTCCGCGGGTGCCTGGCTAACAGGATTGCCCCGTTATCAGTTGATCTGCAGGACTTGGGTTCAGGCGAGTCTGTTTACCTCGTAAGTGTGGCCGGCCGCGCGGAGTCGCTGTATGAGCACGTTGCCGAGTGCAGTGGCCGGTGTCAGCGATCCTTTCGCGGTCGGCAGCCGGTCACCGTCGAGGGCAAGAGCGAGTGCAGTCTCCCCTGCCATCACGGCGGTGGCGGCATAACCGGGATCACCGGGGCCAGCAGCAATCGCCTGGTAACAGTGCCCGTCCTCGGTGCGGGCGGTCACCTTCGAACGGAACCAGCCCGCGCGCTGCGTGCCGGTGCTCGGGCCCGCACCTGGTGCCGGAAGACAGCGGTCGAGCACCCGCCGGGTCGGCGGGAACGCCATCGCTCCCGTGAATGCCCGGAGCCCTAGTGCCATTGCCCTGGCGGTGACCGCTCCTGCCGGTCCGGGGGCCACCCCCATCACCTCACCGTACTGAAGGGACCGGCCGTAGGCCCAGCCCTGCAATGCGTTGCTGCGGCGCACTATCCGAGTGTTGAACGGAGCCATGATGAAAGGCGCGGTCCAGGTGCCGTCATCGGAACGGCGCACAGGACCGGCGTCAAGAGGCTGTTGTATCGTCGGCTCCCGTGTCCGGTCAGGGCTCAGAGCATAGGGGTCCGCGGCTAATGACCGCAGGGCGGTGCTCGATCGCATCGCGTCGAGCTGCCCGCGCATCGATTCGAGCGTGCCTCCGCTGATGCCACCCTTGGCCGTAGCAACGAGTTGAACCTCGACCAAACCGCCAGCGCCATCGGCTTCTGCCGCCTGATGCAACAGCAGTACAGCGAGATCGGACGGCACCGAGTCGTAGCCGCAGGAGTGCACGATCCTGGCCCCGCTCGTCCTGGCCAGAACGTCGTAGCGATCAATCGCCTCCCGGACGAAGGACACCTCACCCGCGAGGTCGGCATAGTGGGTATTGGCCCGTGCGCAGGCCTCGACGACTGGTAGTCCGTGTTTCGCGTATGGACCGACGGTTGTGAAGAGCACGCGTGTGCCCGCGGCCAGGGCGGCGATCGAGTCCGCGTCCTCCGAGTCGGCTTCGATGAGGGCCCATCCGTGCGCCGCGACCGGCAACTGCGACCGAACCGCCCCGAGCCTGGACCTCGACCGGCCCGCGAGTCCAACTCGCATACCGGCCGGTACATGCTCCGCGACGTAGCCCGCGATCAGTCGGCCAACGAAACCCGTCGCTCCGTAGAGAACGAGGTCATGTTCCCGAGATGAGTTGTCCATAACTGCAGCCTTTCACAGCGGCAACTCCACGCCGACACACGGCTCCTTGCCTTGGCCCCTCGGAACAACCGGAACTGATCTTACGTTCGAACGCGAGGTCCGGTATACCCGCCCACAGCCGGGGCCAATCCTCGTAGGTATCCCACCGCTGCTGCTGCCAGGTGCTACCCAGGCGGCTCCCTACTCCAGCCGTGGATCCGCCGCTTTGGCGGCACCGGAGTTCCGGTAACGCGGCAGTAATGGTCAAGACGATGTACTGGAACTGAAGCGTAACTGAAGTCAGTTTGCAGCAAGACCCACGAACGTCACGCTTCACCCGAGGTATGGACATGTAACGGGATTCGGCCTGCGACTGGAAGGCACGTATGGTTCCCGCCCAATACTGCTGAGAAGGCGCACATTGGCCGTTTGGAGGACAGAATGAAAATTACAGATCCGGGCGCTCTGCACCCTGCATGGGCAGAATGCTTCAACCGCCAGGACTTGGACGGGATGGCTGGCTTCATGGACACAAATGCCGTATTCGCCCCTCAGCCCGGGTTGGCCCTCAGCGGTGAGGACAACCTCGTAGCCCAGCGCCAGTTCCTCGCCATGGGACTGCCGATCGACTTGACCGTCCGCCACGTACTACGGGAAGGAGATATAGCGCTAGCGATCGTTGACTGGACAATCAAGGGCACGGCCGCCGATGGCAATGAAGTGGACCTGAAAGGCACCGCTGCTGATGTTCTTCGTCTGAACGACCAAGGGTGGAAGCTCATCATAGACAACCCCTTCGGCACCGCCTGAGCGGGGCAACTTCGTTTTCGAGTGGAAACCAGCATGACGCCGCCAGCCCCAGAGATCCCTGTACGTCGGCAATGCGGACCAGGTGCGGCATAGGCCTCTACGTCCATAGATGGACGAACAACTGGCCGGATGATGCAACTGAGCACAAGCAAACACTGATGGAGGCAGAAATTTATGACCACACAGGAAACCGGACCCAAGAGTGTTGTGGGCCCTGTATTGGTCCGTCCGCTGGGGGAAGCGGACCTTGATCGTGCTGACGAGATCCTCAGGGAAGCGTTTGGGACGTTCCTCGGAGTCCCCGATCTGTTCGGAACCGCTGACTATGTCAGGACTCGCTTTGCCGCCGATCCGCATGCCGCCTTCGCCGCGATGGTGGACGGCGAGCTCGTCGGATCGAACTTCGCCACCAGCTGGGGCAGCGTCGGGTTCTTCGGCCCGTTGACCGTGCGTCCCGATCTGTGGGACCAGGGCGTCGGTAAAAGCCTGATGGAACCGATCATGGGATGCTTCGAGTCTTGGGGGAATAACCACCTCGGCCTGTTCACCTTCTCACACAGTCCTAAACACCTCGAGCTCTACCGCCGGTACGGTTTCTGGCCCCGATTCTTGACCGCCGTCATGCGTAAACAGGTCGCGCCCAGTGGCTCCATGCCCATCCACGTGACCTACGCCGACATGTCCGCCGCCGAACAGGCCGAATACATCAGTGCCTGTCGCACCCTAACCGACTCTGTGTACGTGGGTCTGGACCTGGAACGCGAAATTACGGCTGTTCATGCCCAAGGACTTGGCGACACCGTGCTGCTCCAGGGTGAGTCGGGGCTGGACGGCCTGGCCGTGTGTCATTGCGGTCCGGGATCGGAGGCCGGGTCGGATGTTTGCTTCGTTAAGTTCGGCGCTGTTCGCCCTGGCAGGCAGGCCGGTGACAGATTCGAGCGGTTACTCGACGCCTGCGAGCAACTGGCCTCCGAGCGCGGAATGAGGCAGCTCGAGGCAGGGATGAACCTGGGCCGCCCAGATGCCTATCAGCGCATGGTCGCCCGCGGTTTCCGTACCGGGTTGCAGGGCGTGACCATGCACCGGCCCAACGAGCCCGGCTACAGCCACTCTGACGCTTATGTGATCGACGACTGGCGCTGACAAACCAGGGACCGGCACCCACTCACACCTTGAAGTACTTCGCCTCCGGGTGGTGGAACACGAACGCGTCGGTGGACTGCTCGGGGTGCAGCATCAGCTCGTCGCTCAGGATCACGCCCATCCGCTCGGGTTTCAGCAGCTCCGTCACCTTGCGGCGGTCCTTCATGTCCGGGCACGCGGGGTAGCCGAGCGAGAACCGTGCGCCGCGGTAGTCGAGCTTGAAATATCCTGCAGTGTCCTTCGGTTCCTCGGCCGCGAAACCCAGCTCCTTGCGGATCCGCGCGTGCCAGAACTCGGCCAGCGCCTCGGTGAGCTGCATGACCAGGCCGTTGAGCTCGTAGTAGTCGCGGTACTGGTTGGCGGCGAACATCTTTGACGTGAACTCTTCGATCTTCGAGCCGGCGGTGACCAGCTGCACCGGCAGCACGTCCACCTGCCCGGATTCGCGCGACTTCACAAAGTCGGCCAGGCACAGGTGCCGGTCGCGCCGCTGGCGCGGGAAGTCGAAGCGCAGCCGGTCGGTGCCGATCGGACCGCCTGAACCGCCGTCAGGGGCGAGAAGACCCGCGGTGCCCAGGACGCCGTCGGGATCCGTATCATGGTGCAGCACCACCACCTGCTCCCCCTCGGAGACCACCGGGAAGTAGCCGTAAGCGACGGACGCGTCCAGCATTCCCTCGCCGAGGATGCGGTCCAGCCAGTAGCGCAGGCGCGGCCGGCCCTCGCGTTCCACCAGTTCCTCGTAGGAGGCGCCCTCCTCGCCGCGGCCGGGCTTGAGCCCCCACTGACCCATGAACGTGGCGCGCTCATCGAGGAACGCCGAGTAGTCGTGGAGCGAGACGCCGCGCACAATGCGGGTGCCCCAGAACGGCGGGGCGGGCACGGGGTTGTCGGCGGCGACGTCGGACCGGCCGGGCATGGCTTCCGGCTCGGTCACCGTGAACTTTGCGCCTCCCTTATGGATGCGCTTCTTCAGCGGCGGCAGGCCGACGTCGTCCGGCGACTCGCCGCGGGCCACGCGCACCAGCGGTTCCATCAGGGCGAGGCCCTCGAACGCGTCCTTGGCGTACCGGACCACGCCGTCAAACTGCTCGGCCAGGTCCTGCTCCACGTAAGCGCGGGTCAGGGCGGCGCCGCCCAGGATCACCGGCCACTTCTTCGCCAGGCCGCGGGACTGCAGCTCCGCGAGGTTTTCCTTCATCACCACCGTGGACTTCACCAGCAGCCCGGACATGCCGATCACGTCCGCGTTGTGCTCCTCGGCCGCGGCCATGATCTCGGCAATGCCCTGCTTGATGCCGATGTTGATGACTTTGTAGCCGTTGTTGGTGAGGATGATGTCCACCAGGTTCTTGCCGATGTCATGCACGTCGCCGCGCACGGTGGCGATCACCATGGTGCCCTTGCCCGAAGAATCCGACTTCTCCATGTGCGGCTCGAGGAGGGCGACGGCGTTCTTCATCACCTCGGCGGACTGCAGCACGAACGGCAGCTGCATCTCGCCGGCGCCGAAGCGTTCACCCACCACCTTCATGCCTTCGAGCAGGTGGTCGTTGATGATGCCGAGCGGGCTCATGCCCTCGGAGCGTGCCAGGTCGAGGTCCTCTTCCAGGCCCTTGCCTTCGCCGTCGATGATGCGCCGTTCCAGGCGCTGGCCGGTAGGCAGCGCAGCGAGTTCCGCGGCGCGCTGGTCCTTGAGCGCTGCAGTGTCGACGCCGGCGAACAGGTCCAGCATGATAGCCAGGGGGTCGTAGGTGGTGTTGCCGTCGGCGTCGTATTCGCGGCGGTCGTAGACGAGGTCCAGGGCCACTTTGCGCTGATCCTCCGGCAGTGAGGCGAGCGGGACGATCTTGGCGGCGTCGATGATGCCGCTGGTCAGGCCGGCCTGCACGGCTTCGTGCAGGAACACCGAGTTCAGGACCATGCGTGCTGCCGGGTTCAGTCCGAAGGACACGTTCGAAACGCCGAGTGTGGTGTTGATGCCGGGGTACTTGGTGGTGATCTGGCGGATGGCCTCGATGGTTTCGATGCCGTCCCGGCGGGTCTCTTCCTGGCCGGTGGCGACGGGGAAGGTCAGGGCGTCGACGATGATGTCCTCGACGCGCATCCCCCAGTCGCCCACCAGGGCGTCGACGAGGCGGGAGGCGATGGCCACCTTGCCCTCGGTGGTGCGTGCCTGGCCTTGCTCGTCGATGGTCAGGGCGATGACGGCGGTGCCGTGCTCCTTCACGAGCGGCATGATGCGCGCGAAGCGGCTGTCCGGGCCGTCGCCGTCCTCATAGTTAACGGAGTTGACCACCGGGCGTCCGCCGATGAGTTCCAGCCCGGCCCGCAGCACGGGCGGTTCGGTGGAGTCGATGACGAGCGGGAGGGTGGAGGCCGACGCGAAACGCGAGACGACCTCCTTGATGTCGGCCACGCCGTCGCGCCCCACGTAGTCGATGCAGACGTCCAGCAGGTGCGCGCCGACGCGGACCTGCTCGCGAGCAATATCCACGCAGTCGTCCCAGCGCTCTTCGAGCATCGCCTGACGGAACGCCTTCGAACCGTTCGCGTTGGTGCGCTCACCGATGGCGAGGTAGGCGGATTCCTGGTCAAAGTTCACGTGATGGTAGAGGGAGGCGATGCCGGCTTCGCGTTCGGTGGGGACGCGGGCGGGCTGTGTCTTGCCGTCCGCCGTGGCGGGCACGGCTTTGGTGCGGAAGGGCGCAAGACGTTCGACGACGGCGGCCATGTGCTCCGGCGTCGTACCGCAGCAGCCGCCCACCAGGCCGAGGCCGAATTCGCGCACGAACTGCTCGTGGGCGGTGGCGAGTTCGGTGGGTGAGAGCGGGTAGTGCGCGCCGTTGGCGCCGAGGACGGGCAAGCCGGCGTTGGGCATACAGGCGATGGCGACGGAGGACTGCTTGGAGAGGTGGCGCAGGTGCTCGCTCATCTCGTCCGGGCCGGTGGCACAGTTCAGGCCGATGGCGTCGACGCCGAGAGGCTCGAGTGCGGTGAGCGCCGCGCCGATTTCGGATCCCATGAGCATGGTTCCGGTGGTCTCGACGGTTACTTCAACGAAGATGGGGAGCCGGATGCCGCGGGACACGATGGCCTGCTTGCAGCCGTTGACCGCCGCCTTGGTCTGCAGGAGGTCCTGGCTGGTTTCGATGAGGAAGGCATCCGCTCCGCCGTCGATGAGGCCCTCGGCCTGCAGCGCGAAGGTCTGCTTGAGGTAGTCGTAGCTAGTATGGCCGAGGCTGGGAAGCTTCGTACCGGGGCCCATGGAGCCCAAGACCCAGCGCATGCGACCGTCTGTTGCTTCAGCCGCTTCTGCTCGCTCGCGGGCGATCGCTGCCCCTTTTCGGGCGAGCTCTTCGATCCGGTCGTCGATGCCGTAGTCGGAGAGGTTGGACCAGTTGGCGCCGAAGGTGTTGGTTTCCACTGCGTCAATGCCCGTGGCGAAGTACGCGTCATGGATATCGGCGAGGACGTCCGGGCGGGTGTCGTTGAGGATCTCGTTGCACCCTTCGAGGCCCTGGAAGTCTGTTTCCAGGGACAGGTCCCGGCCCTGCAGCATGGTGCCCATGGCGCCGTCGGCAATGACGACCCGGTGGTTCACGGCGTCCAGAAGCTCCTGCGAACGGGCAGGGCGGGGCACGGACTCAATATCAAGCGCAAAACGAGGCATCTAAACAGGTTACGGGCGACACGCCGAAACATTGCTTCGTATGTCCATGTGCTACGACGGGGGGCGGGCTTCCTAGAGCGTTTGTGCGGCCGGCGGTGGACGACGGCGGGACCTCCCGCCGTCGTCCACATGCCTTTGGCACCGCTCCCCTACAGTGCCGACAGCGGCCTTCATCAGCAGGCCAAGCCTTTCGGCCGCGAGCTGTGGTATCCGCAGTTGGCCGCGGTGTCGTTGATGGTAGGTCCGAAACCTCGGCGTTCACATCTTCACTGGTAACCGGGGTCGAATGGACAGGGACTCAATCATCGCTTCCTCAGTGGCATTAACGGCCAGCCGTACCGCGGCTGCAACCGAGGACGGGCGCAAGTACGTCTCAGGGTGGTGCTCCGCTCCCTCAAACGAAGCGATGCTACGCGCCATGGCAGTGTCAACGTAGCCAGGGTGGATGGATGTGACTCGCACACCGTTGACCCGTTCTTCCTCCCGCAGTACGTCCGCATAAGCCCGCAGCGCATGTTTCGTCGCACAATAGATGCTGTTTTTTTGCGAGGTGAACAGGCCCGCACCTGAATTGAGGAAGACGACGGTACCCGAGCTTCGCCGCAATGCCGGGAGCAATAGGCGTGTGAGTTCCGCGACGGCGAACAGATTGAGTTCAAAGCTCTCCCGCCACTCCGGTCGGGTCACACTGTCCGCCTTGCCTCGCAGGCTCATGCCCGCGGAGTGAACGAGGACATCAACACCCCGTTCTGACATCGCGAGCGCGGTCGCGTCGATGTCGCCCGTCACGTCCAGGACGATACTTTCGGCTTGCTCAAAGCGATTGGCGATATCCTCCAACTTGTGGCCAGCCCGGCCAATTAGGACAAGCTTATGAGTTACGGATAATTCCTCTGCGATGGCCAAGCCGATTCCGCTTGAGGCACCGGTAATAACGGCAATTGGGCGAGACTGCCCCGGGACGGCGGCTCCATTCTGCTCATCCACTAAAGAACCTGTTCCAGGAATGCCCGAAGCCTCGGCGACTCGGGAGCATCAAATAGTTTCTGCGGGCTTCCCTGTTCCACGATGCGGCCGCGGTCCATGAAAACGACCTGGTCGGCCACTTCACGCGCGAACCCCATCTCGTGCGTGACAGCTACCATGGTCATTCCGGTCGCGGACAAGTCCGCCATGAGGTGCAGAATGCCCTTGACGAGTTCAGGATCAAGGGCGGATGTCGCCTCGTCGAACAGCATAATTTCCGGTTCCATAGCAATGGCTCTGGCGATGGCGACACGCTGTTTCTGGCCCCCAGAGAGCGAGTCGGGGCGGAATTTGGCCTTGTCTGCCAAGCCCACAAGATTCAACGATGCGCGCGCCTTCTCGTCAGCGTCGGCTTTCCCAAGTTTCTGGACGTCTCGTAATGGCATCGTGAGGTTATCGAGAACCGTCTTGTGCGGGAACAGATTGAAGTGCTGAAAAACCATTCCAATGCGACGTCGCAGGTCGTCGTCCCTAAGGGCCGAAGTGTCCTGATCGCCCAGAAGAATCTGCCCCCAATAGGGACGCTCCAGTCGGTTGATGCATCGGAGGAGAGTCGATTTGCCTGATCCGGACGGACCGATGATGCAGGTTGTCCGTCCCTTGGGAATCTCAAGATTGATTCCGTGCAGCACCTCGTGGTCGCCAAACTTGACCTTGACGTCGGACATCTCCACACCGATGGGGTGAGCTGCCAGTTCGAGTGTGGCGTTCATTTTGATTCCTTTGCAGTGGTGGTCAACACGAGATCGGCGTACTTATCGAAGGTGTCCGCGTCTTCAACGGGTACTGAGACCTTTTTGCCGTCCTTCAGCCGCCGGTCAATACGTCCGACCAAGAAAGTCAATGGGATGGTGATGATCAGATACATGATGCCGGAGGTGACAAGGGGCGACAGATTTCCCGTTGTGATCGCCTCGTCCTGCCCCACCCGGAAGAGTTCCCGCTGGTTGGTAAGCAGGCCCAGAAAGTAGACCAGAGAGGAATCTTTGATGTTGGAAATGAACTGGTTAACCAAGGCTGGCAACACCCGCCGAATTCCCTGAGGAACAACTACCTTGAGCATGGCGCTGCTGTGACTCATACCAAGGGCACGGGATGCCTCAAATTGTCCACGTTCCACACTCTCGATACCCGAGCGGAAGATCTCGCCGATGTAGGCCGCAGAGATTAAACCCAGCGCCAGGATGCCGAGCGGGTAAGGGTTCGGACCCCACAACTCCAGCCCGAGCGGCGAGAGCCCCTGGCCAATGACGAGGATTGTAAGAACTGCGGGCAGGCCTCTAAACACATTGATAAATGTTCGGGCTGGCCATTTGAGCCATATCTTGTTGGACATACTCATGAGTGCGAGGGCCATGCCGAGGATCACCCCGAGAACCGATGCACAGAGGGCAAGCAACAGTGTGTTCCATACTGCGTACTGAAGCATGGTTGGGAGGACGCCTATAAGGGACTCCCAGTCAAAAAATGTGCGGAAGATGCGGTCGAGGATTTCCATGATGATTCCTTCTCATCGTGGTGGGGCAGGGACTGCCCCACCACGATTCTGGAGATATTCGGAGGGTCAGTGCAGCCTCTGGAAAGGCACCTTGCGGCTAGCTGAACATTTCGGGGACGGGCTGGTCCGGGAACCACTTTTGGTAAAGCTTCTGCCAAGTTCCATCCGCGACCAGCTTCTTCAGGCCGTCGTTGAACATCTCCGCCATCGGCATGTTTCCCTTACGGATCGCAGCCGCCACAGGCAGGTCAAGGATTGGTTCTTTGGACAAGATGACGATCCCTTCTTCGGGGTTCTTGGCTATGTAATCCTGGACCGGGGGAAGATCACCGAAGTAGCCATCGATTGTTCCTGTAGCAAGGGCCTGCATTGCGGTGTTGAAGTCAGGGAAGGCTACTGCGTCAGCGTTGGGATACTCCTTGACGGTGTATCCCTCGTAAATCGACCCTTTGAGAAAGCCAATGCGCTTTTCCGCCAAACCGGCAGGATCCGTGATTCCGGATTTGGTGGTGGTGGTGATCGATGCGTAACCGATGTAATACGGTTCGCTGAAATCCACGTTCTTGAGGCGAGCGGGCGTTCGGGAGATGGAGTTTACGGCAATGTCGGCTTGGCCGTTCTGAACGGTGGCAAGAATTGCACTGAAGTCCATCGTTACGTATTCGGTCTCGTAGCCGTTGGCTTGGGCAATGGCGTCGAGCACGTCAACGTCAAAGCCCTGCTGCTTACCCTCAGCGGTGAATGAACTGGGCTTGGAGTCGCCCGTGGTTGCTACGCGGATATGCCCGGGCGTCTGCGTCGAGTCTGGATAACTGACCGACGAAGACTTGGCCTCTCCGCCGGAAGAACAACCCGTGACAACAACGGAGGTCACTGCCAAGAAGACTGCAAGGCGTGAAATGGCGCCAAATTTTCTCATTTAACTTGCCTTTCGAAGCTGCGAAGCGGAATCAAATCGGTTTGGATCAACAAAGTCGGCGTTCATGAAGGGTTCTTCACCCAAGGACATCTGCGCGAGGAGTTCTCCGATTCCGGTGGCGTGCTTGAAGCCATGCCCGCTGCAGCCGCCACCGATGAGGAGGCGGGGATCATTTCCTGGCCGTCCGATCAGGAATTGATCGTCCGGCGTAACGGCGATCATGCATGGCCTCGACATGGAGGGGACCGGATCGAGCCCGGGGAACAACTGCTCAATGCTGCGGGACAAAACGGTCCAGTCTCGGGCGGGGTTGATACCTCGGTCGCATTCATCCGGATCCGTGGGGTCGAAAGCTCCCTTGTCGATACCGAGCCCGATTTTGACCGGTTCCCCAAACGCGCGGCCGTGACCCCAGAGGCTGACTCCGTTTTCGATGCGCCGCATGAAAGCCGGAAATTGATCGATTTCAAATGAAGGGTCTGACTCCCCCAGCCTGGACTCAAACCATTGCATTGGCGTGCGCAGTGGCGTCACGGGCAGACCCGGCACCAGCTTTCCCAGCCACGGGCCGGCTGTGACGATGACCTGTCGGGCAGCAAAGATCCTCCCGGCGGTGGTGACGACGACGCCACCATCAACAAGTTCTACTCCAGTTACCTTGGAGTCGAAGAAGGTCTGGGCTCCAGCTGCGATGGCCGCTTCATTGGCCGAACGCACTGCTGCGTCGGGTCTCAGCATGCCTGCCGCGGCATCCCAGATACCTACTTCGTCGTCTGCGACCGTGGCGTAGGCAGGGTACTTGGCTCGAACTTCTTCCGCCGAGAACTGTTCCAGCTCGACGCCAAACTTCTCCCCTGCAGCGATTGCTCCGCTGACCATGTCGCTTTCGGGCTTTCCGACCGTGAGCAGCCCTGTCTCGAAAAGCAGCTCCTCGCTGGAGCGGTCTTCAAGTTCGCGCCACAGATCACGTGAGCGTCGGGCCAGCGGTACGAGGTCAGGGTGCTCTTGGCACGCGATCCTGAATAGCCGTGAGTAGCCATGGGAGGATCCAAAGGCATGATTGATCCCGTACCTTTCGATGCCAATGCAGCGAACCCCTCTTTCAGCCAGTCGCCAGAGGGTCGAGGACCCCCACGCTCCTAGCCCGATGACGATCACATCCGCATCGAAATCTTTCATTGAACGCATCGCTCTCCTTGTAATAGCTACTTGCGTAAGAACAGGATGCCTGTGCCACATTTTCAAAATATTGAATATCCGTTTCCAGAGAGTTAACTTTCATCGGCTTGGCTCCGCCCGGGTGTCCACTTGGGATCAGCAATGGACACCATTACGATGCTGACTACCAACGCCCCTCGGGAGGGAGTGAACCGGTGATACTTTCTCCAAGAGAAATCGGGATGCGTCTCAAGCAAGTGCGCCTAGATCGTGGTCTGACGATAAGTGAGGTCGCCGAGGGCTCTGGGCTGTCGGCCGGCTTCATCTCGCTCGTCGAGAATGGCAAGTCCGACATCACCATCGGCCGACTCAACAAACTGCTTGAGTTCAATTCCATCCGCGTGACCGACTTCCTGGAACCAGAGTCCGGCCTGCCGGAGCGAGGCGAAGAGTCGCTTATTACCGGGGAATTCGGCAAAGATCGAACATTTGTCTCAGCAGCCGAAGGTGTCTCGTACCGTCACCTGCCTCGACTTCAAGACGGTCGGTTCATTCCCATCGAAGTCACCCTGGAACCTCTGGCGAAGATTTCTGATCATTCATCACACGCTGGCGACGAGTTCATTTACGTACTGCAGGGACGGTTCCACCTGACTGTTGGTTCTCGAGATATCAACCTGAAACCAGGGGAAAGCATCTATTTCGACGGGCTCACCCCTCACCGTTTCGAAAACCGGAGCCCACGGACTACCAAAGTCCTGGCGATCATGAGTGACCCCAGGTATTCGGCCTGAGAGGCGGAACCCAACCCGACGAGGCATCCAGCGGACCCCCTTCAATATTTTGATCCATACCGGCCTAACCCTCAGCCCGCACCGACCATCATCGGATCGGGGCTCGAACTGGAGAGGCCGCCCTAGCAGTAAGCCTGACGATAGTTACCTCGGGCCAAAAAGTCGCTTCAGAACGGCCAGCCACCTAGGTGCCTCAGGACGTTTCTCCAAACCGCTCTGCATGGAATGCACATCTGAATCACCAGCGGCAGGCCTAAACGCGGTCGTCGTAGAGGCCTGCCGACCGGTCATCACAGGTGTGGTCTTCGGTTTGGCGCTAGGACCGTCAGACGAATCAACAAACGTTGATCGCAAGACCAGCTCGATAGCTCTCGCGCCTCTTAGAAGCTGCATGAACTCTCGTTCCCCCAGCACCGTGATCTGTTGACCACCAGCAATGTAGTCGAGGGCCTTGCGTTCCTTGTTGGATGAGCCCAGGTCTCCAACAGTTGCCGAATGCCTGGAGTCTGACCGCCCGATGACGACGTAGCTTGTCTTTTTGGTGACACCCTGACGGTTGGTAGCCCCACAGTCCGCGACCGCAGCCATGGCCTCAAGCCTTGAGAAACTCTGCAGCTCGCCGGTGAAACAGAAGGTGTGACCAAAGAAGGGATGCTGTGGGTCGGCAGCGGAATTAGGCTGCGGCAGATCAGCCAGGCGAAGGCTCCGTTCGGTGGTGTAGTTGATTTGCCCGCCGACCGGCGTTCGCGCCTTGCTCGAATCCTGCCGCTTGGTCTTTTTGGTGCCGAGGGGTCTGGTCCACATGTCAGCAATGGTTTGCAACTGTCCCATGCGCGCAATGGCAAGCACAACGCTGGCGCAGGCGATCGCGTCCGCGCCGGCCTCGTGATGTTCAAAGGGCGGAAGTTTCAAATGCTCACTGACGTCATTCAACCTGTGGCGTGGGAGGTCCAGATGCCCTTGGGCTAGTTCCAGTGCGCAATAGAACTCGTGCTGCGGCAAGTCAATTCCAGTCGCAGCCGTTGCCGCTCTCATGACGCTCGCATCGAACTTCGCGTTGTATGCCACGAAATGCCCGCCATTGGCGAATCGGAAGATGCTGGCCAGTGAGGTTTTCCAATCGCGGGCTGTCACAACATCTTGTGCGCGGATGCCGTGAATGCCGACATTCCGAGGCTCAAAGTGATCGATACCGCTGGGCGGCTTGATCAACCATGACGCCCGTTCGACTATCTCTCCATTTACCACCCTGGCCAGACCTACCGCACAGACCGAACCGCGCTGACTATTCGCTGTCTCAAAGTCGATGGCGGTGAAGCTCATCTCATGCACTGATTTCCCCTAAATTGATTTCGAAATTTTTTTGACGAGTCGCCGACCCGCCCTCGGTGTGGACCGGGTGGTTTAGCGAGTTCAGCATGCTCACGCAAAACTCCGCGCCGTCCCCTAGATAGAGCTGGCGAGCTGTGCCGTCTTGCGCAGGTCCCTGGATGCGGCGAACTCTTCGGCTGGTGCGTTCTCCTGGTATTCGACGAGCTCCACGTGATGTTCCACTAAGGCGTGCTTTACCGCTGCCGGGGTGGCGTAGAAGTATTCACGGCGTAGGTTCACCAAGTTCACGCGCTGGGCGGCAAATTTCTGGTGAAGCATGGTTTCAACGCCTACCGCGTCCTTGGAGAAGAACAGCGCGTGCACATCGAAGAGGAATGGCACGGATGCGTCACCCAGTTCCCGCACACGGTCCATGGGGTTGAGCCGGCGCGTCATGCCGATCTTGACGACCCCGTCACCAAATGCCCCGAGGTTGGAGATGACATACACATAGCCGGCGCGGGTATTGAGCGCGTTATCTTCGGCGTCCGCTAGCTTTGCCTCAGCCTCGTCCAGCTGTTCCTGAACTCGTTGTACTCCTTCAAGGTCTCCGGCGGACTGGAGCTGGATAAGCACGTTGGCGTAGTGATCCACTTCCTTCTTCTGCTTGGCCTTCAGCGCTTCCCATTCGCGCTGGGCCTTGACTGCCTCGCGGGCTTCGGCGCGGGCTTCGGCCTCTAGCTGCTTCTGGATGGCAACGGCTTCCAGGTGCCGGGCAGCGAGTTCGAGCTCCTTCTCGCGTAATCCGTGGAAGGCGCTGGTGATTTGAAGACCGATCATGGTTCCGCGTTTGGCGATCTGCTCTCGGGCCTTCTCGAGCCGGGCCGCGGCCGTATGCAGGCTCCCAGCCTTCACCGTTTTCACGCAGTTCTCGGCTTCGGCATTGTAGGCGCGCAGCAGGAGCGCGGAAAGGTCGCGGACGAACTTGGAACCTTCCCTCGTGGAACCATTGAACGTGAATCCGGAGACAGTGGTGACCGCGGTTTTATCACGCAGCTTCTCCTTGATTCTGGCGCGAACTGCGGTCAGCTCGTCGGCGAGTTTGACCGACGTCTCGGCAGGATGCTCGTAGTCGTAGAACCCGATGTTGTGGCGGTCGGCGACCTGTCGGACGTCAAGGACCTCACCTCGGACCGCGGCCAGTTCGGCGTTGGCCGCCGCCAACTCTCGTTCAGCGGATGCAATTTGGCGTGCCAGATCGGCAACATGGCGTTCCTTGGACAAAGTGTCCAGGGCCCCGAGTCTCTGCAGGTCGGCGAGCATCTGTGCGTTCGCGATATAGACCTCTTCCGCATACTGCTTCAGGCCCTTGGCCGGCACAGGCGGGGCGCCCAAACTGGTTCGATAAGTGTTCTCAGCACTTACCCCGAACCCTTCAGCAGGGGCGCCGAAGGATTTCTTGTACTGCTTCAGTACGTCCAGCAAGACCCACAGCACGCCTCCTGCGAGGAGGAGGCTAGCGGGGAATGCTTCGGACGGAAGGAAGGCAATGAGCACCAAACAGGCGCACGCGAAGGCGATGTGCCTAGCAAAGCCCGCAGGCTTCTTCTTCGATTTCTCCGGTTCCGGCGCAGGGCCGGACGACAGGTCGGACATGGTTCCCCCAATAGTCGAGCAATTATTCTCGAACCGTAGCAGCCCGGACCGACAGAAAGGCCTAGGTGACGGAACACTGACTCCAGCCGGAACTGCACCGAGGAGCCGCAAACGCGCGGCAACGACTGCCGGACCTCCCGCCGTCGCCTGTTTTAGTTTGCTGCCGCTCCCCTACGGTGCCGACCGGCCGCCGTCTGACGCTGGGAAAGCGCGGATGACGTTGGTGCCATGGTGCTGAGCATGAAGGTAATGGACGCGGCGAGCTGCATGGCAGTGGCGGGTGTGGGGACGGAGGCCTGCATCAGCGGGCCGAGGCGTTCGGCCGCGAAGTGGCATCCCCAGTTGACCATGGGGCGCCGGATGCCGCGGGTCACGTTGGCCTGCTTGCAGCCGTTGACGGCGGCTTTGGTCTGCAGGAGGTCCTAGCTGGTTTCGATGAGGAATGCGTCCGCGCCCCCGTCGATGAGGCCCTCGGCCTGCAGGGCGAAGGTCTGCTTGAGGTAGTCGTAGGTGGTGTGGCCGAGGCTGGGGAACTTGGTGCCCGGCCCTGTCGAGCCCAGGACCCAGCGCACACGTCCGTCTATTTTTTCTGCCGCTTCGGCTCGCGGCCCTGCAGCATGGTGCCCATCGCGCCGTCGGCAATGACAACCCGGTGGTTCACGGCATCCAGGAGCTCCTGCGCGCGGGCAGGGCGGGGAACGGACTCAATATCAAGCGCAAAACGAGGCATCAAACAAGGTTACGCCGCGCGACCTACTACATTGCTTAGTGTTTCTGTCTGCTATGTAGGGGGTGGGTTGCGAGGGATGTTCCGCTTCGCAGTTCAAGTCCCGGCTTAGCGGAGAGTTGTATTAAAGTTCGTTAGCAGCGCGGACGACGGCAGGAGGTCGTCTGCGTTCAGCAGGTGCAAAATGGCCGAAAGGGAGCTTCTCCCGGCTCAGATGTCTGGGCATTTGAAGGACCTTAGGTCGTACACTCGGCGGGAAACTGCTGCCAGCAGGAAATTTCCCTACGTTGAGTGATTGCCGACGGTGTAAAAGAGTCCACTACGGACGGCCTCGCATGTGTGCGGACAGGACATTCGATGCAGTCCAGAACCGCACCCGGTAGCTGGGGTTGCGATGCCGACCCGACTCTGAACAATGCAGCGGCGCTATGGTGGCGCTCGGCCAGCTGGATCAGTTTGTCTATGAGCGTGGGGGGTCCGCACACCGGCACCTGGCGGCAAACTGCTCAGCTTGGAAGCAGGCGCACGCGAACACGTCGATAGGGATGAAACCGTGAAATCCGTCTGTATAGGACAGCGGCCTCTTCCGAGACCGAAGCATTCCGCGTTTTACTAGCAAAAAGTTCTTCCGAGGCATATAAGCTCAAGCTCGTGGAGATACGGAAAATTAGCGAAGCGGAAGCTCTTGCACTTATAACGCGCGAGGAATCCCTTTTATGGGATCAGAAAAGCGCACGGAGCAACGGAGCCGTTGTAGAGAAGATTGCTGTGGCGTTCGCAAACGCTGATGGCGGCGAATTCATCCTCGGAGTCGAGGATGCGAAAGCTGGCGGGACGATAGAGCGCTGGCAGGGATTTGCGTCCATCGAAGACACAAATCATGTACACCAGTCCCTTGCAGGCGGCGTTCAACCACCTGTTCCCTTCTCCTACGAGAACCTTCAAATCCAGGGGCGTGAAGCACAGGGCATCGCTTGTCTAATCCGAGTCGAGAAAAGCGTGGACGTTCACTACACGTCTGGAAACAAATGCTTAATTCGACGGGCTGCCAGTTCAAGAGAACTTGTCGGTCAGGCAGTGACAGATCTTCAGCTTTCCAAAGGCACAAAGAGCTACGAAGACCAGTTGCTGGCTGACTACGATGTTGCAGAGTTTGCGGATGAAGTGGAGTTGGAATTTTTTCTCAAGTCCTACAGCCCCAGTACGGGCCCCCAAGAACTTGTTCGCAAGGAGAGATTGGCGGACCGTTCGACTGGCCAATGCAAGGTGGCCGCGGCAGTATTATTTGCCGAGCACCCTACCGGGCTGGTACCCAAGCGCTGTGCCGTCAAGATCTCCCGGTACAACACCACGGGAGAACCTAGACGAGAACACCTCGCCTTCGAGCCGATCACTGTCAACGGGCCCGCTCGAAAGCTGATAGAGGAGACGCTCGTAGAGACGACGAGAATCATCGAGTCGGTCTCCGTACTCCAACCCGATGGCTCGATGGAACCGATGAAGTACCCACCTGAAGCGCTGAAAGAAATCATCGTGAACGCGATCATTCACCGTGACTACAACATTTCCGATGATGTTCGGGTTTCGATCTTTGACAACCGGGTTGAGGTATTGAGTCCCGGAGGCCTGCCGGGACAAATGACGTTAGAGCTGTTGTTTAAGGAACGCGCTTCCCGGAACCCAAAGATACTAAGGCTCTTGAACCGTTACGATGATCCCCCTAACAAGGACTTCGGTGAGGGACTGCGCACCGCTCGTGAAAAAATGACCGAGGCCAGGCTAAAAGAGCCTAGATTCTCGGTCGAAGGCAACTACTTCGTGGCGGTTCTGCCCCACGACAAGTTAGCCCGTCCCGAAGAACTGGTGATGGAGTATCTTGAATCCCACGCGGAGATTACCAACAAGGTGGCAAGAGACCTTACGGGTATTCAGTCAGAAAACTCGATGAAAGACGTGTTCTATTCCCTGCGAGACGTCAATAAAATTGAACGTGTCCCTGATAAGGCGGGAAGATCAGCCGCCTGGAGAAAGGTCTGACTCTCGCTCTCCGTGGCCGCTGCCAACTGCGACCACGGAACGACGGCGCTGCGGTCTTCACTTGCGTGGGATGAATAAGGCAATCAGCATCGAGAAGGAAACCTCGTCCTTAGTTCAAGGCTGAAAGTCTGGAGCGGCCGATCGCGCTAGTTCAATTATCACCATGCTTGCCTATGACGATATTCGTGGAAGACGTCCAGGGAGAAATTGGGGTTCCGGTGACGCCAAGGGAACTGTCACCCGATGACGAAAAAAAGTTGATACCCCTTGAACTGGCGGAGCGGCGCTGATCGGATAGTTGCTTCTCCAGCTCGGCGATTTTTGCTTTTGCATCCTGGTCTCCCGCGGCCTGCTTAGCCTTTTGGAGCTCAATCTCACTGGTAAGCGTGTCAATGGACGCCCTGGATGTTCCCAGCTCGTCAAAGGCGCGTCGAAGTGCGTCCTCATAATCTTCGGGCAGCATCTCCCGCCAATCAGAGTTCGCATCCTTGATGTTGTGTGAAAGAAGTTGAAGCTGGGTCATCAAGCCCTTTAGCCAGATAAGTTCCTCCACGTTAGCGCTAGCGTCCTCCTGACATCTCTTCAACCTCGCATCCACGCCCGTCGCTACCACTTCAAGGGCTTGCTGGAGGGAGTCAACGCGGCGTAGAGCAGGCCGGGCTAGTTGCTCGTATTCCTTCCGCGCCTGCATCTGGTTGAAGTGAGCGCTGACGATGAATGAACCGATGCTAGACAAAACAAAGGTAATAGCACTGAAAAGAGTCGTTTCCAATCCGGTCAAGTCCCTAGTGAGAGCTTGCTGGATCGTCTGCCAAAGGGCCACGGCCGAAAGGACAACCAGAAGGATCCCGACCCACGAATTGGGGCTTAGGTTGCTTCCTCGCGAGGATTTCTTCTTGGAAACGCCGGTCACAGTTTTCCGGGTATCCGATTTTTCAGGCGTATCAATTTGTGTCACTGCTTTAGACTAACGCCCCGCCTGGACGGTGGAGAGTTTAAACCTCCGCCGCAGGCGCCGCGAACTGGGCGTCATACAACCGCGCGTGCGCCCCGCCCGCAGAGAGCAGCGAAGCATGCGTCCCCTGCTCCACGATCTGCCCGGCCTCAATCACCAGGATGAGGTCGGCGTCGCGGATGGTGGACAGGCGATGAGCAATCACAAAAGAAGTCCGGTCGGACCGCAAGGCACTCATCGCCTTCTGCACCAGCACCTCAGTCCGGGTATCCACTGAAGACTTCGCCTCGTCCAGAATCAAAACCGACGGCCGGGCCAGGAACGCCCGGGCAATCGTCAGCAGCTGCTTCTCCCCCGCGGACACGTTGGCGCCCTCGTCATCCAGCACAGCGTCGTGCCCATCCGGCAGCGACCGCACGAACCGGTCCACGTACGTCGCCCGCGCAGCTTCCGAAATTTCAGATTCAGTAGCCGAAGGCCGGCCATATGCAATGTTGTCCCGGATGGTCCCGCCGAACAGCCACATATCCTGCAGCACCATCCCCAGCCGCGAGCGCAGCTCGCGCCGCGGCACCGAGGTGACGTCCACGCCGTCGAGCGTTATCCGCCCCGCGTCCAGCTCATAGAACCGCATCATCAGGTTCACCAGCGTGGTCTTGCCCGCCCCGATAGGCCCCACAATCGCCACTGTCTGCCCCGGCTCCGCAACCAGTGAAAGCCCACTAATCAGCGGCTTGTCGCCCCCGGCGCCTCTCCTCGTCCGGCTTCACCGGCACGCCTCTTTGAGACGGGACGCACGGTACGTTCAGCGCAAGCGGCTACTTAGCAGCGGGCGTAGCCGACACGAAGCTGGGTGCTGTCCCGAGGCCCAGGGCCAGCACCCAGCGTAGTTTTATCGCGTGGTCGTCGTAGACTCAGAGCTTTCGCTAGCAGGGGAACCAGTTTCCCTGTAGGGGCGCAGCCGACGCAGGGCGACGGCCGCGAGGAGGACCACCACAGCCACGCCGATGTAGAGCTGCGGGGGCTTCCACCCACTGTCGAGCAGTGCGCCGACGGTGATGGGAGCGAGGATCGCGCCGGCCCGGCCGACGCCGATACCCCACCCCACGCCTGTGGTGCGGACGCCGGGCTCGTAGGTCATGGGAGCCACAGTGTATAGGCCGGCAATACAGCCATTGACGAGCATCCCAACGACGACGCCGGAGCCGAACGCCAGCAGGGGCACTGAGGTGGTGGTGATGAAGAGGACGAGGGTCGCCGCGGAGAGCACCGTGAAGGCCATCAGGGTCAACCGCTCGTCCCACCGGGTGGTGAGGGCACCGTAGAGCAGCGAGCCGAAGGTGCCGCCCATGGTGAGCATGAGCCCGCCGATGATGCCCTGTTGTTCGGTCATCCCTGATTCCACGAGCAGGCGGGGAGTCCACGAGTTGGCGAAGTAGAAGCCGAACATGATGACGAAGAAGGAGATCCATAGCAGGATGCTGGCCGTACGGTAGCGGGGGCTCAGGAGCGTGGCCACACTGCCCTGCTGCCTGCCTGTGCTGATGGGGGCTGGGTCGAGTTCAACGTTACCTTCAAGGCGCATGCGCCGGGCGATGCGCTGGAGCTTTTCGACGGCGTTCTGCGGGCGCCGGGTGCGCAGGTAGTCTACGGATTCGGGTATCAGGGCGACGACGAGGGCTATCGCCACGAGGGTCAGCAGGCCACCGGTGAGGAACACGGATCGCCACCCGAAGGCGGGGATGAGTTGGGTCGCGCCCATGCCGCCAAGCGTGGCGCCCACGCCGTAGCCGGCGGTGAAGATGCTCACGGCCATACCGCGGCGGCGGGCGCTGGCGTACTCGCTCGTGATCACGGTCGCGGAGGCAAGAATGCCGCCCACGCCCAGGCCCGTGACGATCCGCCACAGGCCGAGCTCGAAGGCGGAATTCGCCGTCGTCGACAAAAACAGGCCAAGGGCGTTGATAGCCAGCGCGACGATGAGGATCTTGCGCCGGCCGTAGCGGTCGGCGAATGGCCCCAGGACGAGTGAGCCCACGGCCATGCCGATGAGGCCCGCGCTGAGGAGCCAGCCGAGTTGGGTGCCGGAGAGCCCGAATTCTTTAGTCACGGACGTAGCTGTGAAGGCCATGGCCAGCACGTCGTAGCCGTCGAGGGCGTTGAGGAAGGTGGTCACTGCGATGATGAGCCACTGGTATGACGACATTTTAGATGCGTCGATCTGGTGTCGGATGTCCATGGTACTGATGCCTCTCAGGGGACGTCGATGGTGAGGACGGCGGGGCGGGGTGCCGGGACTGTGCCCGGCTCGGTGGCGACCACGCGGGAGACGCAGCAGCACATCTTCGTGTTGGGTTCCTTTTGCCGGTCGGAGTAGAAGACGTCGCGGTGGTCGATTCGCCCGGCGAGCTCAAGGACCTTGACCTGGCACAGTCCGCACTCACCCTTGCGGCAATCGAACATCATGTCTACGCCTTCGCGTTGGAGTGCCTCGAGCACGGACTCGTCCGAGCCGACAGAGGCCTCCACCCCGAGCCGCGGTATTCGGACGGTGAAGGGTTCAGGCTGGTACCAGCCGCTGTTGCCGAAGGTCTCGTAGCGCAGGCTCGTGGGGTCGAGCTCCCGCTCTATCCAGGCGCGGCGTACGGCGTCCATGAGCCGGATGGGCCCGCACATGTAAAGCTCGGCGTTCTCGGGGACTGAACCCACGAGGGCTTGGACGTCCAGGGAGGTGCCTTCCGCATCGACGTGCGCCTCGAAACGGTCCCCGTGCACGGCGGCGAGGTCGTCGAGGTAGGCCATCGCCTCCCGGGAACGAGCTACGTAAATTAGGCGATAGTCGGCTCCGAGGCGCCGCAGCAGCGCGGCCATCCCGGCGATAGCGGTGATGCCGATGCCGCCGGCCAGCAGGACGTATGAGGGTGCCCCGATACGCAGCGGAAAGTTCTGCAGCGGCTGGGTGATCGCCAGGACCTGCCCGGGCTTGAGCGAGTGCATGAACACGGAGCCTCCCCGGGAGGTTGGCGTCCGAAAGACGCTGAGGGCGAGGTGCGTGCCGTCCTCAGCAGCGTCGACCACGGAGTAGGAGCGGACGTGCTCTTCGCCTTCGATGGTGGTGCAGACGTCCACGTGCTCGCCCGGCCGCACCGCGCAGGGGCGTTCCGGGCGCAGGATGATGCGGCGGATGTTCTCGGCGACGTCGGACACGGAGTCGACGACCGCCTGCTGCCAGACAATGTGGTGGGAATCGGCCACGGTGGGTCTCCTCCTGCTCAGACGGCCGGCAGGGCGGCGAGGCGGCCCTCTGCTTCGAGCGCGCGCTCAAGGAGCCGGCGCACCCACATCCCGCCCATGTCGATGTTGAGGTTGTAGAACTCGTAGTCCGGGTTGGCGTCGATGGCTTCCTGCTGTGCCAGGAGCATAGCCTCGTCCTCGCCGAAGACCCCGTGCACGCCGTTGCGCAGTTCCGTGGTGATGAGCTGGCTCTCAAGCCGGTAGTTGCGCATAAACGCCCAGAAGTAGTGGCAGGAGCGCTCCGTCTCGGGGGTGATCGTGTTCATCACGTAGCCGTTCACCCCGCGCGAGCGATCTCCCTCGGGCGCCCCGGTCCCGGCCTCGGCGACGCCAACGTCGATGCAGATCGTGGACGGGAAGGAGTAGTGGATGATCTGCCAGCGGTCCACTTTGCCCTCGAAACCCGGGAACTTGTCCCGCATGTTCTTCAACCAAAACGGCGGGGCGTCGATGTTGCGCATCCAGCGGGTCACGGTCACTGAGGTCTCGTCGTGGGTTACCTCGAACTCGGACTCGGACAGCTCCTCTTGCCCGATCGAGGAGCTGTGCACGAACTCCTCGTGGGTGAGGTCCATGAGGTTGTCCAGGACCAGCTGGTAGTTGCACGGGGCATGGATGGTCTCCCCGTCTCCCGCCCACTCTGGACTGTCCATCTCGTGCATGTCCGGCACGAGGCCCGGGTCGGCCATCGTGGGGTCGCCGAGCCACACCCATACGTAGCGGTAGCGTTCGACCACTGGGAAGGAGGGCACGGTGGCGGAGGGGTTGAGCCTCTCCTGGGCCGGCATCGAAGTGCAGCGGCCGGCGGCGTTGTAACGCAGACCGTGGTACGGGCACTGAATCTCGTCGCGACCCACGAGCTTGCCCTGGGACAGCGGGGCGAGACGGTGCCAGCAGGCATCGGCCAGCGCGACAGCGCCACCATCCTTGGTGCGGTAGAGGGCCAGGGGCCGGCCCGCGACGGTGCGGGAGAGAATCCCCTTGGAGGTGATTTCGTGGTCCCATCCCACCGCATACCAGACGTTGAGCGGGTGGGACAGGAGTTTTGCAGTGGTACTGGTCTTCGTAGCGGAGACGGTCATGAAGCGGTCCTTCGTCGTTGAGCGGGCCGGAGGGCTACATAACTATAAAGATAGTTATTTAGTGGCGTGCACCACAGGCTATCTATCTACATAGTGAGTTGCAACTTCTTTCGCCACTGAAGCTAGGCTAAGAAACAAAGTTCCCCCGCCTGAAGGACCTGACCGTGACCCTACGCTCTGCCCTGCTGGCACTGCTGTCCTCGGGTCCGCTGACGGGCTACGACCTCGTCAAGCAGTTCAGGTCCTCCGTGGGCCACGTCTGGCACGCCCCCGACTCGCAGATTTACCCAGAGTTACGGAAGATGCACTCAGAGGGCCTGCTCTCCAGTCAGCCCGTTCCGTGGGGAACCCGCGGAGCCACCAAGACGCAGTATGCCCTCACACCCGCAGGAGAGGCAGCCCTGCGGCAGTGGCAAAGTCAGCCGTTAACCTACGTGCAGGACCGAAACCCCGCCCGCCTCAAGGCTGCATACTTCGAGTGGGCACCCTCGGGTGCGGCGGCCGCGCAGCTGCAGGCCCACATCGCACACTACGAGGAACAACGCCTCCAAACCCTTCAAATGATCGAGACTCTCGAAGGGCGCACTCATGCCACACTTGCCCGTCGTCTTACCCGGCACCCCGAAGAGGAACGGGAGCAGATCGTCCGTTTCAAAATATTTGCCTACGAAGGGCAGCTTGCCGAGGCCGAACAGGAAATCGCTTGGGCAAAGCGTGGTCTTCAGCTGCTCGAGGAACTCGAGAATTCAGGGACTGAACCCGTCTAAGGAACCCTCAACTGCCCGAACGGATGCAGCTTGCTGGCACCAAGCTTTCACTCCCTCTCGACCTCGTTCAGCTCCAGGGTATCGGAACTGAAATCGTCGCGTAGTTTCTCGTCAGCGCCGGCGATAACTCCTGTTGCGCTGCCCATCGGTGCCAGTCCATACACAGTGATGCTACGTCCCACTCGCGATCAAATGCCGCAGATCGCTCGTCGCTGCCATGAACAACAAAGTCCTCCGGCAGCGCCTCTTCCGTGATGCTTCACGACCGGAACAGAGCGCCGGTGGTGCCAGTGTGCCGATTCCTGCTTACATCTCCGCCACAGGAGCCGCGAACTGCGCCTCATACAGCCGCGCGTAGGCCCCGCCGGCGGCCAGCAGCGACGCGTGCGTGCCCTGCTCCACGATCTGGCCGGCCTCCATCACCAGGATGAGGTCGGCGTCCCGGATCGTGGACAGGCGGTGGGCGATCACAAAAGAAGTACGGTCCGACCGCAAAGCACTCATCGCCTTCTGCACCAGCACCTCCGTCCGGGTATCCACGGAAGACGTCGCCTCATCCAGGATCAGCACGGAAGGCCGGGCCAGGAACGCCCGCGCAATCGTCAGCAGCTGCTTCTCCCCCGCGGACACGTTGGCGCCCTCGTCATCCAGCACAGTGTCGTACCCGTCCGGCAGTGACCGCACGAACCGGTCCACGTACGTCGCCCGCGCCGCCTCCAGAATCTCGGATTCAGTAGCCGACGGCCGCCCGTACGCAATGTTGTCCCGGATGGTCCCGCCGAACAGCCACGTATCCTGCAGCACCATCCCCAGACGCGAGCGCAGCTCGCGCCGCGGCACTGAGGTGACGTCCACGCCGTCGAGCGTTATCCGCCCCGCGTCCAGCTCGTAGAACCGCATCATCAGGTTCACCAGCGTGGTCTTCCCCGCCCCGGTGGGCCCCACAATCGCCACCGTCTGCCCCGGCTCCGCCACCAGGGAAAGCCCGCTAATCAGCGGCTTGTCCGACGAATACGAGAAGGACACATCCTCGAACACCAGTCGCCCCCCGCCAAAAACAGGAGAAGCAGAAGGAGCAGGCTCCGCAGACTCTTCGTCCTCATCCAACAGCGAGAACACCCGCTCTGCTGACGCCACCCCGGACTGCAGCACGTTGGCCATGGACCCCAGCTGCGCCAGCGGCATGGTGAACTGCCGCGCGTACTGGATGAACGCCTGCACGTCGCCCAGCTGCATCGCCCCGGACGCCACCTGCAGCCCGCCCACCACCGCGATCCCCACGTACACCAGGTTCCCGATGAACGTCATGGCCGGCATGATCAGCCCTGAAATGAACTGCGCTCCAAAACTGGCGGAATACAGCTCCGCGTTCTTCTGCCGGAACCGCTCCCCCACCTCCTGCTGCCGGCCGAACACCTTCACCAGCGCATGCCCGGTGTACGTCTCCTCGATCTGCCCGTTCAGCTCCCCCGTATGCTTCCACTGCGCCACGAACAGCTTCTGCGAGCGCTTGGCAATCAGCGCCGTGATCCCCAGCGTCAGCGGAATGGTCACCAGCGCGATCAGCGCCAGCGTGGGCGATAGGATCACCATCATCACCAGCACGCCCACCACCGTCAGCACCGACGTGACCGCCTGGCTGATGGTCTGCTGCAGGCTCTGGGAGATGTTGTCCACGTCGTTGGTCACCCGGCTGAGCAGCTCACCGCGCTGGATCGAGTCGAAATACCGCAGCGGCAGCCGGTGGATCTTCGCCTCGATCTCCTCCCGCAGCCCGAACACCGTCCGCTGCACCACCCCGTTCAGCACATACGCCTGCACCCACATAAACGCGGACGACAGCACATACAGCACCAGTGCCCACATCAGCACCGAGGACAGCGCGGCGAAGTCGATCCCCCGACCCGGCACCAGGTCCATAGCGCTGAGCATGTCCGCGCGCTGCCCCTCCCCGGACGCCCGCAGCTGCGCGATCACCTGCTCCTTGCTGGCCCCGGGCGGCAGTTCGCGGGAGACGACGCCGGCGAAGATCAGGTTCGTGCCCTCCCCCAGCAGCCGCGGCCCGATCACGGACAGCGCCACCCCTGCCACCGCCGTCAGAAACACCAGCAGCAGCCAGGCCCGTTCCGGCCGCAGCTTCGCCAGCAGGCGCTTGGCCGACGGCCAAAAGTTCATCGCCTTCTCCGCGGGGACGTTCATCCCCGCGAACGGGCCGCCGCGCCCCGGTCCGCCTGCGGGACGGGGAATGCGTACGACGTCGGCGCTTCCGGTTGTGGAGGCTGGCGCGGCTTTGGTGCCGGATGCTGGAGTTGGTTCCGGGCTCATACCGTTTCCTCCGCCGCCAGCTGGGACGAGACGATCTCGCGGTACGTCTCCGACGTCTCCAGCAGCTCACTGTGCGTTCCGCGCCCTACGATCCTGCCGTCGTCGAGCACCAATATCTGGTCCGCATCCATGATGCTGGACACGCGCTGCCCGATGATCACCTGAGTGGCGCCGGCGGTGCTGTTCTTGAGGGCCTGACGGAGCCGGGCGTCGGTGCCGGTGTCCAGCGAGGAGAAGGAATCGTCAAAAATGTACAGTTCCGGCCGCTTCACCAGCGCCCGGGCGATGGCCAACCGCTGCCGCTGCCCGCCGGAAACGTTGGTGCCGCCCTGCGAGATGGCGGCATCCAGCCCGCCCTCCATCTCCTCTACAAAACCACGGGCCTGGGCAATCTCCAGCGCGGTCCACAGCTCGTCCTCGGTGGCGTCCGGCTTGCCGTACTGCAGGTTGCTGCGCACGGTGCCGCTGAACAGGTAGGGCCGCTGCGGGACCAGGCCGATGTGCCCCCAGAGCAGGTCCGGGTGCAGCTCGCGCACGTCCACGCCGTCGATCCGGACCGAGCCGGTGGTGGCATCGAACAGCCGGGGCATGAGGTTCACCAGGGTGGTCTTTCCGGAGCCGGTGCTGCCGATGATCGCCGTCGTCTGCCCCGCCCTGGCGGTGAAGCTGATCCCGGTGAGGACGGGCTGGTCGGCACCCGGGTAGGCGAATCCGACGTCGCGCATTTCCAGCTCTCCGGTGCGCACGCTGGTGCTGACGGGACGCTCCGGCGGCCGGACGCTGGACTCCGTCCCCAGCACCTGCCCAATCCGGTCACCCGAGACGGCCGCGCGCGGGATCATCACCGCCATGAAGGTTGCCATCATGACGGACATCAGGATCTGCAGCAGGTAGCTCAGGAACGCGATGAGCGTGCCCACCTGCATGGAGCCGTCCTGGATGCGGAACGCGCCGAACCAGATCACGGCCACGCTGGAGACGTTCAGCACCAGCATCACGGTGGGAAACGCGAGCGCCATCAGCCGGCCGGCGCGGAGGGCGGTGTCCGTGACGTCCTCGTTGGCCTGGCCGAAGCGTCCCGTCTCGATGTCCTCGCGGACGAAGGCGCGGACCACACGGATGCCGGTGAGCTGCTCGCGGAGGACGCGGTTCACGGTGTCGATCCGCGTCTGCATCTTGCGGAACAGCGGCACCATCCGGGCGGTGATCAGGCCGACCGCGATGAGCAGCACCGGGACGGCGACGGCGATCAGCCAGGACAACTGCACGTCCTGCCTGACGGCCATGATCACCCCGCCGATGCTGAGCATGGGGGCGGTGACCAGCATGGTGGCGGACATCAGGACCAACTGCTGGACCTGCTGGACGTCGTTGGTGGAGCGGGTGATCAGGCTGGGCGCGCCGAATTTGGTGACCTCCTGCTCCGAGAACTCCCCCACCCTTGTGAAGATGGCGCCGCGGAGGTCACGCCCCACGCCCATCGCCGCCTTCGCCGCGAAGTAGACGGCGATGATGGCGCACGCGATCTGCAGCAACGTAATCCCGAGCATCAGGCCGCCGAGGCGGAGGATGACCCCGGTGTCCCCCTTGGCCACGCCCTCATCGATGATGTCCGCGTTCAGGGTGGGCAGGTACAGGGACGCGATGGATTGCGCCAGCTGGAAAATGACGACGGCGGCGAGCAGCCTGCGGTGCGGCCGCAGGTATTCAACAAGCAGCTTCCAGAGCATGGGGCTCCTGACACATTGTCCACAAGAGGTGATGCGAAGGTCAGTTTACGTCCGGAGGCTGGGTAGATCCTTGCCCGTGGAGGAGAAGTTGGGCGGGTTCACGGAGGGCGTACTTGCCGGCTCCGGGAGGTCTCGGGCGTAGACCGTGTGCTCGCACCCGCGGGAGGAACGCGTCAGGATTGGGCGGTCCGCGGGAGGAACGCTTGAGGTTCGGCCTTGATTTGTGTCAATGCGGACTCGATGGCGCCTTTGACTACGACCTCGGCCCCGAGCGTGCTGGCAACAAGTTCCGGGAGCGGCAAGCCGGTATCGGTGGGCAGCAGGCTGCGTGCGTGTTCAAGGACAGGCTCGATGGCCCGTGAGATGCCGCCTGCGATGACTACACGCTCAATGTCCAGGAGGCTGGAGAGCACAACCGCAATCCGCGCCAGCCGGGCGCCGAGCCGGGAGATTATGTCCTCTGCAAAGGGATCCCCCTCCCGGGCTGCCTGGAACACGTCCTCCGCGTTGATCTCCCCCTCGGGCATGTGCCGCAGCATGGTTTTTCCCTCGTAGGAATGAATGCGCGAGCGCGCCCACTTCCGGGCAAGTGCTCCAAACCCATCCGCACCCCCTTCGTCAGGCACGAACTTGCCGCCGCTCAGCGTATCGAGGAATCGCATCTCCCCTGCGCCGCCTCGAGGCCCCCGCAGCAGGCGCCCATCGACAATCAGGCCCGCACCGAATCGCTCCCCGGTCAACAACGTTGCCTGGTTAGCGGACGGCTCGTGTGCGCGTTCGGCAACAGCGGCAAGGTTGGCGTCATTCTCGACGACGACCCTGCCGTGAAGGTGTGAAGCAAAGCCGGAATTCATCAAGTGCCAGAATTCTCCTTCAGGAGACATGCCGTTTGCGTCGATCGGCGCGGGAACGCCGACGACCGTGAGTAGGACGTCATCGAGAGCCCGCCCGACGTCGTCGAGGGTCAGGGCGATCAGCTCACGTGCGCTGACACCGCGGCCGGCGCGGCCCAATGCGTGTGAGTCAATGCTCTGGCGGCGTGTGCCCAGCTCACGGCCGCGCAAATCCGCGACAATGACTGTGAAGTAGGTCTCCCCCGCATCCAGCCCAACAACAACACCGGCAGCTTCGCGCAATTGGTAGCGGCGGGCTGGGCGCCCCTTGTTCGTGCGGCCTGCGGCCTGACCGTCATCCACTTCCTCCAGCCATCCGGCTTCGACCAGACCATCGCAAACGCCGAGCACCGTGGCGCGCGTCAGCCCAGTCACGGCCATGGCCTCTCCAGCCGTGAACACTTGCTCCTGAAGACCGAAGCGCAACAATGCATCGGAGTTGATCTGCCGCAACAGCTGCGTTGACCTCGCCGTGGTCTCATTCATCCCTTGACGATATCGCCTCTATCCCTCATCCTCGTATAGGACCTAAATATAAGATCCATATAAATACCATGTGAGACCCCTAGGAGCCGATGTTGCCACCTTTGACGTCCATAGGGACGCGAGTCTCCCGACGCACTTTCCTTGCCGCTGCCGGGGGCGCCCTGGCCGCCTTCGGCCTGGCAGGGTGCGCCCCGGGAGGCACACGTCCCACCGTCACGTTCCACCAGTCAAAACCGGAGGCCGTGCCGTACTTCCGCGACCTGGCGGCGAAATTTACCGCGTCGCAGGACCGCGTGCGCGTTCTGCACGATATGGCGACAAATCTCTCCGCCAGCTTTGTGCGCAGCAGCCCGCCGGATCTCGGTTGCCTCAACTACAACCTTGAGATGGCGCGGTTCATGGAGCGCGGGGCACTCTCGGACCTTTCCGATCTCCCGGCAGCGGCTTCCATCCGCGACGACGTTCTGGACCTCACGAACTGGTACCCCACCTACCCGGGCCGTACGAGCGTCATCCCCTACTCGGTCATGGCCGCCTCGGTCATCTACAACCGCCGCATCTTCGAGCAGAACGGGCTGGCCGTCCCGACAACTTGGGACGGACTGATCGAGGTATGTGAGGTACTCAAAGCAGCCGGCATCACTCCGATCTACGGCACCTTCCGTGACCCTTGGACGGTCGCGCAGGGCCTGTTCGATTACACGGTGGGCGGCATGGTAAACGTGCGCGACTTCTACAAGACAATGCATGAGATTGGCGAGAACGTCGGACCGGATTCCGAAGTGTCGTTCCAGAAAACGATGCTTGAGCCCGTGCAGCGCATGGTCCAGCTGACGAAGTACATCAACCCTGATGCATCCAGCCGCGGCTATGGGGACGGCAACACTGCCATGGCCCAGGGCCAGGCGGCAATGTACTTCCAGGGTCCGTGGGCCTTCGGAGAGATTGAGAAGGCCGGCACCGATGTGGATCTTGGCACCTTCCCGCTGCCAATGACCAGCGACCCCGCCGATCTGAAAGTCCGCGTCAACATCGACCTTTCGCTCTGGGTTCCCGAAGCCGCCAACGCCCAGGAGGGTGCCCGCGACTTCCTTCAGTACCTCATGCAGCCGGAGATCCAAAACTCCTACAACGCCGAATTCCTGGGCTTCGGCACGAGCAAGGACGCACCAGCGGTGACTGACCCCCGAATCGTTGAGATGCAGAAGTACTACGACGAGGGCCGCTTCTACATGGGTGCCTCACAGTTCATTCCGAACTCTATTCCCGCCGCCAACTACCTCCAGTCGATCATGGGTGGCGCCGACGCCGAGAGCACGTTGCGCCGAATGGACGCCGACTGGGCGCGCCTGGCCTTCCGCGCGTGATCACACTTCCGTTCTAATGCACGAAACGAGGACCCTTCATGTCATCGACGACTAAGCCTTCCACTGGAGCGGTGGTGACGGCCCCGGCAGCGACCAAAACGACAAGTGCGCGCAAGAGCCGTCTCGATCCGCTCTACTACTTTTTCCTGTTCCCTGCGCTGGCGATTTTCACCCTCGCCGTCACGCTGCCGGCCGTACTCGGATTCGTCTACAGCTTCACGAACTCCGTTGGCTTCGGTGAGTTCGACTTCATAGGTATTCGAAACTTTATCGCTGTCTTCCAGGATGAGGGGGTCCTCAGCGCCTACGGCTTCACGCTCGCCTTTGCGCTCGTGACCGTCATCGTCGTCAACGCCGTGGCCTTCCTTCTGGCTCTGGGACTCACGTCCCGTGTCCGCTTCCGTGCCGCACTGCGCACGGTATTCGTGATCCCCATGGTGATCTCGGGCATCGTCATCGCGTTCGTCTTCCAGTACCTCTTTTCGAACTCGCTGCCACTCGTGGGCCAAGGCATGGGAATCGAACCGCTGGCGACGAGCATCCTCGCCAACCCCGACCTGGCGTGGCTGGCGATCGTCGTCGTCACGGCATGGCAGTCGATTCCGAGTGCGATGCTGATTTACATCGCAGGGCTCCTCACGGTTCCCGCCGAGGTTTACGAGGCAAGCTCCATCGACGGGGCAACGCCCTGGCACAACCTGCGGCACATCACCCTGCCGCTCGTCGCCGGTTACGCAGTCATCAATATGGTCCTTGGCTTCAAAAACTACCTCAACGCCTACGACATCATCGTCGGCCTTACCGACGGCGGCCCGGGCGTCGCCACGCGCAGCGTCGCGATGTCGATCTTCCGCGGCTTCGAAGGCGGCGACTACGCATACCAGATGGCCAATGCCGTGATCTTCTTCCTCATCAGCATCGTCATCGCACTCATCCAGCTTCGCTTCACACGTGGCAAAGGAGGGATCGCAGCATGAGCAGCGCACCCAGCACCATTCCCGCAGGACCCCCGGCAGCGGGGAAGAAACATCGGGTCCGTGGCCACCAGGAGCGCAGCAACTGGCCCGCCACCATCGTCCTGATCGTCTGCACGCTCAGCGTGCTCGTCCCGCTCTACGTCACCATCAGCATGGCGTTCAAAACCACCGGCCAGGCCGTGGACGGCAACGCCTTCTCGCTGCCGAGCCCGCTGACCTTCGATAGTTTCGTCCAGGCGTGGACGCTCACGAACTTCCCCCGCGGCTTCGCGATCTCCGTGTTCGTGTCCGTGACCGCGGTGGCGGGGGAAATCATCGTGTCGGCGCTGGCAGCCTACGCGATCGTCCGCAACTGGGACCGCCGTCTCTTCCGCTGGTCCTTCTTCTACCTGCTCGCGGCGATGTTCATCCCGTTCCCCGTGGTGGCGCTACCGCAGATCCAGCTCACCGGCCTCGTCGGACTGGACAACCCACTCGGCGTCGCGATCCTGCACATCGTGTTTGCCCTGGCGTTCAACACAATGCTCTTTACCGCATTCCTGCGCTCCATCCCGCTCGAGCTGGAGGAAAGTATGCGCATCGACGGCGCCGGCACGTGGCAGGTGTTCTGGAGGCTCATCTTCCCCCTGCTCGCACCCATGAGCGCTACCGTAGGCATCTTCGCTTTCATCGCATCCTGGAACGACTTCATGATGCCGTCACTCATCATCTCCGACCCGGAAATGCAGACGATCCCGGTACTGCAGAAGATCTTCCAGACACAGTTCAGCAACAGCTACAACGTCGCCTTCGCCTCGTACCTGATGGCCATGGCGCCCGCGATCGTCGTCTACCTGTTTACCCAGCGCTGGGTCATGTCCGGCCTGACCCAAGGGGCCGTGAAGTGACCCCAGCCGCGAAACCGACCACTAAGAACGAAGTAAAGGACCCAGTCTTGCCCTCCACCGTCACCAAGGCAACCAGCACCGACTCCAAGAACATGGCCGACCCCAACTGGTGGCGCCAGGCCTCGGTCTACCAGATCTACCCCCGCAGCTTCGCCGACTCCAACGGTGACGGCATCGGCGACATCAACGGCATCACCGCCAAGGTCCCGTACCTGAAGGAGCTTGGAATCGACGCGGTCTGGCTGAGCCCCTTCTACCCTTCAGCCCTTGCCGACGGCGGCTATGACGTGGACGACTACCGCAACGTTGACCCGCGGCTCGGCACGCTGGAGGACTTCAACAACATGGCTTCCGCCCTGCACGCCGCGGGCATCAAGCTGATTGTGGACATCGTCCCCAACCACTCCTCGGACCGGCACGAGTGGTTCCAGGAAGCCCTCGCCGCGCCCAAGGGTTCCCCGGCCCGCGACCGCTACATCTTCCGCGACGGACTGGGCGAAAACGGTGAGCTGCCGCCGTCGGACTGGGACTCCGTGTTCGGCGGCCCCGCATGGGAACGCATCACCGAACCGGACGGCATGCCGGGCCAGTGGTACATGCACATCTTCGCCAAGGAACAGCCGGACTTTAACTGGGACAACCCCGAAGTCCGCGACGACTTCCTGAAGACCCTGCGCTTCTGGTCCGACCGGGGCGTGGACGGATTCCGCATTGACGTCGCCCATGCCCTGACCAAGAACCTCGAAGAGTCCCTGCCCACCAAGGCAGACCTCGAAGCCCAGGGCGAGGCGCTCTACCTTGCCGGTGCGCATCCGTACTGGGACCGCGACGAAGTCCACGAGATCTACGCCGAGTGGCGCAAGGTCTTCAACGAATACAACCCGCCGCGCACCGCCGTCGCTGAAGCCTGGGTCCACTCGGACCGCCGCGCCCGCTACGCCAGCCCCGAAGGCCTGGGCCAGGCGTTCAATTTCGACCTGCTGCAGGCAGACTTCGACGGGGCCCAGTTCCGGAAGATCATCACCAAAAACCTCGCCGAGGCTGAGGCGTCCGGCGCTTCCTCCACCTGGGTGTTCTCCAACCACGACGTCGTCCGGCACGCCACCCGCTACGGGCTCCCCGTGTCCGCACCTTCGGCCGAGGGCGAGATCATGGCCGGCGAGGCCGGCAAGCAGTGGCTGCTCGCCGGAGGCAAGCAGGAAGACGTCGACGTCGAACTCGGCCTGCGCCGCGCCCGCGCCGCATCCTTGCTGATGTTCGCCCTCCCGGGCTCCGCGTACCTGTACCAAGGCGAGGAACTGGGCCTGCAGGAAGTCGGCAGCGAAATCCCCGACTCCGAGCGCCAAGACCCGGCCTTCTTCCGCAACAAAGGCGTGGACATCGGCCGCGACGGCTGCCGCGTCCCCTTGCCCTGGACAACCTCCGGCAACTCACTCGGTTTCGGGACCGGCGGCGCCCACTTGCCTCAGCCCGAATGGTTTGCCGGCTACTCAGTGGAAGCCCAGGAAGCCCAGGAAGACTCAACCCTGTCCCTCTACCGCCGGGCGCTGACCCTACGGTCACAGCTGCAAACCGCCGAAACGCTGGAATGGCTGGAAACCGGCCGGTCCGACGTCGTGGCCTTCCGCCGCCCCAACGGCTGGACCTCCGTAACGAACTTCGGCACGGAAGCCGTCAAACTGCCCGCCGGCAAGGTACTGGTCTCCAGTTCGCCGCTCACGGCAGATTCCCTGCCCGGAGCGACCACTGCCTGGCTCCAGGCGTAGCTGCACCAGGCACCGAAATTAGCCCCGTGCACGGAGGCGCTGGGAGGCGCCTCCGTGCCGCACGCACACCTCCAGAGCCAAAGGACTCTTAATGAAATTTCCTTTGAACGAGCCCCGCCCCTGGCCGCCCCGGTTCCTTAATAGCAAGTACCGGAGAGACGCTCGAGTTGAGGCACTGGTGCGGGGCGGTTCGGGAAACATAGGGATGCAATACCGTCTTCATGCGGATGAAGTTGCGATGCACATACAAAGGGTGCGGGCGGTTACTGGATTAGGAGTAAATGCATGTTGGAGAGACGACCGTTTGGTGACACTGGTTTGAAGGTCTCTGTCGTCGGGCTGGGTGCCGGTCAAATTGGTGAAAGCAATGTCACCGAGGCGGAAGCCGCCGAGGTGCTCAACGGAGCAGTGGATCTCGGAGTAACGCTTATAGATACCGCGGCTAGCTACGGGCTGAGCGAAGAGCGCATCGGCCGGCACCTCGGCCGACGCCGGGACGAGTTCGCGCTGTCAACCAAAGGCGGTCCCGGCATCAACGGCCAACGGGACTGGACCCCAGGCAGCGTGTTGACCAGCATCGAGAAGTCCTTGCGCCTGACCCAGTCGGAACACATCGACATCTTCTATTTGCACTCATGCCCGGTCGAGATTCTGAGGCGTGGCGACCTTCAGGACACCCTGGACAAGGCCATCGCCGCCGGGAAAATCGGTGTCGCCGGCTACAGCGGAGACAATGAGCCACTCGCGTTCGCTGTTGAGTCCGGCCGGTTCGGTTCCGTCGAAACCAGTGTCAACATCGCTGACCAGTGGAACCTCAGAACCGTTCTTGGCCGGCGGCCAGAAGTAGGAGTAATCGCCAAGCGCCCGATCGCGAACGCGCCGTGGCGGTTCGTCGACCGGCCGACCGGGCACTACGCAGAACTCTATTGGGAACGGCTACAGGCACTCGAACTTGATCCAGGCGACATGGATTGGACCGAGTTCGCTCTGCGCTTCACGGCGTACGCGCCTGGTGTTCATACCGCGATTGTCGGCACGGCGAAACTGGCCCATCTGCGCCGGAACATCACCGTAGTCAGCCGAGGACCCCTTCCGGCTGCAGCGCTGGAAGGCATTGACCGCGCTTGGCGCGAAGTTGGTTTTGACTGGTCAGCCTCGACCTAACGGGCAGAGCTCAGTGGAGTGAGAGGACGTTGCCCAGCTAGTGGAGCAGGGTAGCCAGAGCGCGGTCAAGCGCGATGCGCACGGCTCCCTGCAGCGGGGCACGGCCGGCCAGCGTTGAAGCGGCAATGCGGGGCCGGGCGGACTTGAGCCGTTCAAGTTCTTCTTCCAGCCGCGGGATCAGGACGTCCCCAGCCCCCGCGGGCCCCCCGGACAGCACCAGCAGCTGCGGATCCAACAGCGTGGCGACGATGGCGATAGCTCGTGCGGTGCGCTCCGTGACAACCTCCACCACATCGAGTGCCGCCCGGTCCCCCTTCCGTGCGGCTCCAAGCACCATCTCAGCGTCCACGGCGGCCGGGACCCGGCCGCAGAGGCGCAGCAACTCGCTACCGCCGGGCGGTTCCGGCCGGTCCCCGTCCAGGATTTCCGCAGCGGCTATTGCGCCAAGTTCCCGGCACATGCCGCCTATCGCATCTGTGTTTCCGACGCCTTCCACTAATTCCAGAAACCTCATTTCACCGGCGGATCCACCGCCGCGGATAAGTTGACCGCCGAGGTAGATTCCGGCACCCAGCCGTTCTCCGGAGAGGAGTACCACGACGTCGTCAACGTCCTGGGCGACGCCAAGCCAGCGTTCGGCGATAACAGCGAGGTTGGCGTCATTGTCGACGATCAGCGGCCAGTCGAAATCCGGGCGAAGTGCGAGACGCAGATCCAAGGCGGCAAGCCCAGGCAGGTAGGACTCGAGCGCAACCGCATGCCCGTTTGGTTTGACGGGGGCAGGTACTGCCATTCCGGCCGCCATTACCATGGACGCTTCCACGCCCGACTTGGCCAGGACCTCCCGTGCGGCCTGCCGGGCAACCAGTAGACGTTCGGGTGCCCCGACATGCTCATCGCGCCACCTTTCAGACCATTCACCGACGATGGTGCCAGCAAGGTTCGACAAGCAGAGCTGCAGTTTTGTGGCTCCAAGATCGATCCCCAGCACGTACCCGGCACCGGCATTCAGCGCGAATCTTCGTGAGGGGCGCCCGCTTCGTAGGGCCGATCCGGAAGACGTCTCGATTTCGGTCACCCAGCCAAGCTTGAGTAGTTCGTCGCAGACTGTCAGAACAGTGGGCCGGGAAAGCCCAGTCGCCGCCATCAGTTCGCTAGCGTCCAGCCTGTCACCGAGAACGAGAGCCCCGATAACCGCGGAAGCGGAAATCCTGCGGAGCACGGGGACCGTGGCCTCTGTTTTTCTTGTGCTGCTTTTCAACGCCACCCCTTGACCGATTCAACTGCTTCTCCCCATACTAAGGGGGCATTTATTAACGGCGTTTATATATTCCCGCCGGTCGTGCTGGCGCGACCAAAACGCCCAAATCTTCAGGAGAGCAATGAAGCATCACCTCAGAACAACGTGTGCTGCGGCAGCCATCGCCGTCGCAGCATCGGCTGCCGCCTTCTCCCCCGCCAGTGCCCAGGCAGAACCTGCACCGGGCGCGCCGGGAGCTTCCGCAACATGGACGAAAGGCGACAAGGAGGGCGTTGGAACGTCCGTCAGTACGGCGTCGAAAGTCTGGTACACCCTGACAGAGGGAACGCTCAGCGAGGTGTATTACCCGCGAGCCGATACACCCAATACCCGCGAACTCCAGTTCGCCGTCAGCGACGGTTCCCGCTCCCAACGTGAAAATGAGGATACGACCCGACGGGTGGAGCTCGCAGACCCGCAAGCGCTGAGCTACCGGCAAATTACTGAAGACAGCGCTGGCCGCTGGCGGCTCACTAAGACTTATGTGACGGACCCGGAGCGGTCTGCCGTGACGCTCGGCGTCACTTTCGAGGCACTCGACGGCGGTGATTACCAGCTCTTTGCCCTGTTTGATCCTTCCCTGGCCGGAACCTCTGGCGGAGACTCCGGCAGGACGGTCGGCGATGACCTGGTGGCAGAGGACCTCTCCATCCCGGACACGCCCGTCGCCTCGGCACTGGTGTCGAGCTCAGGGTTCAGCGCTACCAGCACCGGATACGTCGGTACCAGCGACGGCGGAACGGACCTTGCCGCCGACGGGAAACTCGACGGCGCATACCCCGAGGCGGGGCCCGGAAATATTGCCCAGACGGGAAGGATCCCCCTGACAGGGGCGAAGACGGAATTCGCCCTTGCCCTCGGCTTTGGTGCGAACGCCGAGGAGGCTATCAATACCGCAAACGCAAGCGTGAACCGCGGGTTCCCCAATGTTTCCAAGGACTACACCAAGGAATGGAAGAAGTACCTGCAGTCCCTGGACAAGCCAGCCAAGGCCTTGGATGGTGAACTCCGGACGCAGTATGACGTATCTCTGATGACGGTCAAAGCCCATGAAGATAAGACCTTCCCAGGTGCCTTCATCGCATCACTGACCACGCCCTGGGGCCAGGTGGCGAACGCTGAGCAGCACCGCGAGGGTTACCACGCGGTCTGGGCACGTGACATGTACCAGTCGGTGTCCGCGCTGCTCGCCGCCGGGGACAAGGACGCTGCCCGCCGCGGAGTGGAATGGCTGTTCAAGTACCAGCAGCAGCCGGACGGCCACTTCCCCCAGACGTCCAAGGTCGACGGGACGGTGGGCCAGAACGGCATCCAGCTGGATGAAACAGCATTCCCCATCCTGCTCGCCAACCAGATTGGGCGCACCGACGCGGACTTCTACGCCAACGAGCTCAAGCCCGCCGCGGACTACCTCGTTGCCGCCGGGCCCAAGACCCCGCAGGAACGCTGGGAAGAGACCGGGGGGTACTCGACATCGACCCTCGCTTCACAGATTGCCGCACTGGCTGCTGCCGGTGATATCGCCGAAAAGAACGGTGACGCCGGTTCCGCCGCAATTTATCGGGCCACCGCCGACGAGTGGCAGCGCAACACGGAAAAGTGGATGTTCACGACCAATGGACCGGTCGGCGACGGCAACTACTACCTGCGCATCAGCGGAAGCGGCAATCCCAACGACGGCGCCGTCCGGGACTGGGGCAACGGAGCAGGCACCCATCCGGAAAACGCTGTATTGGACGGCGGTTTCCTTGAATTTGTGAGGCTGGGTGTGAAACCCCCCGCAGACGCCCACGTAGCAGACTCCATTGCCGAAACAGACGCCTCCATCTCACAGGAAACTCCAGGCGGCCGCATGTGGCACCGCTACACCTACGACGGATACGGCGAGAAGGCCGACGGCTCGCCCTGGGACGGCACCGGCGTCGGACGGCTCTGGCCGCTGCTGACCGGTGAACGCGGGGAGTACGCCCTGGCGAACGGCCAGGACGCACTGCCCTACCTGGCCACCATGCACTCCGCAGCCAATGACGGCTTCATGATCCCCGAACAGGTCTGGGACCAGGACGAACCGACATCCTACGGCCACGCCCTGGGCCGCAGCACCGGCTCCGCCTCCCCGCTGTCCTGGGCCATGGCCCAATACGTCCGGCTTGCAGCGGGCATGAAGCACGGCTCACCCGTGGAGACCCCGCAGAACGTCGCCAGCCGCTACGCTGGCGGCGCCGTCGCAGAGCCCGCCCTTGAGATCACGTCCCCGGCGCAGCTGATCACTTCAGATTCGGACAGCACCACAGTGTCCGGTACCACGGCCGCGGCCGAGGTGTTCATCTCCGTCAACGGCAAGGTGGTGGAGGCCCCGCTGACCCCGGCCGCGAACGGAACCTCAGCCTTCTCGGTGGACGTCGCGTTGCCTGGAACCAAGAACACGGTAACGGTAGCCGCAGTGGGCGCCGACGGAGGTACCGCAGTCGAGGAACGGACCGTGCTGCACTACGGCAACCGCATCGGCGGGCTGACGGACCCCTCGGGAGATGACAACGGCCCCGGCAGCTACACCTATCCGACCAACCCGGTCTACGTGCCCGGCGCCTTCGACCTCACCGCTGTCGACGTGTACGACGCCGGTGACAAGTATGCATTCGTGAGCACCATTGCCGGTGACGTCACCAACCCCTGGGGCGGTCAGGGTATCTCGCACCAGCGCATCAACGTCTACCTCAGCAACGGCGACGCAACCGCCACCCCTGCCCTGCCCGGCACGAACGTCAACGTTGAGCACGCCTGGGATTCCGTCATCGTCACCGACGGCCGGTTTGATGGTGCCGGCGTATACAGCCCGCACGGCACCCGCACCTCGGCGGTCAGTCTGCTGGCAGTACCCGAAGCCAAGCAGATTGTGACCATGGTGCCCAAGGAGGCACTCGGAACCCTCGAGCCGGCGTCGGCAAAGTTCGCCGTGGCCATGTTCGGCAACGCCGAAGCCGGCGAGGGCATCGGCAACGTCCGCCCCGTCTATGACGGCGCGTACTGGGCAGCCGGCGACCCGTCCTGGATCAAGGAGTGGCGCTTCGGCGGCGGAGCCGGTGTCTTCGACGGCGGCATCGCCTCCCGGGATACGGACACCAGCGATCCGAACGCACTGGACGTGATTGTCCGTGACGGCCAAAGCCAGGCCGACGTGCTCAACTGGCAGGCGGGCTCGCCCGTGGTGATTCCCATGGTGGGAATGACGCCGTAAACCCAAATCCCCAAGGCGGGGCCGGAAATCTCCGGCCCCGCCTTTCCCGTATATGGACGCCATTGGAACCAGAAAGAAAGACCAATAGTTATATCCGGAATGATTTGGAACGGGGGAAAGCAATGAAGCATTACTTCGACTTATCTGACAGCTTCGGCGCGGCGGATTGGGCCGGCACTCAAGCAGATAGCGGCAGCATTCCTGACGACTGCTCGACACTTTTGGGGCTCGTGAACGAGCAGAAGCTGTTAGGCAAGCCGCACATCAAACCGCCGCCTGTACTCCGTCGGAGTCGTGGAGAACGCAGCCGCAAAGTTCTGCCGGAGGGTGACGGCGTTCCCGAATCCGCAGTCGGTGGAAACCTGGTCTATCGACAGGTCCGTGGTCTCAAGCAGCCGCCGGGCTGCGTCAAGGCGGCGGGCGCGGATCCAGGCGGCCGGCGTCGTCCCGGTTGCCGCCCGGAAGGACCGGACGAATGTGCGGCGGCTCAGGTGTGCCTGCGCCGCGAGCCGGTCGATGGTAAGCGGTTCACCCAGGCGGGCCAAGGCCCATTCCAGAAGGCGCGAGATCGGGTCATCGGAGGAGCGCTCCGGCACCGGGCGCTCAATGTATTGCGCCTGTCCGCCCTCCCGGTGCGGAGCGATGACCAGGCTGCGTGCCACCCGGTTCGCCGCCTCCGCTCCAAGCCGGGCGCGCACCAGGTGCAGGCACGCGTCCAGCGCGGAGGCCGTACCGGCCGAGGTCAGCACGTCACCGTGGTCTATATAGAGCACGGACTGGTCAAGCGGGACATCGGGGTGCCGCGCAGCAAGCGAATCGAAGGCCTGCCAGTGGGTGACGGCCCGGCGCCCGGCGAGCAGGCCGGCATCGGCAACGGGAATCGCACCAAGGCACAAACCCAAGATGGGCACCCCACGCCCGTGTGCCCCTTGGAGCACCTGCCGCAGCGAATCGCTGGGGACGCGCCCGTCGTCGAACCATGAAGGCACCACCACGACGTCCGCTGCTTCCGCGGCCGCCGGCCCTTTCACCTCGCCCAGCCGATAACCCTCAGCAGTTGTGATCCCGCCTTCCTGGTCAGAGAAAAGGACCGTCTTCCACGCGGCAAGGCCTTGACGGGCCACCTCGTCAAAAACCATCTGCGGAACCGCGAGGTGAAACATCGTTGCGCCATCGAAGGCGTACACCGCGATCCTCATTCTGGCCCTTCCTCTACTTTGGCCCGAATCCATCGTATACGCGCCTTCGTGCCACTGTTGGTAAACATCGCCAGCGGGAAGAGTGGAACAGTTGCCAGAAGGCAGCCCAAAGAACCACCAGGGAGAACAAAAATATGAGCACCCCCCGCCGCGCACTCATCCTCATCGACGTCCAGCAGCAGTACTTTGGCGGCCCCCTCGAAATCCAGTACCCGCCCCACCAGGAATCCCTTCCCGCCATTGCCAAGGCAGTTGACGCAGCCACCGCCGCCGGCATTCCGATCGCCGTGGTCCAGCACTCCGCGGGCGAAGGCGCGCCCGTGTTTGCGCCCGGCACACCCGGCTTCGAGCTGCATCCGGAAATTGATCGCCGCAAGACGGGTGCATGGAAGTCGTTGGTTAAGCAGTACGGCTCTGTCTACGCCGGTACGGATCTCGCCGAATGGCTGCGGAAGCACGACGTCGACACGGTCACCTTGGCGGGCTACATGACCAACAATTGCGTGCTCGCCTCAGCCGTGGAGGCAGAGTTCCTTGGCTTCACCACCGAAGTCCTCCCAGACGCCACCGGCGCCATCAATCTCGCCAATGACGCAGGCTCCGTCGACGCCAAGACCGTGCACGCAACGCTCCTCGCACTGCTGAACTCGAACTGGGCAGCAGTGGCCGATACGGATGCATGGATCAATGCGTTGGACACCCGGCAGGCCCTGTCAAGGAGTGACCTCGGCACCTCCGCAACCGCGGGCCTGGAACTCGTCCCCCAGGCGTAAACAGGGCGTAACCAACTGTCCTGGGCTTCCCGCCTGTCTCCGTTGGGTGGGAAGGCAGGGAACATCACCGGCAGTCCCGCCGTTGCAAACACGGGGACCAAGCCCCGCCAAATCTCAAGGACTGTTTACATGAAGTGGATTCTTCTCGCCGGCGCGATCCTGAGTGAGGTGACGGCGTCCCTCTCCTTGAAAGCCGCCCTTGACGATTCTGCTTTCTTCATCGTGGTTGTTGTCGGCTACTCCGCGTCCTTCGCCTTCCTCGCAGGAGTCCTCCGCAAAGGACTTGGCCTTGGAGTCGCCTATGGCATCTGGGCCGCGCTGGGAGTGACACTCACCGTGCTGCTGGCCGCCCTCATCTTCGGCGAGGCGCTGACCCCGATGATGCTGATCGGCGTCACCATGGTCATCGGCGGCGTGCTGTGCGTTGAACTCGGATCACATAAAGAGCCGGCTGAAGAGCCCACCAAAGAAATGGCCGGCTCATGATGTGGCTCTTGTTGTCGGCGGCAATCCTCACCGAGGTGACCGCCACCTTGTTCCTGCGTGTCGCTTCCACCGGCAAGCGACACTGGTACATACCCGTCGCCGTCGGGTACTTCCTGGCGTTCACGCTCCTCACCCTGACCCTGGAGCAGGGGATGAATCTCGGGGTTGCCTACGGCATCTGGGCCGCGGCCGGAGTAGCACTGACCGCCGTTGCCAGCCGAGTCTTCTTCAAGGAGACCATCACCCCCGTCATGATGCTCGGGCTGGGACTCATCATCGGCGGAGTCCTGCTCATCGAACTGGGCGCAGCGCACTAGGCGCCCCGATTTCAGACGTAGCGGCTTAGCCGCAGCAGGCACTTCGCGAGCGGAGCGTCGACGTCGGGAGCTGTGCCGCTGCCTCCACGGGCAGGCAGGGGCACAACGCCGGCAGTCAGGCCTTCCGGGTCTCGAGGTCCTCAAGCGACTTGCCCTTGGTGTCGGAGGACAGGAAGGTGGCCAGCGCCGCAGCGATACTGATGCCGAAGGTGATCAGCCCGATGACCAGCGGGACATTGGTGGAGCCAGGAGGCGCCACTGCCGTGAAGATGCTCGGGAAGAACGAGGCGATCATCAGGCCGATGTTCTGTGACACTGCAAAGCCGGTCACCCGGATCCGCATGGGGAACTGTTCCTGGAAGAAGGTGGCGAACGTGGCGTTCCACATCTGGAAGAAGATTCCCTGCACGATCAGCACGCACACAAAGACGAGGAACAGGCTTCGCTGGTCGATCGCCCACAGGTAGCCCCAGGTCAGGAGACCGCCGCCCAGGCCGCCGGCCAGCATGAGGGTTTTGCGTCCAATCCTGTCGGACAAGGCGCCGAAGACCGGGATGGTTATCACTGCGGCGATGTTGGCCACGAGCGTCACCCAGAGGAATTCGCTGCTGGAGAATCCGATGCCGTAGCCCTTCTGGGTGGCGTAGGAGACGCCGAAAATCAGGGTGGCCATGCCGATCACGTTGGTGAAGGTCATGATGATGCAGCGGATCAGGACGCGTGGGTGGGTGCGCATGAGCTCGACGAGCGGGAACCGGCGCTTCTCTTTGCCCGCTTCGGACTGGGCCAGGTACGCCGGGGGCTCCTGGACCCGGCGGCGGATGATGTATCCCGCCAGGATCACGAAGGCGCTGAGCAGGAACGGGATGCGCCAGCCCCACGTCTCGAACTGGTCTTTGGGGAGAAGTGCGGACAGCGGAAGCAGCACTGCGGTGGCGAGGATGGAGCCCACCTGCGTTCCCTGGAGGCTGAAGCTCGCGAAGAAGCCGCGCCTGGCGTCAGGCGAATGCTCAACGATCATCGCGCTGGCACCGCCCAACTCGCCGGCAACCGCGAAGCCCTGGACCAGGCGGAGGACCACCAGCAGGGCGGGGGCGAGGATGCCCACCTGGCCATACGTTGGCAGCAGCCCCACTGCGAAGGTAGCGAAACCCATGAGCAGCATCGCGAAGACGAGGACATTCTTCCGGCCATGCTTGTCACCGATGGCCCCCAGGACGACAGCTCCCACCGGGCGGGAGACATACCCCACGGCATACGTCGCCAGCGAGGCGATGATTGCAACGGTTGAATTCCCGCTGGGGAAGAAGATGGCCGGGAAGATGAGCGTCGCGGCCAGCGAGTACAGCGCGAAGTCGTAATACTCCAGGGCGCCTCCGATCCAGCCGCTCATCGCGGCTTTCTTCGGGTCCCTGCCCTGATGGCCGGCGTCGAGCTTGGGACGGATGTCCGTTGCGGGAATGGTGGTCATGCGATGGTTTCCTTCGGCGTCTTTGGCAAGGAGCCGGAACTCTTCCGTTCCGGCGTGGCTTTTTCGTCGCGACTGCTGGTGGGTTTGAAGGGACAGGCAACTCTCGGGTCCGCCTGTGTTCTTGAATCGTTTCATAAATTTTACAGAGTGATGGGCAACACGTCAAAGCCACCCCGGCGAAGCGCAGCACGGCAACCTGAAAGACACTTTTGATGGCTATCGCGGGGAGAAAATCCGCCGATTCCCAGATGGCTTAAGGGCTCTCCCCCGCACGTCCGCTCATGGTCAAATAGGAGGGTTGCACCGGCTGCCCGAGTCCAACCACGGCCTCGGCCATAGGGAAGGAAGCACATGACCGATCGACAGGACCATCCCCCGGTCCCCACTCCGGGAAGCGCCCAAGGCCTCGATAGCAAGGTTGAGGGCGGGTGCCCGGTGGCCCATGACAGCGTCACCTCGCACGGCAGTGAGAGCGAGAATCCGGCGATCGATTCGCCGCAGCCCAAGGGGCACCGCCCGCGGACCGTCGCCGACTGGTGGCCCAACCAGCTCGACCTCTCAGTGCTCCACGCCAACCACCCGGCGGGCAACCCGCTGGGCCCCACGTTCAGCTACAGCGAGGAATTCCAGAAGCTCGACGTCGAGGCGCTCAAGCAGGACATCACCGAGGTCCTCACCACCTCCCAGGACTGGTGGCCCGCGGACTTCGGCCACTACGGCGGCCTGATGATCCGCCTGAGCTGGCACGCCGCCGGCACCTACCGCGTCCACGACGGCCGCGGCGGTGCAGGGGACGGCAGCCAGCGGTTCGCGCCGCTGAACAGCTGGCCGGACAACGCCAACCTCGATAAGGCCCGGCGGCTGCTGTGGCCGGTCAAGCAGAAGTACGGCCAGAAGCTCTCCTGGGCGGACCTGCTGGTCCTCGCGGGCAACGTGGCCCTCGAGTCCATGGGCTTTAAAACCTTTGGCTTCGCCTTCGGCCGTGAGGATGTGTGGGAGCCCGAGGAGATTTTCTGGGGACCTGAGGACACGTGGCTCGGCGACGAACGCTACATCGGCGAAGGCCAGATGTCGGAGGACGTGGGCTCCACGGAGATGGGCCTGATCTACGTCAACCCCGAGGGGCCCATGGGCAACCCGGATCCCAAGCTGGCGGCAGCGTTCATCCGCGAAACCTTCAAGCGGATGGCGATGAACGATGAGGAGACCTTCGCCCTGATTGCCGGCGGCCACACCTTCGGCAAGACCCATGGCGCCGGCGACGCTGACGCACACGTTGGCCCCGAGCCGGAAGGCGCCGACCTCGAAGCCCAGGGCCTGGGCTGGCTCAGCACCTACGGCAGCGGCAAGGGCGGTGACACGATCACCTCCGGCCTCGAAGTCACCTGGACGGACCGGCCCACGCAGTGGAGCAACCGCTTCCTGGAGATCCTGTTCGAGTACGAGTGGGAGCTGGTCAAGAGCCCCGCCGGCGCCCACCAGTGGGTGGCCAAGGATGCCCCGGAGATCATCCCGGACGCGCATGATCCAAGCAAGAAGCACCGGCCCACCATGCTGACCACGGACCTGTCGCTGCGCTTTGACCCGGTCTATGAGGAGATCGGGCGGCGCTTCCTGAAGAACCCGGATGAGTTCCAGCTCGCCTTTGCCAAGGCCTGGTACAAGCTGCTGCACCGCGACATGGGACCCGTCGGCCCCCACATGCTCGGGCCGTGGGTCCCGGAAGCCCAGCTGTGGCAGGATCCCATCCCGGCAGTGGACCACGAGCTGATCGGTGAGCAGGACATTGCCTCGCTTAAGGCCAAGTTGTTGGACTCCGGCCTGTCCGTTTCGCAGCTGGCCAGCACGGCGTGGGCCGCGGCGTCCACCTTCCGCAAGACCGATAAACGCGGCGGCGCCAACGGTGCACGGATCCGGTTGGAGCCCCAGCGCGGCTGGGAGGTCAACGAACCCGAGCAGCTGTCCCACGCGCTCCAGGCACTTGAGAGGGTGCAGCAGGACTTCAACTCCGCCCAGAACGGCACCAAGAAGGTCTCACTGGCGGACCTGATCGTCCTCGGCGGCTGCGCCGCCGTGGAGAAGGCAGCAAGCGGCGCCGGCTTCCCCGTCACTGTGCCGTTCCGGCCCGGCCGTACCGACGCCGCCCAGGACCAGACCGACGTCGAGTCCTTCCAGTACCTGCAGCCGCGGGCGGACGGGTTCCGCAACTATGTGCGCCCAGGCGGGAAGCTCCCGCCGGAGACCCTCCTGCTGGACAAGGCGTACCTGCTGGACCTCTCCGCACCGGAAATGACGGCGCTCATCGGCGGCATGCGCGCCATGGGGACCAACATGGGCGGTTCCGCCCACGGCGTCCTCACGGACAGGCCCCAGGTGTTGACGAACGACTTCTTCGTCAACCTGCTCTCCCCCGGCACCAAGTGGAAAGCATCGGAGAACGAGGAGAACGTCTACGAGATCAGCGACGTGGCCACCGGCGAGCTGAAGTGGACCGCAACCCCCGTGGACCTGGTGTTCGGCTCCAACTCCCAGCTCCGGGCGATGGCCGAGGTCTACGCGAGCGACGACGCCAGGGAGAAGTTCGTCAACGACTTCGTGGCGGCCTGGGTCAAGGTTATGGAGCTGGACCGCTTCGATCTGCGCTAAGCCCGGTTTACTGATTAGGGCGCCTGGGCCGGCTGCTTCCTGCGGCCGGCCCGGACTGCTCATCATGCCGTTTCAAGTAGGGTGATTGCCCGCAAAGAAAGGGGAGATTGCCCGAATTAAGGGGGGTTATTGCCCGTTAAAAGGGGTGTTTTCCCGTTGAGGACAAACAGTTCCCTATGCCAGAATGGGCATGGTTTCGCTTGTTCACGATAGGAAATTCGTAGAAAGCAAAGTATCTGGCCGCCTGACTCAGCTCTTACGCGGCCGGTTCGGTCCCCGCGATACCGGGGACGTGCCGGGTTGCGGGTGGCAACTCAGCATTCTCCTACAGTCATGGCCCCCCGTGAGCCTGAATAAGGCGTCCCCAGTAATCGGAACTGGCGGTGGACCCGTTCCGATCGATGATGGGAACGGCGATCATGACCCGGTTCCTCCGCCTAGGCATTGACGTTGGCTCGAAGACGAACCACACCGGAATAACCGAAGTGGTTCTCCACCCGCCCAGGATGCCAGCGTGATGCTTACTGATCTGTCTGTCCCCACCAACGGGACCAAGGACGGCGTCCTCCTAAAGGTGGAACCGCCGGAGGTCGCTTTCACTGCCCCGGCCCTTACGCGGCAACGGGTGCTCTTCGCCAGTGCCGAGGCGTACCCGTTCATGAAGGTGGGCGGACTGGCTGATGTCAGCAGTGCTCTGCCGAAGAGATTATCCGAGCTGGGCTTTGACGTCCGTCTGGTGATCCCGGCTTACAAAGGCCTCGGAGGCAGCCCGGTGCTGACGATCGATGTGCCGTTCGGTCCGATCGCCGAGCGCGTCACTGTTCGCCGGCTCCCGTCCTTGGGCGCAGTGGACGTACTCGCACTTGACGCTCCGGGGTGGTTCGACCGGGAGTTACCGTACAGCTACCAGGACAACGATGTCATGCCGTTTGTGCTGTTCTCCAAAGCAGTCACAGCGCTGGCTGCTCAGGGAGAGTGGCGTCCGAACATCATTCACTGCAACGACTGGCATTGCGGGCTCGTGGCGCAGGAAGCCCGGCAGGGAGTGCACAGGCAGGCGTTAGCAAGTACTGGGATCGTCTTCACCATCCACAACATCGCCTATCAGGGGCCTGTGGGGGCGGCGACCGACCGACTGATAGGACTGCCGCAGGGCGGAAGTTTGCTCGAACGGGGTATCGCGTTCGCAGACCGGATTAACACCGTTAGTCCCCGTTACATGGAGGAGATCCTCACCCCGGCCCAGGGAGCGGGTTTGGACGGGCTGCTGCGCGCCCGCAGGGGCGCCGCCCGCGGCATTCTTAATGGCGTCGACTACGCCGAGTTCAGCCCCGGGCTGGACCCGTGGATCGACACCCGCTACAACGGCGACTTTGTCGCAGGCAAGGGCGCGAACAAGAAAGTCCTGCAGAAGCTGAGCAACCTGGAGCCCGCTCCAGACCGGCCGCTCTTCGGCATGGTCGCCCGGCTGGTATCGCAGAAAGGGATTAGCCTGCTGACTTCCGCCTTGGAGCAGTTTGTCGCCCGGGGAGCCCAGGTGGTGGTGATGGGTGAGGGCGCGCCCCGGTACAGGCGCCAACTGCAGTTGGCCACCCGGTGTTACCCCGGAAGCGTGAGCTACCATCCCACTTCGAGCGAGTCCCTGGCCCGGCAGGTCTACGCCGGCAGTGACTTCTTCCTTGCCCCGTCCGTTTTCGAGCCGTGCGGGCTGACGCCGCTGATCGCCCTGAAATACGGCACCATCCCCATCGTGCGTCGCACCGGCGGCCTCGCGGACACCGTGACGGATTACGTCGAGGATCCCGCCGAAGGTCTGGGGTTCGTCTTCGTGCAACGCCGCGTAGCGTCCATGCTGTCGGCTGTGGACAACGCACTGGCAGTCTACTCACGGATGCCTGAAATGAACCATCTCCAGCGGAGGGCAATGAGGGCAGATTTCTCCTGGCGGGTGCCTGCGCGTGAGTATGTGGCCGTGTACGAGGAGGCTCTGCACTCACGCAGTAACATCGAGGTCAGCCGGAGCACCGAACAGACCAGCCAGCCGGGACTGCGGTCGAGGCCGGCTTCCGCTCCGCTTCCCCTGGCGCTCGTCCACCATGCCAATCAGTTCCTGATTACCGACGGCTATCAGGACCGGGAGGGCCTGACCTCGCTCATTAGGGGGTACAGTGCGCTGCTGCGGATGCACGAGAAGTACCGCGTCCCGCTGAACCTCCACTTGTCAGGGACACTGATTGAAGCCGCAGCCTGGCAGCACCCTTGGTTCCTGGCGGAGGTCCGTCGGCTCCGCGACGTCGGCCTGGTCTCACTCACGGGCGGGACGTACTCCGAAAACGTCCTTACCGCCTTCGACAGGGAATACAACCGGCGGCAACTGCAGGAGCTGTTTTGGCTCTACCGGCACCACCTCGGGTGCGCGTCGAGCGATCTGGAGATCTGCTGGGTCCCTGAGCGGGTGTGGGATACGGACCGCCTTGCCAAGGTCCTGACCGACCCCCGGCTGCCAAATGGCGGATATCGTTACGTCCTGCTCGATGACCGGCTGCTGTATCCCTCCGATGGTGCCCACGGAGTCAGCGACAGGCTTGAATTTGACGGGGCCGACCCGGCCAGCCCTCCTCCTTCGGATGCCCTCCGCCCATACCGCATCAAGGGCGGCAAGGGCCTGCAGGTCGTGCCGATGTCGACCCGGCTGCGCTACTGGATTCCTCCTGATGACAGGAGCCACTGGCGTAGCCTGTCCCGGGCCGCCGAGCTTCCAACGGCTCCCGGTGATGACAGCATCCTGGTCTATGCGGACGACATGGAAAAGAGCGCGGGAGTGGGGGCGTGGCATCCCAGTGCCCTTGGTCGGTATGAGGAATTCCTGCGCTGGCTTGCCACCCAGCCCAAGCTTTTACCTGTGGACCTATCATCGTGGCTTCGCCAGCGCCGGAGGAGCCCCGGTGTCCGGGTTGTGGAACGCGGAACCTTCGTGGAGCTGGCTAAGGATTGGCACGCGGGAGAAGACTACAGCGGCTGGTGCAAGGACGAAGCGTGGGCCCCTTACCAGGAGCACCTCGCCCGGGCCCGCCGTGTAGTGGCCGACGCAGAGCGGGCGGGCGCAGAACACCGGCTGACGGCGCTGGCCTGGAAGCATGTGCTTGCTTCCGGGTATGAGACGGCATGGCACGACACTGCCCACCCCGACCGGCTGCCGGCCGCCTGGGCCAAGGCTGTGGCCAGCCATGTGCGAGCCGCCTGCGTGTTGGCCGCCGCCGCGGGATGGTTCGGCCGGCAGGCCCGCCCGCTGGAGGCCGAAATGATTGACATTGACGACGACGGCGCCGAGGAGCTGGTGCTGCGAAGCGAGCACCTGTTCGCCGTGCTCGCCCCGGAGCGTGGCGGTCGGCTGGTCTACCTGGCGTACCGGGGCTCTAACGGGGGCGTTTTGGTGATCGGCAATCCCACTGACGACTGGAACCGCCAGGAGGAGCTGAACACTTACATGGACGTCCCAGCCAACCACCCCGGGGGCCTTGCCGACGGCGGAGGCGTCCACGACCGATACGAAGTCAGCATCGATTGGGGGGACGGAATAGTCGTATCGGAGCTGAGGAATGTGCAGGAGGACAGCCCTCTGTTCGGGTTGTGCAAAAGGGTGGCCCTTGCTGGCGCTGTCCCTTCCCTGCTGGTGGCCTACGACCTGCCCCCGGGCGCAGACGGGGTCACCGTCCATACGTGCCTGTCGCCGGACTACTACCGGTTACTCCGCCACGGCGTGGCAGCGCTGCAGCGCACTGGAGGAACCAGCTGGCAGGGCGCCTCCAGCAGGGCAACCCACGTATGGGTAGCGCTGGCCGACGACGAAGACAGCGCGTGGTGCGACCCGGAAGCACAGGAACCGGGGCACGGCGTCCTCATCAGCCTGCGTGCACAAGCAAGATCCTTCCACCTGCTCATCGGTCTGGGTGAGATCGACGAGAAGGTCGCCCAGGAAACGGTGAAGTCGGCCCGGGAACGGCTCGCCGTCCTGGCTGCACGCGAGCTGACGGGAGACCGGGCGTGAGTGCACCAAACCCTGACACTGATACACGTGCGCAGAAGCAAGCGATTGCCGAGGCCCTGCTCGCGTCGCCGCCACCGCTTGATGCCCTGCCTCCGGGACGGGTGCAGGTGCTCACACGCTCGGTTGTGCACGCCTCCCGCAGCCGGCCGGTTGTCCGGTGGACCGTAGCCCTTGACTCCGGGTCCGGCGCCTCGACTCTGCTGGCAGTGATCGGCAAGGGCTACCGTGCCGGCGGCGGCGAGCAGGCATGGCGGCTGCTCAGGAGCCTGCGTCAGGCTGGCTTGGATGACGCAGAGCTTAGGGTCCCTGCACCCTACGGGTTTGACCCGTCCCGTCAGCTTCTCGCACAGGAGGAGGCCCCGAACACCACGCTGCATTCACTCTTGGACGGCGACCCACAATCCGCCGCGCCCGAAGCCGGCCGAGCAGGGCGCTGGCTGGCCCGCCTGCACCATGTCAGGGGTGTTTATGCGCCCGACCTGGCGGCAGACTTCGAGCGGCTAAAGCTGGCCGAGTATGCCGAGGCGTTGGCCGAGCTCTTGCCCCGGTCCGCCGCGAGAGTGGCAGAGCTCACCGCAGCCACCGTTGAGGAGCTGGCCAGGGCCGATGGGCCCCGCGTGCTCACACACGGCGACTTCCAACCCAAGAACATCCACTTGGACCGGTACCGTCTCGTGGTCATCGACTTCGACCGCGCCGCATGGGCCCCTGCCGGGCGGGACCTCGGCCATTTCATTGGGCAGACACTGACCATGGGCGCCTACCGGCACGGAAACCTCACGGCCGCCGTGCCCTGGGTGGACAGGTTCCTGGAAGACTACTCGGCTGCCGGCGGCGATGAAGGTGCAGTCCGGTCCGTCCCCGCCTACGTTGCCCGCACCTTCGCCGAGGTCCTTTTCTACCGCCTCGTAGTTCGCCCGGTCCGGGACTCCTCGTTCGTCCCTGACTGGTTGGACGCTTGGGAAGGGGCCGTCAGCGCCGCCGCGGGAGGGAGGTCCAGGTGAGACGAACCAGCGGACGCCAGACTCCCATCGCCGCCGCAGCGGCGCACCCGTCGGGCACTGCTATTCCGGTCATGCATGCCCACATGATCCTGCGTACCTTCGGACCGTTCCTGCGCCCGCAATGGCCCGGCTGCGTGCTGGCCGCGCTGCTCGCGGTCGCCGGGACGGGCATCGCGCTGCTCAAGCCATGGCCACTGAAGTATCTCTTCGACGAAGTGCTGTTGCCCAGCGGGAACCCCACCAGCCAGGACATCCAGTACATCCTGGTCCTGGTCGTCGTGGCGCTGGCCGGCATCGCCGTCCTGGACTCCCTGGTGGGCGCAGCCCGAAGCTATGTCCTGACCGTGGTCGGGGAACGGGTCGCCGCATCAATCCGCACCCAGCTCTATGATCACCTGCAGCGGCTGCCCCTTGCATACCACGAAGGGACACCAACAGGTGAACTGACCACCCGCCTGACCGGAGACGTCGACAAGGTGCGGGCACTGCTTACCGTGACGTTCGTTGACGCCTCAACGCACGTGCTCACACTGGCCGGCATGACCGGGGTGCTGCTGGTCATGGACTGGCAACTCAGCCTGGCACTGCTGTTGGTGCTGCCACTGTTGCTCCTCACGGTGTCCAGCTTTCGAGCCCGCATCCGCACAGTGGAGGAAAGCGCGCGCGACAGTGAGGGCGACCTGGCGGCGGTAGCGCAGGAGTCACTGGTAGCGATCAAGCTGGTCAAGGCCGCAGGACGGGAAGAGCATGAATCCAAGCGCTTCCGTCGCCACTCCGATGCCTCAGTCTCTGCAGTGCTGCGCTCGTCGCGCACCAGCGCCACGTTTGGCGCCGCCGTGGACGCTGTCGTGGCTGTAGCCACCACAGGTCTGATCTGGCTCGGCGCCCAGCGTGTGCTCGAAGGTGCGCTAACACCAGGAGACCTGGTCATCTTCACCTCGTACCTGCGTGACTTCTTCGGCCCAACACGCGCCCTGTCCAAGCTGCCGGCCCAGCTGGCCCGTGCGGGGGTGCGCGCGGCACGCATCGCGGACACCCTCCGGCGCAGCCCTGACATCCAGGACAAACCTGGTGCCCGTCCCGCCGGCCCACCGCGGAAGCAGCTGAGCCTGGATGGGGTTGGATTTGCCTACACCCAGGACCGCCCCGTCCTGCGGGATGTGGACCTGACGGTCCCGGTGGGCAGCACCCTGGCAGTTGTCGGACCCACCGGGGCAGGGAAGTCCACAATCGCTGCCCTTTTGTGCCGGCTGCAGGACCCCACCATCGGCCGGGTCCTTCTGGACGGCACGGACCTGCGTGACCTGACTGGCGCGAGCCTGCACGCCCAGGTGGGGCTGGTTACCCAGGACGCCGTGCTGTTCCGGGCATCCGTAAGGGAGAACATTGCGTACGGCCGGCCAGATGCCTCGCTGGAAGAGGTCCAGGACGCAGCCCGCGCTGCCCAGGCCCACAGCTTCGTGGAGGCGCTGCCCCGCGGCTACGACACCGTGCTGGCGGAGCGCGGGGCAACGCTGTCCGGAGGCCAGAAACAGCGGTTGGCGCTGGCGCGCGGATTGCTGCAGGGCTGCCCGGTCCTCGTGCTCGACGAACCGACGACGGGTCTGGATGCCCAATCCGAGCACGCGCTGCTGGAGGCCCTCCTGCAGGTGGCATCCGGGCGGACCACAGTGATCATCACGCATCGCATGGCTGCGGCCATGGCAGCCGATGAGATCGTCGTCCTTGATGCGGGCCGGGTAGTGGAACGCGGCACCCACCACCGGCTCATCGCCGGCGGCGGCCTCTACACCGCGATGTGCCGTCTACAGGGCATCACCGGCTTAGGCCCCACGTGGAACGGCACCAGCCACGGCAATGGGCGCCACCCCTCACCACAGTCCGAAGTCGAAGCTGACCAGCCCGCTACCTACCCGAGAGAGGAAGCCGACCGTGACGGAGCCCAGTTTCCAGCCGGACCCCACCAACTTGATAGTTGGCGTCACCGGTAGCGCGGTACCCCGGCAATCCAAGGACGCCCTCAGCTTTCCGCTGCTGCTGAAGCGCGAGTGCGCACGAGTGCGCTGGATTACCGATAACCCCTTCCCAGTAAAGGATGACGCATGAACCGCACCGAAATCCGATCCCAGTACCGCCGTATCAAGGAGCAGCAGGTCAATCGTGTCGAACGGGTCTGTGCACCGGAGTTCCTCAACCGGTATGTCCGCCCACATTTGAATCGGGCGGTTGCGGGCGCCTCGGACGGAGGCACGTGGACAACAGACGTGATTCAGCTGGACGGATCCGGGGCCGCCACTGTAAAGATCAATCTCGACGGCGGCCCCCCTGTTTTCGCCAAGCTGTTCCCCTTCGAGGATGGGCCTGCCGTGCACGCAAAATTGCAGGCCTTGCGCAATGCCGGGCTGGGGGCCGGCTCCCCGTTCCAGGCTGTTGAGCCGCTGGCGTGGTGCGCGGACGAAAAGGTCCTGCTGTGCCAGGGAGCTCCGGGCAAGGCACTGTCGGAAGTGCTCGACGACGGCGCTGAACTCACCGAGGGCTGTGCCCGGGCCGGATCATGGCTGGCCCACCTGCATAAGGTGGATCTCCGGATCGGGGCTCCACACTCCCTACTCGTGACAGGGGAACTGACGAGCTTGGCAAGACGCCTTGTCAAAGCGGCGGCTGACCGTCCTGGTTACGCTGAGGTGGCATTGGGCATGCTCGAACGGTTGGACGACCTCACCCATGGCACCGTGGACAGCGTCCATGCCCAAAGCCACGGGCAGTACCGGCCGATCCACGTCTTCCTGACCGAGGAAACCGTTACGGTGATCGACCTCGACCGTAGTGCCCCGGCGGACCCCGCCCGCGATGTGGCCGAGTTCCTCCACCGGCTGCGCCAAGGCGTTCACTCAGCCACCGGCGACATTTCCCGGGCCGACCAGCCGTGCAATGCTTTCCTCGGCGCGTATCGGGAGGCAGCCGGCGTCGAGCGGCTGCGAAACCTGCAGTTTCACTGGGCCCGGTATATATTCCACAGCCTCAACGGCGAGGTGAAAAACGCGGACGCTGACTGGCACAACGCTGGAAACGATGTCTTCCGGCGCTACCGGGAGGAGTTCTATAGGGTGGCAGAAGGGCGGGCAGGCGCATGACGTCAACTCTGGGCGTCCTGCTGGACCGTGCAGGGGTGGAGCTCCCGCTGTCCGAGCTCGCGAGTCTGTGGCCACTGGGTGGTTGGAACTCGGTTGCCCCCGTGCCAGCCGGCAAAAACGAGCACCTGCGCGTTGCAGCCGCGGATGGTGTCCACTACCTGCGCCGCTCGTACCGATCCAAACCGCACGAGGAACTTGCGCGCCAACTCCACCTGATGCGGCTGCTTCGGGATCGGGGATTCCCCGCACCGGAGGTGGCCTCCGCCAGCTCCGGCAAGGACCACGCAGAGCTGGACGGCCGGTTATGGATCGCCACGCGGGGAGTCGAAGGGACACCGTTCAGCGATGCATCACCGGCGCACGTGCAGGCTATGGGACGAACACTTGCACGGTACCACCAGACCGTGGCCGACCTTCCAGCGGCAGTGACCGAACCCGCCGTGCTGGTGGAATTGCGCACGCGGGCAAATGAGGAAGGGGTAGAGTCCGCCCTGAGAACCCGGACCGCGCTCCTGGTCGCACAATTAACCGCAGTCCTGCCACACCTGCCCCGGGTGGTAGTGCACGGCGGCGCCCGACGAGGCAGCCTGGTATTCAACGGCAGCAAGGTAGCGGGCGTCCTGGACTTCGACAGTGCCCACGCGGACGTGCGCGTCCTGGATCTTGCCGTCGCCGTCCACGACGTCGGCAAGGTCTACACCCGCCCAGGCGAAGCCGATAATAAGGTCGCCCTCGACCTCGGCCGGGTCACTGAACTGCTGGCCGCTTACAGCCGGGATTTGCGGCCTACGGAGGCAGAGATCGAGGCGCTGCCGCTGCTGCTGGAGGCCAAACGGTTGAAGCGCGGCCTGGGGCGGCTCAGCCGGTCACGGCACGGCGAAAGGCTCTCCGACAATGACTACACCAAGATCCGGTTGGAAGACCAGCGGATTGCTTGGCTGGACGAGCACCGCAGCGCGTTGGCGGCCGCTTTCCGGAAAGCCCTGGCGGGATAGGCGGGATAAGAACCAGCCCGCACGGAGCACAGGGAAAAACTGCTCAGGGCAGGCCGGCTCGTGCCACTTCTTGGGGTGGTTCCCGCCCTGCCGTCCTACGCTGCAGCAATCACGGCTTTCGTGAAGTCCCTGCTTTCGTTGACACTGCCAACCTTCCGAATTTAGGCTCCTGCCAATGTGCGCCGAAGGATACGGAAGCAAAGGGGCAGTGCGTGGACCAGGACAACAGGCAGTTACAGGACCAGCTTGGCCGGCTCGGCTTTGGCGGTACCGGAGTGGGCAACCTGTACCGCGCCATCTCCGACGAGCAGGCGGCCGGCACCCTGGCGGCGGCCTGGAATGCGGGTATCCGCTACTTCGATACCGCACCCCACTACGGGCTGGGCCTCTCGGAGCGGCGGATGGGCGAGGCCTTGGCCAGGAAACCCCGGCAAGAATTTGTCCTGTCCACCAAGGTAGGAAGGGTCCTCGTACCCTCACCGGCAACCGAAGATGCGCGGGACCCGGAGGGCTTTGACGTGCCCGCTGCGCTGCGGCGCGAGTGGGATCCCTCCGAGGCCGGCGTGAGGCGCAGCATCGAAGACTCGCTGGAACGGCTGGGCCTCGACTACATCGATATCGCCTACCTGCACGATCCCGATGTCTACAGCATGGAAGATGCAGTGAAGTCTGCACTGCCGGCATTGGAGAAAGTACGGTCTGAAGGCCTGGTGCGTGCCATCGGCGTCGGCACGAACACCGCCGGGGCTGCGCTGCAATGCGTGGAAGCGGCCACCCTGGACTTCCTCATGCTGGCCGGCAGGTTCACCCTGCTGGAACAGCCCGGCTCGGACGCCCGCCCCGGCGAGGGCTTGCTGGACCGCTGCCTGGAGCTGGGCACCGGGGTGGTGAGCGTCGGCGTCTACAACTCCGGCATCCTCGCCAAGCCCGAGCTGCCCTCCGATGCGCACTACAACTACTCCCAAGCCAGCGAAGACATCCTGGAACGGGCCAGGCTGCTGGCCCAGGTCTGCAAGGAACACGGCGTCGAGCTTCCCACCGCGGCCATCCAGTTCCCCTTCCGGCACCCCGCCGTCGTCAATGTCACCGTGGGGGCCAGCAATCCGGAACAGATCAGCCAAAGCGCGGAGCGCATGTCCATGGAGGTTCCCGAGGAATTGTGGCAGGACCTGCAGGAGCGCGGACTGATCCCGGCCTAACCGGAAATCCAAGCGGGCGCAGCGGGCCCGGTCCTTTCTGGTGAAACAGCCAAAATCTTGTCGAATTCCCACAAAATGGCGGCAGGAAGGGAGAACTAGCGTCGGCTGTGAGGAACTTCCACGGCAAGCGCAAAGGACCATCAATGACGATTCAGGCGAATGTACCCACCAGCCCGAACTCCGCGAGCGCCGGCAAGGGTTGCGACGGCAAGGGTAAGCGCATCCTGGACATCGCCCGCCAGCAGGTTCTCGAGGACGGCATGGGCCTGACCCAGGCTCAGCTCGAAGAGGTGCTTCGCCTCCCGGATGATGCGGTTCCCGCCGCCTTGGAGTTGGCACACCAGGTCCGGCTCCGGCACTGCGGCGAGGAGGTGGAGGTGGAGGGCATCATCTCCATCAAGACCGGCGGCTGCCCGGAAGACTGCCACTTCTGCAGCCAGTCGGGCCTCTTCGACTCCCCCGTCCGCGGCGTCTGGCTGGACATCCCCGAGCTGGTCAAGGCCGCCAAGGAAACGGCCGCCACCGGAGCCACCGAGTTCTGCATCGTGGCTGCTGTCCGCGGGCCCGACATCAAACTGATGAACCAGATCAAGTTCGCCATTGACCGCATCAATGAGGAAGTGGATATCAACATCGCCTGCTCGCTGGGCATGCTCACCCAGCGCCAGGTCGACCAGCTCAAGGACTGGGGCGTCCACCGCTACAACCACAACCTCGAAACAGCGCGCAGCTACTTCCCCGAAGTCGTCACCACCCACGGCTACGAGGAACGGCTCGAGACCTGCAACATGGTCAAGGACGCCGGCATGGAACTGTGCTGCGGCGCCCTGATCGGCATGGGCGAAAGCCTGGAGCAGCGGGCAGAACTCGCCGCCCAGCTCGCAGCCCTGGAACCCCACGAAGTCCCGCTGAACTTCCTCAACCCCCGGCCCGGAACCCCGCTGGAAAACCAGGGCATCATGGACGGCAAGGACGCCCTCCGCGCCATCGCCGCCTTCCGGCTGGCCATGCCCCGCACCGTGCTCCGCTACGCCGGCGGACGCGAACTCACGCTCGGCGACCTCGGCACCCGCGACGGCCTGCTCGGCGGAATCAACGCCGTCATCGTCGGCAACTACCTCACCACCCTCGGCCGCCCCGCCACCGCAGACCTGAACCTGCTCGTGGACCTCAACATGCCCATCAAGGAACTCCAGAAGACGCTATGAGCAGGGTTTCGCTCCCCAACCGCTCCCTACCCTCGCAAGCTCGGCCAGGGAACCCGGCGGTCGTGGGCCCAGCGTCAACCAGCGGGAACTTTTGCGGGAACTGCGGAGAGCCGTCCGACGGCGGCGACGGCCCGCCGTCGGACGTTCACCAACGCTGCGGCGAGCGCCTGGCAATGGAACCGCCGCGGTACTGCGCCGCATGCCGGCGCCGGATGAAGGTCCAGGTGACGCCGCTGGGCTGGAGAGCGGAGTGCTCCCGGCATGGGGTGATTGCCTCGTGAGGGACACCAAGGAACACAAGGACTGACCCGCTGACGCTGGACGCACCTTTCTAAAACCACTGTGCTTGTTTAAAAGCCCCGAGCCTTCTAAAATTAGAGAACCTACTTTTAGAAGGAGTCCACGATGCAGTGGCGGAGTCCGGCTCGAATGTTCCGGCGTTTTCAGCGCTTAGGCGCCAGGGCAAGGTGATCTGGAATGGACTGGCAAGGTTGGGCCGTGTTCGGGCTGTTGGCAACCTCCGTGCTGACCGCGGTGATGATCGCCGCCCAGATGGCGGGGTTGACCAGGCTGGACCTTCCGCTGGTGCTGGGAACCCTGGTCACGCCTGACCCGGATAAAGCCCGGGTGGCAGGCTTCTTTATCCATCTCGCTGCGGGGCAGGCATTCGCCCTGGGCTACGCCGCCGTGTTCGCACTCCTGGGGCAGGCAACCTGGTGGCTCGGTGCACTGCTGGGACTGCTTCACGTGGCGGTTGCCTTAACGGTCATCCTGCCCCTGATGCCCGGCGTCCACCGGAGAATGGCGACCACCAGGGCGGGACTCAGCACGACGGCGGCGCTGGAACCACCCGGCCTGCTCGGCCTGAACTACGGCATCCAGACTCCGGCCGTCGCCGTGGTGGCCCACGTGATCTACGGTGCAGTGCTTGGGCTCCTTTTGGGGGCACGATGAGCGCTAATCACCAAGCCGCCGCGGCCCCGCAGCAGAGTGACATCCTCGTTCAGGCGCCGCCGGCGCGTCCCACCCCCATCGCGGATTATGGGCTCCTTGGCGACACGCGGACCGCCGCGCTTGTCTCGGCCGCCGGGTCCGTTGACTGGCTCTGCGCTCCCGCGTTCGACGGCGAGCCTCTCTTCGGTGCCTTGCTGGGAGGACCGGAGGCAGGCAGGTTCCTTGCAGGGCCGGCAGAGGACGCCCCGGTGGTCTTCCGCAGGTACCGCGAGAACACGGCGACGCTGGAGACGGTGTGGGCTGCCGGGAACGGCCGGCTCGTTCTCACCGAGGCCATGATCGCGGAAGTGGCCGGCGAGCTGCTGCCCACCACCATCCTGGTCAGGCGGCTGGCCGCGGAAGGGTCATCAGTGCCCGTCACGATACTTTTCGACCCGCGGGTTGGCGAAAACCATCGCCTTCCGCGGGTGCGGCGCGGGCCCGGCGTCGTCTGCGACTGGGGTCCACTGGCAGCCTCCTTGGGAACGATCCCCCACCTCGATCTTGAGCCGGGGCGTCCCCTTACCTTCGACATCGCTCCGGGAAAACCCCTGACACTTGTCCTGGCGCTGGCCTTCGGCGAACCCCTGATCCACGTGGATCCGGCGGCGGCGTGGGACCTCGTTGGGAGGGACGAAGCCAGCTGGCGGGCTTGGACGGAGGAGATTGACGGCGCCCTCCCCTACCGCCAGGAGGTGGTGCGCAGCCTGCTCACACTCCGGCTGCTCACCTACTCACCCTCGGGAGCTCCGGTGGCAGCTCCCACCACCTCGCTGCCCGAGGACCCTGGCGGCATTCGCAACTGGGACTACAGGTACGCCTGGCCCCGGGACGCCAGCATCGGCGTCGGCGCTTTCCTCCGGGCAGGGAAAACACAGGAAGCAGAGAACTTCCTTGGCTGGCTCCTCCATGCCAGCCGCCTCCAGCGGCCCCACCTCCCCGCCCTCCTCACCCTGACTGGAGGACAGGTTCCGGCGGAGCGGCAGCTGTCCCGCTGGCCCGGTTACGCCGGCAGCAGCCCGGTGCGGACGGGCAACCTCGCCGCCTCACAGCACCAGCTTGACGGCTACGGCTGGGTCATTGACGCCGCCTGGGCGTTTGTGGACAGCGGCCGCAGGCTGACCTCGGAAACGTGGCGGGCCATGCGGGGCTTCGCGGATCTGGTCGCCGCCACGTGGGAGAAGCCCGACGCCGGCATCTGGGAAATACGCGGTGACCCCGCCCAGCACGTGCACTCCAAAGTCATGGCCTGGCTCGCGCTGGACCGGGCCCTGCGCATCGCCGCCACCCACCGGCTCAGCAGGCGGCGCCAACTTCGCTGGGAATCGGCACGCGGCCAGATCGTGGCGGAACTCCGCACGAACGGCTACAACGAAGCTCTGAATTCGTACACACGCTCTTACGGTTCGAAAGACCTTGACGCAGCCCTGCTGGTCCTGCCGCTCACCGGCCTGGAAAAGCCAGGTTCACCGCGCCTTAGGGGAACGGTAGATGCGGTCCGCAGGGAATTGTCGGCCGGGTTCCCGCTGCTCTACCGCTATCCGCCGGGACAGGACGGCCTCCCCGGGACGGAGGGGGCGTTCCTGCCCTGCTCCTTCTGGCTGGTTCAAGCCCTGGCGAATACCGGCCGGCACGAGGAAGCCTCCGCCCTGTTTGAGGCGCTGCTGGAGAAGGGCTCACCGCTGGGGCTCTTCAGCGAGGAGATGGAACCGTCCTCCGGCATGTTTCTGGGCAACTTTCCGCAAGCCCTCACGCATTCCGCGCTGGTGCAGGCCGCACTTGCCCTCCGCGACAACCAGCCCGCCCTCAACCGAACAAACAGCGCACCAACCGAATAAGGAGCAGATGATGGAAAACCTCACCGCCCACCAACGGTCCAAGCACCCCAAGACCCCACTGGCGGGACCCTACGGGCACCCGCTCCACCCCACCCTGGTGGCCATCCCCATCGGGGCGTGGACGGCGAGCCTTGTCTTCGACGTCGTGGCACTGCTCGGAAGCGACGACGCGCCCTTCCTGATCGGTGCACAGTGGCTCGTGGGAATCGGCATCCTCGGGGCCCTCGCCGCCGCAGTCTTCGGCTTAATGGATTTTATGACCCTGAGCCGCGGAACACCTGCCCACCGGACAGCACTCGTCCACATGTCGCTGAACCTGACCGCCGTGGCCCTCTTTGCCCTCAGCTTCTTCCTCAGGCTTGGGACCGATAAGCAGGACTTCAGCCTGTTTCCCTTCATTCTCAGCCTCGTGGGCTACCTGATCGTGGGCGCCTCCGGCTACCTCGGCGGGAAACTCGCCTACCACTACGGAGTGAGGGTGGCCGACGAAAAGACGCAGAGCGGAGGGTTCAGGTCAGCGTCGAAGAAAAATCTGACCCGGCGATCCTGAATCAACCGGCCACGAGGAACGCGATGATCCCGACGAGAGGCAGCGACGCCTGACCGAGTGCGCTCCGCCACAGCCGGTGCTCGGTGACCCACAGCCACGGGCCGAGGATGAGGTGCGCCGCAAGGGCGGCGAGGACGATGCCAATGCCCGCAGCCCGGGCATCGCCCCCCGAAGTGGCAAGCCAGATCCCGACGCCGATCCCGAGCGCCGTCACGATGTTGTACATGCCAACATTCATCGCCCACATGCGGACGGCGCCTTCGGTCCCCGGTTCCACGTAGAAGATGGAACGGAATCGCTGGTCGCCGTGGAAGAAGATTTCCAACGTCCCGACGGTTACGAGGCCAACAGCGTAGAGCCCTGCCGCTATCTGGGTGACAAGGTTCATGCTTCTGCGCTTCCTTACGTCTGGGATAGCGGAGGTACTTCGCAGCCATCTCTGCAAGAGTGACGAAAGCCCCCGCGCGAGTTGAACTCCAGCACGGGGGCTTTCTGCGCTTCCGTGTTGGGGGAACTAACGTGGAAACAGAGAGAAATTTACCGGCTCGCAACCCTCGAGAAAGCCGGTTTGGGGCTCGCTGCGCGAATCTTGATTAAACCTTGAGCCGACGTGCTACCGACAGCACGACGTCGCCGGGAGTTCAGTCGGTCTCGGGCCCGCCGGTTGCGTCCGGATCCTCTTCGGGCTCGAAGGTGTTCGGCTCTCCATCAGCGCCGATTCCCACGCCGTCCGCGCCGCCGGGGACACCGCCGTCGTCCTTGCCCTTGGAACCTTCGGCGCCTTGCTGCCCGTCGTCTGGCAGTGAATCAGGCGAGTTGATCGTCATTGCTCCTCCTTCAGTGGCCGGGCCTCCACGCTAACAGCCCGCACCCCCAAAGGCGCCTGTCAGGGCCAAAGATTTTGCTTCCGACGGCGGGCGTGGCCCGAGGGCGCGGACGCCTTACCGCCTTAGCGGCCAAGACCATCGGCCTAAAGGCCCTGCCAAATCCCAGTTCTATTTGCGAAGATTTCCGGACAGGGATCAGGGGCTGAACGCTATGGGTTTGAAGACATTTTTGGGACGGGAGGGCCCGGAGCGGCTCTCGGCTTTAGACCTTAGCAACCTGCGGGTGGAGGACCAGGGCCAACCGATGCATGTGGCTGCCCTTGCGTTCCTGGATGCGGGGCCGCTCCTCGATCCAGCCGGGAAGCTGCGTTTGCAGGACATCCGGGACCACATCGACCGCCGGACCCACCGGAGCCCCCGGCTCCGCCAGCATCTTGTCTGGCCGCGGCCGGGATTGGGCCCCCCGTTCTGGGCTGACGACCCCGCTTTCGATGTCTCGCGCCATGTGAAGACCCGTCAAGTGCCCGCCCCAAGCGATGAGGAATCGGTCCTCGCCCTCTGCGCGGAGTTGAACCAACCAGCGCTTGACCGCTCACGGCCGCTCTGGGAAATCTGGCTCCTCACGGGGATGGCCGGGAACCGTGCCGCCCTCCTGGTCCGCCTGCACCACGCCCTGGCCGACGGCCTTGCCGCGCAGACGCTGCTGGCCGCGCTCTTCGATACGAATACCATGGCCCCCGAGGGTAAGCCTCCTGTAACAGAAGAAGATCCGGGACAAATCCGGCCCAGTCCACGTGACAGGCAACTCCTGGCGGCCAATGTCCGGGATCATTGGCGGAGCGTGGCGAGGTTCGCCTCTGCCCTGGCCCGCCCGCGCCACACTGCCATGTCCGCCGCGGCGGGGCTGGAGGCACTGGCGTCCGTTATCCGCACCGGCCGCGCCCCTGCGGTGTCACTGAACCGGCCAGTGGGCGCCCGCCGCCGGCTGCTTCTGGTGCGGGCCGACTTCGCGCGCATCAGGGCCTACGCGCACCTGCACGATGCGGGAATCACAGACCTTCTGCTGACCGCCTATTCGGAAGGCTGCCGGCAATTACTGGCAGCCCGGGGCGAGCTGTCACCAGGCCTGGAATTAAAGGTGTCCGTTGCAGTATCGCTGCGCGGCTCAGCCGACTCCGGCGAAGGCAACCGCGTAGGCGTACGGGTGGTCCCCATTCCGGTCACGGAACCCGACATCCGGCAGCGCCTGGATCGCATTGCACACACAACGTCGGCGCAGCGCCGCCGGCCGCCCTACCAGCCTGGTGGACGGGTCCTGCAACGCTGGATGGCGCGGGCCATGTTCCATCAGCGGCTGGTGAACCTGCTGATGAGCAACCTTCCCGGGCCGCCGGCTCCCGTCCACTTCTCCGGAGCGGAAGTTCTCGAGCTTTTCCAGATCGGTGTGGTGCAGGGCAACATCACGCTAGGCCTCAGCGTCCTCACCTACGCGGGCCAGCTCAATATCGCCGTCGTAGCGGATGCGGACGCCAACCCGGATGTGGAGGCGTTCGGCCGCGGTCTTTCAGAGGCCTTGGCCCAGTTCAACCACAGACATCCGGACTGACCATCAGCATCCAGAAGCAAAAGCTCACGGAAACCTCACAAAATCTCTTGACCCTCCTTGTTGAGGGCTGTTGGCGGAGGACCTGGCCCGGCAGGGCCTCTGACCAAAGCAATGACGGCGGCGGGGCCCGCGGCAACCAGCCGCATCCCGCCGTCGTCCTATCCGCCGAGGTGGTGCACGGTGAACGCCGTGAGGAAGCCAACGGAAGCCGTGAGCCCTGTGAGGTTGTGGTGCTCCTCGAAAGCCTCGGGGATCATGGTGTCTGCCAGCATGGCGAGGATGCCCCCGGCCGCCACAGCGGTAATGAACGCCACCAGCTCTCCCGGCGCGTTTTCGAGGGCTGTGTAGCCGATGAGCGAGGCCACCCCGCTGAGCAGGGCGATGCCGCCCCACAGGCCAAAGACGTAACCGGCGCTCCTGCCGGCCCTCTTCATTCCCGCGGTTCCGGACAACCCCTCGGGAACGTTGGAGATAAAGACGGCCGCCATCATCGCCGGGCTCACCGCGCCGCCTGCCAGCATCCCCACGCCAAGTACCACTGATTCCGGCACCCCGTCCAGCAGTGCGCCCACTGCAATGGCGGTGCCGCTGCCCGGGTCCTCGGATTCGGAGGGCTGCTGGCTCCCCGACCGTTTGCGGTGTTTGGCGCCTGCCCGTGCCAGCAGCATGTTGGCCCCGACATACACCACGGATCCGGCCAGGAATCCCATCGCCGTCGGCCAGAGTCCGCCGCCCTGCACGGCCTCGTCCACCAATTCGAAGGCAAGGGCGGAAATCAGCACGCCCGCCCCGAAGGACATGATCGAGGAGACCAGTTTGGGCGGCAACTTCCAACGCCAGGACAACGCCGCACCCAGGACCAGCGCTGCCCCGGCGGCCGTGCCCCACAACAGGGCCTGCACCCAAACGGGCATGTGCTCCCACTTCCCGGGTTCCCACCGGAAACCCCCGTAGCCAGTCATTGGCGGCGCCGGCAGTACACCGGCACGGGCCCCAAAACAGCCAGCGTAGTACAGGCAGCCAGCCAGGAAGCGCAGCCGGCCGGGTTGACGCAGGACGTTGTTGAAAGCGGCAACCGACGCCACAGCTCACCATCGGAAGCGGGTATGCGTTGTTTAAGTGGGTGCACGCGGGTAGGGCGGCCCGTCCGCCGCGCAGAATTGACGGGATCTTGAGGGAAACCTTGCTGCCTGTTGAAGTTGCAGGTCCACGCTGGAGGCATCGGACCAAATCAGCTTGTGGGGAGCAGGAAGTCATGGGAAACGAAGTAGATTCTGATCAAGTCACCGCGGTGGGAGGCTTGCTCACGGATCAGCATCCGCTCGACTTCTACGCCTTAGGGCTGGCCGGTTGCATCGACCGGCTCACCGGGCCCCTCCGCCAACTCGGCACCGCGGTCCGCTGGGATACCCCGCACTGGGGCATCGAGATTCCGGCGGATTGCGCCACCCTTCTCTACCAGTCAGCGCGCGAAGCGCTCAGCAACGCCTTCAAATATGCCCAAGCGTCACAACTTACCCTGCAGCTCGCCGCCGTGGACCACGGGATCCGGCTGGTAGTGGCCGACGACGGCAAAGGCTTTGACAGTGACCTCGCCAGAAGCGGGCGGCACCACGGTTACGGCCTGCGGCTTATGTCCGTGGCCGTCCACGAGGCAGGCGGAACCATTGACATCCGCTCCACCCCGGGGCGGGGCACCAGCGTGACGGTAACCATGCCGCTGGACTAAAGCTCGGATGCCCGCCGTTGCTGGGACGGCGGGCATCCGTACGCCTGGGCTGCCTGAATCAGGGGCCCCGGCCTACCTGGAAAGCTTCTCCTCGTCAGGTTCCAGGTCGCCGATGTGGCCGGGTGCATTCGCGGCGAGGACACGGGCAACGAAGGCGCCGTACTCGTCCATGTAATGCCTCAGGAATTTGGCGGTGCCCTCATTCTTGACCTCGCCATCCTCACCGAACACTGCGGCATCGTAGTGGATGTAGGCCTCCGGGGCGTTCAGCTGCGGGGCATCCAGGAAGCTGAGAACGCTGCGGAACGAGGACTGCATCACTGCGGTGCCGATGCTGCCCACGGAGGCGCCAATAATGCCGGTGGGCTTGCGGGCAAACGAATTGCTCCCCCACGGCCGCGAGCCCCAGTCGATGGCGTTCTTGAGGGCCCCGGGAATGGAACGGTTGTACTCCGGGGACACGAACAGGATTCCGTCGGAAGCTTCGATGGCCTCCTTGAGGGCGCGGCCTTCGGGCGGAAAATCGGCGTCGTAGTCGTAGCTGTACAGGGGTAGGTCTTTGATGGGGATCTCCGTGAACTCCAGGTCCTCCGGAGCCAGTTTGATCAATGCTTGGGAGAGAACCCGGTTGATGGAGCCGGTAGCGAGGCTCCCTACGAAGTATCCGATCTTGAACGGTGCCATGAGTGTTCCTTCCAATGGCCGGGCAGCGCGCGGCCGTCCATGTGCTGTTTTGGGAAAGATGCCGCCCGTGGCTGGACGGCGCTTGGTGCCACTGCCCCACCAGTCCAGCACAGAAGGTCCGCCCCGGCCAGAGCAGGGGAAGATCCTTGACAGGCCGGGCCGGGGAGCGCTGAATGATCTGTAGCGAAGTCCCCCGGCCTGGTCAGGAGCAGTGATGAGCGAGAATCCAATGCAGGATGAGCGGGTCCACACGGAGGCGCCCGCCGAGGGCGACCCGGATGCGGACGTCACGGAAATCAGGGTCCACACGCAGGATCCGGCCGAAGGGGCAGACATGCCGGACTTTCCGGCTGCTGACAAGACCGAATAGCCGCACGGCCAAGCCCCACCGCCCGTAGCCTGCCGTATTCCGGCCACCCCTTGCACGCGCACCGTCACGCACACTAGGTTTTAACCCGCACTGAGAAAGCGCTTTCCCGCAACGAGCGGATGACTGGCGCATCAATCCCCAGCGGAATTGGATCACATGACGGACAAGACCCTCATCAGGTGGATCGACGGCGAGGCACCTGCGGAGATCAGCGGCGGAACGACGTGGGGCATGCCTTTTGCCCGCGGAAGAGTAGCGGATTCGGGCGGAATTTCGGTCCGTGACGCCGACGGCGATGTGGTGGCCAGCCAGGCCTGGCCGCTGGCCACCTGGCCTGACGGCTCCCTCAAGTGGGCCGGCCTCGCGTTGCCCGCCACGGATGCGCCCTCGCGGGCCTACGAGGTGACGGCCGACGGCGGTGCGTCACCTCGAGAAGGCAGCCTCCCGGCGTCGGGCGCCACCAGCGTCACCGTCACCGAGACCGCCGAGGCACTCACGGTGGACACTGGGACACTGCAGATGGTGATCGGCCGCAGTGGCTCGCACCTCTTTACCAGCCTCACGCGTGGCGGCATCGAGGTAGCGCGGAACGCCCGCCTGGTCAGCCTCCTGCAGGACAACATCCCCGAGGGTCCTGGCAGTGCCGGCGCTTTCAGCCGCGAAGCCTTCACCGGCGAGGTCACCGCCGTCGTGCTTGAACAGAACGGTCCGGTACGCGCGGTGGTACGGCTGGAAGGACACCACCGCCCGGACGCGGCGGGCAGCGGCAAACAGGGCTGGCTGCCGTTCGTAGTCCGGTTCTCTTTCCATGCCAGCGCCCGCAGCGTCAGGATGGTGCATTCGTTCATCTGGGACGGGGACGCGGAGGAGGACTTCCTGGCCGGGCTCGGCGTCCGGTTTAGCGTCCCGCTTGAGGCTGAGCTCCACGACCGGCACGTCCGGATCGCCGGCGCGGACGGCGGGTTCCTTCTCGAAGGCGTCCGCGGGCTGACCGGCCTCCGCCGGGACCCCGGCGAGGACGTCCGCTCGGCGCAGGTGGACGGCCGCGCCACCCCGCCCCTGGCCGAATGGAACCCCGAGGTGTCAGAACGCCTGCACCTGATCCCCGCCTGGAACGACTACACGCTCAGCCAGCTCAGCGCGGACGGCTTCGAACTGCGCAAGCGCACCGCAACGGGCCACGGCTGGGTGGGCATCTCCGGCGGGACCAGGTCGGCCGGATTCTGTTCCCTGACGGATACGCGCGGCGGATTCGGGGTGGGCGTCAAGGACTTCTGGCAGTCCCATCCCGGCCAGCTGGACATCCGCAATGCGGCCACGGCCGAAGCATCCCTGACCGCCTGGCTGTACTCCCCCGAAGCGCAGCCCATGGACCTGCGCTTCTACCATGACGGGTTGGGCCAGGACACCTTCGAGGAACAGCTCGAGGGGCTCGAAATCACCTATGAGGACTACGAGCCGGGCTTCGGCAACGCCACCGGGATTGCCCGCACGCATGAGTTAACTCTCTTCGCCTACGAAAGCACCCCGGGCACGGAAAGCCTCGCCGCAGACGCGGCAGCAGCTTCCGCTCCCGCCCTGCTGCAGGCCACCCCCGAATACCTGCATTCCGTGGGCGTCTTCGGCGACTGGGACCCCGTGGACCGCAGCACACCTGCCCGCGCCGAGCTGGAAGACCACTTGGACTTCCTCTTCGACTTCTACGCCGGCCAGGTGGAGCAGCGCCGCTGGTACGGCTTCTGGAACTACGGCGATGTGATGCATACATACGATCACGACCGGCACGTGTGGCGATATGACGTGGGCGGCTACGCGTGGGACAACTCCGAGCTCTCCCCCGACCTCTGGCTCTGGTACTCCTACCTGCGCTCCGGCCGGGCGGACATCTTCCGCTTTGCCGAGGCCATGACTCGGCACACCGGCGAAGTGGACGTCTACCATCTGGGACCCTGGCGCGGCCTGGGCTCCCGGCACAACGTCCAGCACTGGGGCTGCAGCGCCAAGCAGCTCCGGATCAGCACGCCCGCCTACCGCCGCTTCTACTACTACCTGACGGCGGACGAGCGCACCGGAGACCTGCTCACCGAACTCGTGGACAGCGACCAGAACTTCCTGGGGCTGGATCCGGTACGCAAAGTCCGGCCGGACGCTGAGAGCTACCGGCCGAACCGGAACGCCTTGGGTGTGGGACTGGGCACGGACTGGGGTTCGCTCGCCGCCACCTGGCTCACGGATTGGGAACGCACGGGCAACCCGCGGTCCCGAGACCGGCTCCTGGGCACCATGGCGGACATCGGGGCCCTCAAGTACGGCTTCCTCACAGGCGAGGCCCTGTACGACCTTGACAAGGGGCGGTTCGACGCCGGCCGCGAACTTATCCAGGTTTCCCACCTGAGTGCGGTGTTCGGTTTGGTGGAAATCTGCAGCGAACTGGTGGATCTGGTTCCGGACCCGGACTTTGAACGCGCGTGGCTGCAGTACTGCCGGCTCTTCCTGGCTACGAAGGAGGAGCAAGTGGAGGCCGTGGGCCAGCCGTTGCCGGGCATCTACCTCACCCAGGCGCACAGCCGCCTGACGGCGTACGCGGCCGCGCGGCTGGATGATCCGGACCTGGCCGCCCGGGCGTGGGAAAGCTTTGCCGAGGGCGGGGAGCACCTGAACCACGGGTCCGCCTTCACGCTGCGGACCCTTGAACCGCCGCATGTGCTGCTGCCCGTGGACGAGGCACCCACCGTGTCCACCAACGACGCGTCCCAGTTCGGCCTCGCCGTGATCCAGAACCTGGCGCTGATCGGCAAGCACCTGGCCTCTTAAACGCCACTTCGTCCTACCCGGTTGGGGTGGTTTGGGGGTGGTGCCAGGACTATCGTGAAGCTACTGATGACCTCAGTTTTCCCATCAATTCAGTGCAGTCGAAGGAGACATGATGAGCACGAAAGTGGAGAAACGGATTGTGGTCGATGTACCGGTCAACACCGCCTACAACCAGTGGACCCAGTTCGAGGATTTTCCGCACTTTATGAGGGGCGTGGAGAGCGTGACGCAGCTCAGCGACGACCGCCTCAGGTGGGTGGCCCACATCGGCGGGGTCCGCCGGCAGTGGGAAGCGAAGATCCTTGAGCAGGTCCCGGACCGCAGGGTGGCCTGGGCATCCACCGAAGGAGCAACCAACTCCGGAAAAGTCGAATTCCGTGATGCTGGTGCGAACAAGACCGAACTGGCACTCACGCTGGACTACCAGCCGGCAGGCGTGGTGGAAAAGGTTGGCGACCTGCTCCACGTGGTGGGCCGGCAGGCGGAACACGACCTGAAGAAGTTCAAGGAGTTCATCGAGCACGAGGGCCACGCCACCGGGGCCTGGCGTGAAGCAATTCCGGGGACGGCGGCGGCCGGAACGGAAGAGCCTGCTGCAGCGCCGCGCCCCTACAACAGGTTCGAGCACCCGTTCGACCAGACCGGCGGCCTGGTGGACTTCGAAGGAGAGTCGGACGAGACGGCTGACGGCGAGAACTACAGCTCCGCTGAACGCCGGAACCGCCGGCATGATGAAGGCAACCTTCCACCCTTCAGCGGCACCTTGGGACAGCACTGACAGGACGCCACAGCATAAGCAGCGCCGCCATCGCACTTCCGGCTCTGGAAACCCGCCCGCCCAAAAGGTATGTTGGTAAGCATGCTGATGATTTTTACCGACTCATCAGCTTCCGGTAACAAAGCGAAGGAGACGTTATGAGCACGAAGGTGGAAAAACGCATTCTGGTGAACGTACCGGTAAGCACCGCTTACAACCAGTGGACCCAGTTCGAGGAATTTCCGCACTTCATGGGCGGCGTCAAGAGCGTTACGCAGCTCAGTGATGACCGGCTGCAGTGGGTAGCCGAGATCGGCGGCGTCCGCAGGCAGTGGGAAGCCAGGATTCTGGAGCAGATCCCGGACCGCAAGGTCGCTTGGGCGGCCACGGAAGGCGCCACCAACGCCGGTGCCGTCGAGTTCGAGGACATCGGGGGAGGCCAGACCTCCATCCAGCTGACGCTCGACTACGAGCCCGAAGGACTCATCGAAAAGGTGGGCGACAAGCTCCACGTGGTGGACCGCCAGGCTGAGGCAGACCTCAAGCGGTTCAAGGAATTCATCGAGGCTGAGGGCTACGCCAGTGGCGCTTGGCGCGGCAGCGTCAGCTCCGGGGCCCCTGCCGGCACGCCGGGAGTCGAGGATGCGGCAGGATCGCGCGGCGACTCGGGCAAGGCCGGCGTATCCGGCAAGGTGGCGGCTGGGCTGGGCGTTGCCGCGGCCGCGGGTGCAGCGGCGGCCATGGCCGGGGGCAAGAAGGAAACAGCGGAGGGTGCTGATGAGACGATAACTCCGGTGGTTCCCGGTGAGCCCGTCACCGTCACGCCGCTGACGACGGACACCACCACAGACACCACCACGGCCGGAACGACGGCGGCAGCCGGGTCCACCGGTTCGGTGGCTGACCTGGGCGATGACCGGATCGGACATGCTTTTGACCAGACGAACGGCCTGGTGGACACCACCGGCGAGTCGGACGAGACGCTGGAGGGCGAGAACCTGAGCGCCGGCGAACGCCGCGAAAACGAACGGCGGCCCGACGGCGGCCTGCCGCCCGTTGGCGGCAACCTCGGCCAGCACTGACCGGAACCTGACCGCCTGAGGAACGTTCCGGCGTCGGACGTTCCGCGTCAGACGTTCGCAGGAAAGCAAAGCGCCGCCCGCCTCTCCCCCGAGGCGGGCGGCGCTTTGCCGTTGCTGCCTGGTGTTACTGCTGGTCCGCGCCGGCGTAGAAGACAGCCGGCGCTGCGGGGGTTTCCATGCCCTCGCCGATGAAGAAGCTCGGGTGCGGCGGCTGGTTGTAGGCGACGGCCTCGCGGGCAACGCCAGTGCGGTACATGGGATCGTGCATCAGCGTGCGGAGCCGGACCTCGGTGGGCGAGGTGCTCGTGTAGATCCGCAGCTCAGTGCTGTCCGACGACGGGAAGGCCAGTTCCTCGCGCCAGTCACCCAGCAGGTCCGCCTGGACCGACGGGTTGCCCTTGGTGCCGTTGTTGGTCTTTGCACCGGTGGCGGTCAGGAGCCTGTCGCTGGCTTCGGTTTCCCAGTTCCACTTCGAGATGGTGGGCACACCTACACCGGCTGCAGCGTCGAAGTCGTGGTCAACAATTTCCCGGAGAAGGTCGCCGTCCCACCAGGCCAGGAAGTTGGCGGCCGGGATCTTCTCGGCAATCCGTTCCCCCTTGGCGGACATCAGGTATCCCACCGGGGAGTTCCAGGCGGCATCCCCGCCAACAGCCCAACCTTCAGCACCGGAATGGCGCGGGTCGATGTCCCCGGCAGCGCCGCGGCCGGTATCCCGGGTGGCGGGAATGCTCCAGAGGATTTCACCGGTAGCAGCGTCCCGGAAAGTGGCGCCGCGATTGCCGCTCTGGCTCATGCTCTCGTGCACGGCGAAGGTCTCCAGGCCCGGGCGGGACGGATCCCAGTCGCTGGTGTGGATGGCGTCGCCGTGGCCCAGCTTCGTGTTGTAGAGCGGCCTGCCGTCGTCGTCGATGGTCATCGAACCAAAGACGAACTCGTCCTTACCGTCCTGGTCCACGTCAGCCACGGAGAGGTTGTGGTTGCCCTGGCCCTTGTATTCGGCACCGGTGATGTCTGAGTCGAAGGACCAGCGTTTCACCAGCTTGCCGTTTACCAGGTCGTAGGTCACCAGGACGGTGCGGGTGTAGTAGCCGCGGCTGAACATCATGGAGGGGTGTTCGCCGTCGAGGTAGGCGACGCCGGCGAGGAAGCGGTCCACGCGGTTGCCGTAGCTATCGCCCCAGGCCGCTACGGAACCGCGAGCCGGCTCGTAGGGCACCGTGTCCATGATGGTGCCGGTGGCGCCGCTGAACACGGTGAGGAATTCCGGCCCGGACAGGACATAGCCGGCGTTGGTCCGGTGGTCCGCCGCCGGGTCGCCGATCACGGTCCCTGCCCCGTCCGTGGTGCCGTCCGCCGTCTTCATGGACACCTCGGCCTTGCCGTCGCCGTCGAAGTCGTAGGCGAGGATCTGGGTGTAGTGGGCTCCGGCCCGGATGTTGCGGCCCAAGTCGATGCGCCACAGCTTGGTGCCGTCCATCTTGTAGGCGTCCACGTACACGTTGCCGGTGTAGCCGGACTTCGAGTTGTCCTGTGCGTTGGTGGGGTTCCACAGCTGGATGATTTCGTAGGTGCCGTCGCCGTCCAGGTCCGCGACGCTTGAGTCATTGGCCGTGTAGCTGTAGGCCTGCCCGGTTGGGGTGACGCCGTCGGCCGGCTTGTCCAGCTTGATGGCCAGGTAATTCTGGGCCAGCGGCGTGAACTCGGAACTGAGCTTGTCCTGGCCGTTGCCGTTGCCCACCGTTTGGATAACGTACTTCGACGCCGCAGTGCCCTCCGGGTCAACGTATGTGGTGGTCTGGCGGATGGGCTCTTCTGTGAGCTGGACGCCGTCGCGGATCACATGGAAGCCAACGCTGTCCTTGTCCAGGCCAAGCATGCGCCAGCCCAGGGTAACGCCCTGGTCCGTCAGCACTGCCACCGGGGCTCGGTCCAGGTTCTCCACCTGGCGCTTGAGCTCTACGCCGGACTGCCCGGGTGTGGTTCCGGGTTCTGCCTGCGCCAGTGGGACGCCGGTAAAAGCGAGTGCGGCGGCCGTCAGTGATGCTGCTGCGGCGAAGGGAGCCGCTTTCCAGGCACGGCCGGCCCGGGATGAGGGGGAACATTTCGAGTGATAAACCAAAAGAACATCTCCTTTGATGCGTCGGCAGCTGAGTCCGCCGTCCGACAGTTGGAACGTTTCACTCCTCGTCGCAATCGAACCTTTCTGGGGGTTCGGACGGTGTGAAGCAGGAGGGAAAACGCTTTCTGCCCTTTAGGTTTATCAGCGTGCTGATGTTCGGGTCAAGGATTTTCCGTTACAAAGTGGGCGTATTTGTTCTATTGCGTTTCGTTATTGGTAAAACGGGAGTTCACCGGCTGACGGAACCACGAGGGCGCCCTGCCGCCACGCACGTAGGCGGCAGGACGCCGTCGTACATTTTTCGAGCAGCCTTTATTCCCGGAATCCACCTGAAATATCTGCGGAGGCGCGGCTGTTGGGGCCGATATGACAACAATCGGAATCATCGGTGCAGGACACATTGGAAGCGCAATTGCCCGGAAGGCGGTGGAGTTGGGCTACGACGTGGTCATCAGCAACTCCCGCGGTCCGGAAACGTTGGCGGGCCTTGTTGCGGAACTGGGCCCGAACGCGCGGGCGGCCACGGCTGCGCAAGCGGCCAAGGCCGGCGATTTCGCCGTCGTCACTGTGCCGCTCAAGAACTACAGGGACGTCCCGGTGGAGCCGCTGGCCGGCAAGATCGTGATCGACACCAACAACTACTACTGGGAACGTGACGGGCGCATCCCGGCGCTGGACAATGGCGAGGCCACCACCTCGGGGTTGCTCCAGGAGCACCTGCCTGATTCGAAGGTGGCCAAGGGCTTCAACCACATCATGGCCTCCCAGATCGCCACTGACGGAACCCCCTCCGGGACCGAAAACCGGCGCGCCCTGGCAACAGCAAGCGACTACCCGGAAGCGGCGGAACTGGTCACCCGCCTGTACGACGAATTCGGCTTCGACACCATAAACATCGGCGACCTCGAGGAGAGCTGGCGCGTGGAGCGCGATCGCCCGGCCTACGTGGTGCGGCAGAACGCCCAGGAGCTGAAGGACAACCTGGCCAAGGCGCCAAGGACCGTCTAACCCTTACCCCGAACGCAAGAAACCGGCTGGCAGCTGACGTCGCGAAACGGTATTTTGACGACGCTACCTGCCAGCCAGTTTGGCCCTAACTAGTCACGCGCCGGGACCAGGACCACTTCATATTGGGGTGCCTGCTTGCCGAACTTCGCGTTGACCGCGGCGAGGGTGTTCCCAAACCTGGCCACCGTCGTCGGGACGTCGAAGCGCCCGCTCTTGATCACGTCCTCAACCGTGAACCTGGACAGGTCATCGGAAAGCTTGAGCCGGCTGATCCGGTTGGAGATGTTCTGGACCGCCCATAGCGTGTGGCCTTTTACCAGGATCCCGTCCACAAACTCCAGGTCCCGGCCTTTGATTTTGTCGCTCTTTCCTGTTTCGGGGTCCACGGCAAAGAGGGCCTGTTGCTGTGTGTGGGCGACAATGAGCGTGTCTCCGTCTTCGGCTACTGCGATCCCGTTGAATCCGAACTCGCCCGGTTGCAAGGGTTTGGCTGCCCTCCCGTAGACTTTCAGGGTCTTGACGTCTTTGGCTTCTCCCAGCTTCCCGTGGCTGCCCACGGGGACAAAGTACAGCTCGGCAGCAGCGGAATTGGTAAACCAGGCGCCGTCGTCGGTAAGGGTCACGTCATTGATGAAGCCGGGGGCCAGGCGGTATTCCTTCACCGGCTTGCGGGTGTCGGTGTTGTAGACGTAGGCCTTGCCCGTGGCACCGCCCGCCACAAAAAGCAGATCATTGCTGACATCCGCCTTCATTCCGACAGCCATCCGGCCTTCCGGCGCGTCGATGAAACGCTTGGCCTTGTCCTCCCGGATGTCGCCGCGGAAGATATCGCCGGTCATCAGGTCCCCGGCATAGAAGGTCTTCCCTTCTCCCGCCGCGATGCCCTCGGCGGAGGTGGCGCCCTGGAGGACAATGATGTCGTCGTCATTGGAAGTCGACGAGGCCGCTGCCGGCAGTGCTGAGGGTAAGAACAAGGTCAGAAGAGCGATGAATCCGACGGCTGTACGGCATTGCACTGCTTGGCGCATGATGCTTCCTAGATGTGGATTAATGCGCGGGGCCAAACTGCGGCAGCTCCGCACCATGGTGCTGCCAGTTTAAGTAGCTGCAGGAAGCCCCGCCAGAGCCTGAGGCCCCCTTCATAGAGGAGGGGGCATCGCACCCGGAACGGCATTCGCCTCGGGGTTCTGCTTACAATCAAAACCTCAATCAACTACTGAGGGACCCATGAAGAAACTCGCCACAGCCTTGATCGCCGCCGGACTCGTAGTCTCCGCCACGGCATGCACCGCCTCGAACCAGCTCACCACCGCCGAAACGTGCGAGCGGATCCAGAGCGTGGTATCCAACCCGGCCAACAACGCAGGCAAGACGGGCATGAACCGCCTCGCCAACCAGATCCGCCCCATTCACGAGGTTGCGTCCGATGACCTCAAGCCCGCCCTCGAGTCCATCCTTGAATACACGGATGAGCAGGCCAAGGAAACGCCGGACGAAGGCAAGCTCGCAGAACTGCAGGCCGGTTACCAGGAAGCCGGCAGCACCTACAGCAAGTTCTGCAGCTAGCCTTCATTCGCGTGCCGTTTTCTGCTGACCGGACCCGGCTGCCTACAAGGTGGCCGGGTCCGTGTTCGCTCCGCAGAGAATGACGGCCACGCGCTCCCCCGCTGTTGGCACGAAGGCGCCCGAGGTGAGGGCAGCGAACGCCGCAGCGGCGCCATGTTCCACCACCAGCCGGTAGTCGTTCCACAGGAGCGCGCGTGCGGCGATGATGTGGTCGTCGGACACCAGGACGCTTTCGACGCCGGTGCGGACCGCGACGGAGAAGCCGATGTCGCCGATGCGGCGGGCTCCCAGGGAGTCTGCCGCGACGCCCGATACTGCGACATCAACGGGTTCCTTCGCGGCCAGGGCGGCATGAAGCGTCGGCGCGTTGTCGGGCTCCACACCCACCACCCGGGCATGGCCTTCTACCGCGGCCGCGATCCCAGCCATCAGTCCACCGCCGCCCACCGCCACCAGCACGGTGTCCACGCCGGCGATCTGCTCCAGCAGTTCCGTACCCACCGTCCCGGCACCGGCTGCGATCTCAGGTTGATCATAGGCGTGGCAGTAAACAGCTCCGGTACGTTGGGCATATTCCACTGCGGCCTGGTACGCCTCGGCATATTCAGCCCCGCCCTGAATCACGGTGGCACCGATCGCCTCGAGCTTTCGAACCTTCACGGCCGGAGCGGCAGCAGGTACGAACACCGTGGCCGGCACGCCCAGTTGGGCTGCCGCGTATGCGTTGGCCAAACCGGCGTTGCCGCCCGAAGCAACCACCACACCCGAGGTGGAGTCCAGCTCACCGCGCTCTTTGCTGGCCAGGATGCGGTTCAGTGCGCCGCGGGCCTTGAAAGTGCCGGTGTGCTGCATGAACTCGCACTTGAACCACACTTCACCGGGGAATGCGTCCGCGTCCGCTTTTAGCATCGGCGTCAGCCGGGTAAGCCCGGCAATGCGTTGGGCCGCGTCATCAACATCGGCACGGGTAATCATGTCAGACTTCGTCGTCCCACGTTCCCGGCTCATCAATGGCTTCCTCAGGCTTGTGCTCCTGCGGCGGCTCACCACTTCCGGTGTAGGACGCCGGCACGGTTCCGGCCGCGTGGGCCTGCTGCTCCTCGCGGATGTTGCTGGCGCCCGGGAGCTCCGGATGCTGGCCGCTCTGCGGCGCCTGCGCCGCCTGCTTGGCTTCGTCGGGGTCACCCGGGCCGCGAAGATCGGCGGTGTTCCGAGGCTCTTCATTGGATGTGGTCATTGGGGTCCTGCCTTTCAATGGATACCGGTCGTACTCTGCCGCGGGCATGTGCCCGGGCCAGGACTCCAGCCTACGGTTACCACGGTCGCAATCGATTTGTTTAGCCGCGGACCGGCAGCACCCTGCCGAATAACGGCAAACCGGTCAGAAAAGCGGGCAGGACCATCAGGTCCCGCCCGCCTTTCTGCTGCCCGCGTTTCTGCTGCCTCAGGAGCTAACGCGAAGGGGTCGGTGTTGCCGACGACATCTCGCTGTCCTCAGTCTCGGTCGCCGTTGGGGTGGCGGCAGGCGACGCCGACCGGTTCGCTGGAGATGTGCTCGTGGAGCCGGAGGTGCTGGCGGACGTGGGACTGGAAGTTCCGGTGCCGCTCTCGGCCTGCTTCAGCACGTCATTGACCAGGTCCTCGAGCTCCTTCTGGTCAGGGTCCCCCAGGTTGGCGCCGCTCTTGGTGGCCACCACCAGCAGCCTGCCTTCGGCTGCGGAGACCTGCATCAGCTTCTGCTGGTTTTCGCCGCTGCGTGTGCTGAGGGTGGCGAAGGTCTTTTCGGCGTCCGTGTCAGCCTGAAGCTCCTCGCTGTTGACCTCATACGTCTGGCCCAGCGCGGTCACGGAGAACTTGTCGCACTGGCCCATCTTGCCGCTGATCCTGTTGAGGAGCTCGACGGCGTCCGGCCCGTCACTGCCCGACTGCGCGGACAGGGTGCGCGGCTGGTCGCCCTCGGAAAGCGCGACAGCGACTTCGCCGCTTTCCACCTTGTCCAGCAGTCCCGCCGTGGCAATGTCCTTGCAGTCCGACGGGTCCACAGTTGCCGTGCTCAGGAGCAGGTTAGCGAGGTTGCCTCCCTGGTCCACCTGTTCCTTGGAGTAGAGCTTCAGTTCGTTGCCGTCGTCATCCTTCATTCCGGAGATGATCCCGCGGAGCTCATCCTCGGTGTAGACCTTGGCTTGCGCCGTTTCGGAGGTGGGCGCGGCCGTAGCAGAGGGAGTTGCCGTGCCCCCGCCGCCGCCCGTGCAGCCCGCCAGGGCAATCATTGCCGCCGCCATCACTCCAAGCGCAGGAACTTTTCGCATCAGGTACAACCCCTTTTGAAACTAGAAAGCATGCTTAGCGTTTCCAGCTTAAGGCTATGTCCGGGGCTTGGGAAATAACTAAGCCTGACTTTTTACTTTTCCCTAATCCAGGCAGCGATATCAGGCCGGCCGGGCTCCCGCCTCACGGGAGGGATGCCGCCACGCCCCGCTTGCCGTCGCCTGATGGCCCAGGCTGCGGGAGATGGCGCGGGCTGCGGCGCGCACCAAGGAACCAATTCATGGGCGGGGGCCTCCACATCCGGGAATCCCGGCAGGCTGCGCGAGCAACTCCTCCAGCGCGTCGGGAGCGGAGCAGGCCCGCAGGACCTGCCCGAGGGCGGTGGTGCGCAGGGGCACCTTGCCTGCGGAGGCGGGTGGCCAGGCGTTCCATAGCCCAGGAAGCGGAGCTCGTGGCTTGACCTGCCGCTTGCCGGACCGGCCCGTGTGAAATAATTCGAATCAGTGGTCCTCACCGGACCGCTCCACGGATCGAAGGGGCCTTTCGTGCCAGCCACAGCACCATCAGGGAGCAGCGCTCCGACGGCGAGCGCGACCATCAACAACACCCAGGTCCCCAAGCATGAGCAACTGCGCCTGATCATCCTCAAGCTGGCCAAGGAGGATCTGGAGCCCGGCGCTCGGCTCCCCAGCGAGCGCACCCTCATGGACTCCTACGGCGTCAGCCGCATCACCGTGCGTGCCGCGATTGGACGGCTGGTCAACGAGGGGCACCTGGTACGGGTTCCGGCCAAGGGCACGTTCGTGGCGGACTCCCCCGTGCAGTCCACCCTGCACCTGGCCTCCTTTACCCAGGAGATGGAGTCGATGGGGCACGTTCCCAGCACCGTGGTGCTGGTGGCGGAGGCCGCCGCGGCCCCGGACGATACAGCCGAGGCGCTCAGCCTGGCTCCGGGTTCGGAGGCCATCCACCTCAAGCGCCTCCGGCTGGCGGACGGACGGCCGGTCAGTGTTGATGATGCCTGGTACAACCCCGAGCATGCACCCGGCCTGCTGGATATCGACCTGACAGGGTCGGTTTACAAGGCCCTGGCGGCACAGTTCGGGCACCAGATTGACCGCGCCCGGCAGAGCGTCAAGTCCGAGGGCGCCCCGGCAGACGTCGGGGCGCTCCTCGGCACCGGAACAGGAGCGCCGGTGCTCGCGTTCGACCGCGTTTCCTATTCAGGCCACCTGGCCATCGAGCATTCGCGCTCCTGGTACCGCTCCGACCGCTACTCCCTGAACATGGAAGTCCGGCTCTAGGAGCGGCTCCCCTCGCTAGTCCAGCGAGAACAGTTCCTCACCTGCGGCGACAGTGCCGGCTCCAACCAGGGTCGCGGTGTCCGGCTTGGTGTCGAGGACGACGACGGGACTCACCATTGAGTAACCGGCAGCCAGCGCGGCGGCGGGATCCACGCGCATCACGGGGGCACCGGCGTCGACCGTGTCGCCTTGGGCGATGAGCAGCTTGAAGCCTTCGCCCTTGAGCTTGACCGTATCGATGCCCACGTGCGTCAGGACGCCGCGCCCTGACCCCTCCACCACCACAAAGGCGTGCGGCAGGAGCTTAATCACCTTCCCCGCCACCGGGGACACGACGTCGAACATCTCGCCTGCCGGGGGTTCCACCGCGGCGCCGGAACCCACCATCTGGCCGGCGAAAACAGGGTCCGGGACCTCGGCGAGGGGAACCACGGTACCGGACATGGGTGCGAGGACCACGAGGGACTGCGCCACTAGAGGAGGTCCTCGATGTCTTCGGCCAGGGTGTCGGCCTCGGGACCAACGATGACCTGGACGGCCGTGCCGGACGCCAGTACGCCGTGGGCTCCGGCGGCTTTCAGGGAGGCTTCGTTCACCAGGGAACCGTCTTTGACCTCAGTGCGGAGGCGAGTGATGCAGGCTTCAATCTCCACGATGTTGCCGGCTCCGCCCAGGCCTTCAATGATCTTTTCTGCTTTGGACATGGTTGCCCTTTCTGACGGTGCCCGCTGGCGAGCACTGCTTCCTCACCGGGGCCGGCGGCCCAAGTGCGACCAATTATGGCTTCCACCGCCGGCCATTTGGATAGTCCGGCAGCATTTGCAATTGCCTTGACAGGCACTCGTGGGATGGATCACACTGAGCTGGTCATAACCAGACAGTACCGGCTGGAACCCCTCCTTTACAAGCCCCATCCGAACCCGCAGAGGTGCAACCATGTCAACATCCGAGACCGCCGCCTTGGCTCCCGAGAAGAAGCCAAACAAGGCGTTTGCCACCCTGCAGCGCCTGGGCCGCACCCTGATGCTGCCCATCGCTGTTCTTCCCGCCGCAGGCATCCTCCTGCGCATCGGCCAGGCCGACCTGCTCGGCGCCATACCTGGATTCGAAGGCGGCGCCGCCGTCATCTCCGCAGCCGGCAGTGCCGTCTTCACCTGGCTGCCGCTCATCTTCGCAGTTGGCATTGCCATCGGCTGGGCCAAAAAGGCCGACGGGTCAACCGCACTGGCCGCTGTGGTGGGCTACATGGTGATCGACGGCGTCTTCAAGGCCATGTCCCCGCTGGTACTGGCCGGACAGGTTGACCCCGTCGGCAAGCCGGCGATGATCAACTACGGCGTCCTCGCCGGCATCGTAGTGGGCCTGCTGTCCGCCACGCTGTGGCAGCGGTTCTACCGCACCAAACTGCCGGACTTCCTGGGCTTCTTCAGCGGCCGCCGCCTGGTGCCCATCCTGACCTCCGTCGCCAGCCTGGCGGCCGGCGTCGTCCTTGCCCTGGCCTACCCGCTGTTCAACGCCGGCCTCTCTGCAGTGGGCCAGGCCGTGGCCAGTAACGCCGTAGCCGGCGGCGGCATCTATGGCTTCGCCAACCGCATGCTGATCCCCGCCGGACTGCACCACATCCTGAACTCCGGCGTCTGGTTCCTCATCGGCGACTACACCGACGCCTCGGGCCACCTGGTCCGCGGTGACCTCAGCCGCTTCTTCGCCGGCGACCCCAGCGCGGGCATCTTCATGACCGGCTTCTTCCCCATCATGATGTTCGGCCTGCCGGCAGCAGCGCTTGCCATCTGGCGCCACGCCAAGCCCTCGCAGAAGAAAATCGTGGGCGGCATCATGCTCTCCACAGCCCTGACCGCGTTCTTCACCGGCATCACTGAACCGCTTGAGTATTCCTTTATGTTCGTGGCTTTCCCGCTCTACATCGTCCACGCCGCCCTGACCGGAACCTCCATGGCACTGGTCAACGCGCTGGGCATCCATCACGGGTTCACGTTCTCCGCAGGCCTGATCGACTTCATCCTCAACTTCGGGAAATCGCAGAACGGCTGGCTGCTCATCCCCATCGGCCTGGGCTACGCCGTGGTCTACTACTTCCTCTTCTCCTTCGTGATCAAGCGCTGGAACCTGCGCACCCCTGGCCGGGAGGACGACGAGGTCACCGTGGAGACCGAAGCCGCGAAGTAGGAACCCAGCACCTGCCTGCCCCGTACACAGAACACCGCAACCGAAAGCGCCTTCACCCATGGAAATCGTCATCCTCCCCACCCCTGCAGACGTGGCCCGCACGGCAGCGGACGCCATCGAGCAGCAGGTCCGCAGTGGCCCGTCAGTCCTTGGCCTCGCCACCGGGTCAACGCCCCTTGGCACCTACCAGGAACTCATAGGGCGGCACCGCAATGACGGGCTTAGCTTTGCGGGGGCACAGGCCTTCCTCCTCGATGAGTACGTGGGCCTGCCAAGCGGGCATCCGCAGTCCTACCACTGGGTGATCCGGGAGGAATTCGTGGACAGTGTGGACTTCGCGGCGGGGGCAGTGCATGGGCTGGACGGCGTGGCCGAGGACCTCGAAGCAGAGACCGGGCGGTACGAGGCGGCTATTGCAGCCGCCGGTGGAGTGGATATCCAGATCCTGGGAATCGGCACCGACGGCCACGTGGGCTTCAACGAGCCCATGTCCTCGCTGGCTTCCCGGACCCGGATCAAGACGCTGACCCAGCAGACCCGCCAGGACAACGCCCGCTTCTTTGAAGATTCCGCGAGTGTTCCCGACCATGTCCTGACGCAGGGCCTGGGCACCATCCGGGAGGCGCGGCACGTTCTCCTGCTGGCCATGGGTGAGGCCAAGGCAGAGGCTATTGCGGCGGCGGTTGAGGGCCCGGTTGCGGCCGTCTGCCCCGCCTCAGCGCTCCAGCTGCATCCGCACGTCACGGTTCTCGTGGACGAGGCTGCGGCGTCCAGGCTCGCGCACCGGGAGTACTACCAGGACACGTTCGGGCGGAAGCCCGCCTGGCAAGGGCTCTGAGGGTGGCAGGGATTCGAAGCGACGTGGCGCAGCCGCAGCTCGAGCTGGCGGTGGAGAGTGCCGAGGGCGTACGGCTTGCAGCCTCTGTCGGCGCTGCCCGGGTGGAACTGTGCGCCGCCCTCGCCGAAACGGACGGGATCACACCGAGCATCGGCACGGTGGAGCAGGCGTGCCGGGTGGGCCTGCCCATCCACGTTCTGGTCCGCCCGCGCCCCGGTAGCTTCACCTACACGGCTGAAGAGCTTGAGGTGGTGGAGCGTGACGTGGAGGCGGCATTGGACGCAGGGGCGGCGGGCATCGTGGTGGGGGTTTTAGCGGCCGACGGCGGACCGGACGTTCCGGCGCTTCAGCGACTTTCCGAGGTGGCCCGCCGTCGTCATCCCGCTGTTGAAGTAACGTTCCACCGGGCGTTCGACGCCGCCCTCGCGGCGGGCGTCGATCCTGCTGATGCTTTGGCCAGGCTGGAGCGGGCCGGCGTTAACCGCGTGCTGACCAGCGGCGGAAGCCCCGATTGCACGGCTGGACTCCCCATGCTGGCGCGGCTGGTGGAGCTGGGACGGAACCACGCGCCGTCGGTACAGATCATGGCCGGCGGCGGAGTGCGCCTGGAACTGCTGCCAGAATTGGTCCGCAGCGGCGTCCATGCCGTTCACACGTCGGCACGGGGACTGGATCCTTCCAGCGGGTCCAGGGCACGTGCCGCGGACCCCTCACTCGCTGCCGGCATGGCAGCGGCTCTGCGAAAGGCCGCATGATGGGCGAGGAATTCATACTTCGGGGCCGGATCGTGTCCGCAAGCATGGACATCGACGACGGGCTCATCGCGGTGGCGGGCGGCCGAATCACCTATGCAGGGCCGGCGTCGGAATTCCCTGGCAGCCCCGGTGATGCCCCAGAGCCCGGGCGCATTCTGTTGCCGGGCCTGGTGGACCTCCACTGCCACGGCGCCCATGGCTCGGACTTCGCCCAAGGTTCTTTGGAGGGCGCCCGGGCTGCTGCCCGCTACCTGCACAGCCGGGGCACCACCACGCTGCTGGCCAGCCTGGTCACCGGAGCGCCGGCGGACCTCGTCCGGAACCTCAAGGTGCTGCGTTCGGTGGCGGAGGAGGGGATGGTTGCCGGCTCACATCTTGAAGGCCCCTTCCTCTCCGGCCAACAGTGCGGCGCGCACGACCCCGCGCTGCTGCTGGAACCGGATGCCCGCCTCATGGGCGAACTCTTCGAAGCGGCGGGGTCCACTCTGGCTTCCATGACTCTGGCCGCCGAACTGCCGGGTGCATCCGAACTGGTGGACTTGCTCACTCACCGCGGCGTGCTGCCTTCGCTTGGGCACACCGCAGCTGATCACTCCGGCGCGGCTGCCTTCCTGGAGCGGGCCGCCGTCGGGCTTGCGGAAGCATTCAACGGTGAGGATTCGGTCAAGGGGCGGAGGCCTACGGCCACCCACCTCTTCAATGCCATGCCCATCATGCACCACCGAGCCCCGGGTCCCGTGTCCGCCTGCCTCAGCGCAGCGCGCGCCGGCAATGCCGTGGTGGAACTGATCGCCGACGGCGTCCACCTCGCCCCGGAAACGGTCAAGACAGTCTTCGAACTGGTGGGCCCGGACAACATCGCACTGGTCACGGACTCCATGGCCGCGACGGGCCTGGCGGATGGCCATTACCGGCTCGGCACTCTGGCAGTGACAGTTGACGGAAGTGTAGCCCGGGTGGACAACACTGGTGCCATCGCCGGCGGAACGTCGACGTTGCTGGACGTTGTCCGGTCCACGGTTGCAGCCGGCGTCCCGATGCAGGACGCCGTCACGTCAGCGACCGCAGTCCCGGCGGCGGTCCTGGGACTGTCGCGGCAGGCGGGTGATCTGGTCGCAGGGATGCCGGCCGACGTCGTCGTCGTCGACACCGAACTGAATCTGGCCGGGGTCTTGCGGCGGGGCGAGTGGGTGACTGAGCCGCAGCTGCCTGACTAGCCCTTGCCCCCATCTGTATTTCGCACCAGGCACCATGCACCCCACACAAAATTGTCAGACCCCCCCAGCGATGATGTTGGTATGGGACCGGACAAGGGAATTGGTGGCAAGGCGGTAAGTGCGGCAACGCTGTTTGCTGCCGCACCGGCTGCTCCGATGCGCCCTTCAGCCGCTCCTACTCAAATTGTCAGTGCCTCGATGGAGGATGTTGGTATGGGAAACGGCGCGGGCACGGCAGCAGTGATGGAGGGCATTCATGCCTCTGTTGCCGGCGTGAATGCGTTGTTCCTCGAGGATGTTTCTCTGGCCGGTGCCGACGCAGGGGTGGATGTGCTGGAACGCCAGTATGAGATCCGGCTGGAAAGGATTGAGCTGCTGTCGCGGCTGGATGCCCAGGTTTCTGCGCTCAAGGCCCAGGACGTGGCCGAGGCCGTTGAAATCCAGCTCGCCATGACCCCGCCGGAAGCACCATTGCACGAGCGGACCTATGCCGAGATGTCCGCGGTTGAGGAAATCGCGGGTGTCCTGACCATCAGCTCCGCCGCAGCGGGAGCGCTCGTCAGCCAGTCCCGCCAATTGTGTTCCCTGCCGCCGGCCATGGAGGCCTTGTCCGCCGGGACCATCTCCTGGATGCACGCCAGGATCATCGCCGACGAAACCGAGGGGCTTGCCCCAGCCGGCGCCGCCGCCCTGGTCGCGCATTTCCTGGATCCGGACGCGCCCAACCCGGCCCGGGGAGCCTTCGCCGGTGACCTGGTGCCCGCACGGTTCCGCACCAGGGTGCGTGGCTGGCGCGAACGCCACCACCCCGAAACCCTGGAAAAACGCCACGCCAAGAGTGCCGCGGACCGGCGGATGGAGTACACCCCGGACCGGGACGGCATGGGATGGGTCTCGCTGTACATGCCCGGCGACACCGCTTGCGCTATCTGGAACCGCACCACCGCCCTCGCCCGCGGCCTCCAAGGCCCCGAAGAGCCCCGGACAATGACACAATTACGCCCCGACATCGCCGCCGGCCTACTGCTCAACGCTCCTATTACGGGCAGCGCCCGCAACGATGATCTTGCAGAAGCGGGCACTGCGGGAAGGGACACTGCAAACAGGGGCATCGCAGAACGGAACACTGCAGAAGGGGACACTGGAAGTGGTGACGTTGCAAAAGAGGCCATCGCAGAACGCGACCCTGCAGACGGGAACGTTGCGGGCGTCGGACAGGTCCCTGCACCAAAGGTGGACGTCCTGGTCACGGTCCCGGTGTTCGCGCTGCTGGGCCTCACGGATGAACCCGCTCTGCTGGACGGTTTCGGCCCGATCCCCGCCTCCATGGCACGCAAACTCGTCACGGACGGGGCCAGCTCCTTCCACCGGGTGCTCGTCGACCCCCGGGACGGGGCACCACTGGAAATCGGGCGCACCCACTACCGGCTCACCAAAGCCATGAAACAAGCCATCCGCCTCAGAGACGGAAAATGCACCTTCCCCGGCTGCAACAACCCCTCCCTCGACAACGACACCGACCACCTCACCGCCTGGCAACATGGCGGAACCACCGGAATCAGCAACCTTGCCCAACTCTGCCCCAAGCACCATCGCCTCAAACACGCCACCGGCTGGACACCCACCCCAGCCACCCACAACGAACCACCCGGCTGGACCTCACCCACGGGCCGACACTACAAAAGCGAACAACCCGACAGGGAACCACCACAATGGCCGCCCGGACTCCTACCCGCCGAAACGCCCAAGTTCCAGCCCGCTGAAACGCCCAGCTTCCTGCCCGCGGAACAGAGCCTCTTAGAACACGCCCTTATGGACTTGTTGACCGGCTGAGGCAGCAGCGGCCGAAACGCTCAGTCGGCGCCGGGAAGGTTCACTTCCACGAGCCCGGCGGTGACTCGGGTTTCGAACCGTGGCTGCCTGGACGTGGCGGGCCCGGCCTGCACCTCGCCCGTCCGCAGGGAGAAAGTGCTGCCGTGCCACGGGCACACGACGCACGGTTCGTCATTACCAGCCGACCCGTCCACCGCACCCACCGCACTGCCGCCCTTGAGCTTTCCCTCGTGCAGCGGTCCGGAGAGGTGGCTGCAGACGTCGGATAGCACGTTAACTGTTTCCGCTTCCCGGAACACGAGCAGCGGAATTCCGGCGACTACTCGCTGGTGGAGCTTCCCGTCGGGCAGGTCCTCCAAGGGTGCGAGGGACTGCCATCCGCTCGGGAAGCGGTGCGGAATATCCTCGCTATGGTTTACGCCGGCGGCCTGCCGGTAGCTGAGGTGGCCGCCCAGGAAGCCGCCAAAACTGACTACCCCCAGGCCCAGATAGGCGAGCACCTTGCCCGCACCCTGCTGCCCCTGCGCGCGCACCACCAGCGACGCTGTGTAGAGGCTGACGGCGGTGATGTTGGCGGTTGCATGGACCAGCCCCACTCTCTGCTGCTGGCTGTGCAGCTGCGACCAATCCATAAAACCGGCCACCGCAGCAGGCACGGCGGACGCGCTTCCCACGCCGATCAGGACACTGGCCGCCCTGTCGTTGCCGGGGAGCGCGTCCAGGACTGCCGCCGAAAGCCAGGAACCCAGCGGAACCTGGACGGCCAGCGGATGAACCGGGTGCCCGATGGGCACTCCGTGCAGGATGTCCCGGGCCCACTGAGGCCGAACAGTGCGTTTGACGATCTTCCGGACCTTCTTGGCCAAGGGATCCAGCCAATCGGCATCTTCCAGTCGGGCAACAAGCTCAAGTGCAGGCAGCGGTCTCATGTGACTCCCTTACCCCGTTGGTCGGTGTGCAGTCGATGCCGGTCAGCCTAGCTGCTGGGGACCAGAAGGCACAGGGGTGGACAGGACACAAACCGCTTGGCAGAAGCGCAGGTCAGCGAAGCGGGGACCCCAGAACCGTGAACTGGGTGCCGCCCATTTCATCGGAAAGCAGTGGCATCGCCTCGGCAATGGCTGCCCGGACGCTGTCCAGCTGCAGCGACGCCCGGTGCGCTTGGGGCGATTCCCACAGTTCACACACGAACACCCTGTCCGGCGCCTCGTCATTCACGCCAACCTCGTACAGCAGGCACCCGGCTTCCTTCAGCCCCGGCATGGGCCGAAGAAGGATGGACGCGACGGCGTCGCGCTGGCCGGGCTTGGTTCCGAGAGTTCCCACATTCGCAAAGGTCATGGGGACAGTGTGCAGGATGGGGCGACAGGATGGGGAAGCTACCGCACGACTGCAGCGGGAAAGGTCCCCTTGGTCGTGATGCACACCAGCGTTCGGGTACTTCATAGAGCGGAATCCGCGTCGCCCCCAGCCCAACTGCGGATTACAGTCCGGCACAAGAAGAAGTCGGAGCACAAGGGCAAGGACGATGCCGTTCCAAGCGCTACGGCACTTTGTCGCGCTCCATCACCCTGCCTCGCGCCGGGGCCCAGACGATGTGAAGGCCAGCTACGGGGACGGCATATCATGGCAGCCACCCTGGGCCCGGCCGACAGGCAGGACGGCTCATCCCGCTCGCCATCGCAAGCAGGAATAACTCAGATCAACGCGTGCATCCCGAAGCTGCGGGGCCTGCCGAAGGAGGCGGCACCGAGGAACTCGACGCCGACGAACGGCTCCTCCCCCATCACCCACTCATCGTGGCCGGGAGGAAGCGCGTAGGTATCGTTGGCGCGGATGGTGGACCTCACGCCGTCGACCGTTTCAACCTCAAGTTGCCCGGAGATGCAGTAGCCGAGGTGGTGGTGCTCGCAGAAGGCGGTCAGCTCATCGGGCTTCGCAGAGACGGACCACCGCCAGCCGGGCGCGAGGATAAGCCGCGCCACCGAGTAGTCATCAACAGTGACAAGGTCGAATTCCGCCTTGTCCGGGCAACGCTTCCTATCGGGATCATCAAATGACTTCACTGCCAACGCTCTGATGAAATTTGCGCTCATGTGGACACAGCCTGTTGATCGTGATGAGGACGCCTGGCTCGAACCAGACGGTGGGTTCGGATACCGACGAGCGGTGAAGTATAAGCGAGACCTGTAGCCGTCTACGCCTTTGTCCCCGGCGGACACGCGTTCACCGGGCAGTGCCAGCGTATCTCTAACCCTAGCCTTACCGCCCTTGAAGTCAATGGGAAAACCCGCCGGTAATAGGTAGCCCTGGCCCTAGCGCGGGGCGAAGCGCAGGCGCAGGATTGAACTATCGGATCCCACACCAGACTGAATCCGGCAACGTCAGGCCCCCGCTCAACCGGGGCGTGCTGATTGAAGAATGGGACTGCAGGCTGCGGCCGCCACACTGATCAACTGCAACTGTCAGTCGCGTCTTTGCTCTACCCAATATTGCGGAATCGCGCCCAAAAAATGGTGAATCGCGTCCTTATAGGAGCAAAAAGCAATGTCCATCACTCCAACCATGAAAAGCCGTACAACCCGGGCAAAGATCGCCCTGATTCCGGCTCTCTCGCTGGGCCTGTTCGTGGGTTCCGCGGCATTGGCTGCCCCGGCCCAAGCCCACGATGACGACGACTCAATTAGAGGCTGTACCGTCAAGCCCCTGAAGCCAACGGACGAACGAGGCAACTGGGTGAACTTTAGTATCAAAGTGAAATGTGAAGACGGGAAACGGACCGTCCATATCAGGCAGATACGGTACGAGGCTGACCGCGGCCGCGATACTCGCCTGGGCGACGACTACTTCGTGCGCCATCTAGACCGTGACGACCACTACAAAATCATAGACAGCCTTGACCATGTCCGACAGAACCTGGATCACCGCGACAGCGAAGAGGTCTATCACAAGGTTTCGTTCGCGGTTGAAAACAGGAATGGCGACCTGTCTGGCTGGTCCGACTGGGAAAAGAGCGAAGTATTGAGGGACGTGAACGTCCACTAGTCGGTTCAGCAAAAAACCGATGCTGCCAGGAGCCAGGGGCCATAAGCCCCTGGCTCCTTCCTCTGCAGCGATTCATGGACCCCGGCAGCTTTGCCCCAGTAGGCGCTCCAGGCCGCGCCAGCCCCTTGACGCGCCCCGCCCTCCTTCCCTAGACTTCTCATAAAGCAGAATCTAAATTCCACAAAGCGGAAACGGTAAGAAAACCGGGAAGCAAGGGAAGATAGATCAAAGCCCTCCTCGGAAGGACCTACGATGACGTACACAGTGAACTGCTCCATCCTCCTCACGGAGCTGCCCCTGCTCGAGCGCCCCGCCGCAGCCAAGGCAGCCGGCTTTGACGCCGTGGAATTCTGGTGGCCCTTCGAAAGCTCCGTCCCCACCGACGCACAGGTAACCGAATTTGAAAACGCCATCAAGGATGCCGGCGTACAGCTCACGGGCCTGAACTTCAATGCCGGCAACATGCCCGGCGGCGACCGCGGCCTGGTGTCCTGGACGGGACGCGAATCCGAGTTCAAGGACAACATCGAGGTTGTCACCGGCATCGGCGAGCACCTGGGCTGCAAGGCCTTCAATGCCCTCTACGGCAACCGGCAGGACGGCGTCACCCCTGAGGAGCAGGACGAACTCGCAGTCAGGAACGTTGCCGCGGCGGCAGAAGGCGTGGCAAGGATCGGCGGTATCGTCCTCCTCGAGCCCGTCAGCGGCGCACCCAAGTACCCGCTCCTCACGGCTGATGACGCACTCAAAGTCATCGCCCGAGTGAAGGCGGAGGCCGGCGTCGGAAATATCAAGCTCCTCGCGGACTTCTACCACCTCTCCGTCAACGGCGACGACGTCGATTCCGTCATCGAAAACCACGCCAAAGACTTCGGCCACATCCAGATCGCCGACAACCCCGGCCGCGGCGCTCCTGGCACCGGCACCCTTCCGCTTGGCGAATGGATCGCCCGCAGCCGCGAGCTCGGCTACGAGGGCTACATCGGCCTCGAGTACAAGGAACCGCAGGAAAAGGCCTTCAGCTGGGCCATCCGCCAGCACGTCTCCCAGTAACCGGTGATTGAGCCTGGGCCCACGCCCGCCGGGTTCCCTGGCCAGCTTGCGAGGCGAGGGGGCGGGTGGGGAGCGAAATCCTGACAGCCTCAACCACCGCCACACCACAGACTTCAGAAAGAGAACCATCATGAGCAATGTTGCAGTTATCGGACTCGGAATCATGGGCCTGCCCATGGCCATCAACCTGGTCAAAGCCGGCCACAGCGTCACCGGCTTTAACCGCAGCCAGGACAAGATCGACAAGCTCGTCTCCGAAGGCGGCAAGGGCGCCACCAGCATCGCGGACGCTGTCAAGGATGCCGACGTCGTCATCACCATGGTGCCGGACTCCCCCGACGTCGAGGGCGTGGTCAGCGGCAAAGACGGCGTCTTTGCCAACGCCAGGCAGGGCACCCTGTGGATCGACGCCTCCAGCATCCGCCCCGACGTCGCCAAGCGCCTCTCGGACGAAGCCCGCGACGCCGGCATCCGCCCCCTCGACGCCCCGGTCTCCGGCGGCGAACAGGGCGCCATCGACGCTGTCCTGTCCATCATGGTGGGCGGTGACAAGAAGGACTTCGAGGACGCACAGGATGTCCTGAACGCTGTGGGCAAAACCATCGTCCACGTGGGCCCCTCCGGCTCCGGCCAGACCGTCAAGGCAGCCAACCAGCTGATCGTCGCCGTCAACATAGAGGTCCTCGGCGAGGCCATAGCCTTCCTCGAGGCCTACGGCGTGGACACGGACGCCGCCCTCAAGGTCCTCGGCGGCGGCCTGGCCGGCTCCAAGGTCCTGGTCCAGAAGGGCCAGAAGATGCTGGACCGCAACTTCGAGCCCGGCTTCCGACTCGCCCTGCACCACAAGGACCTGGGCATCGTCACCTCCGCCGCCCGCGAAGCAAACGTCGCCATCCCCCTCGGCGCGGTCGTCGCACAGCTCGTCGCCGCCACCGTCAACCAGGGCGACGGCGCATTGGACCACTCCGGACTCTTCAAGCAGGTCCTCCAGCTCAGCGGCCGGGAGTAAGTTTCGCTCCCCACCCGCCCCCTAACCTCGCAAGCTCGGTCAGGGAACCCGGCGGGCGTGGGCCCGGCTCAGCCACCGGTGATTGGGCCTGTCGAAATCCAAGCCACGACAAGCCCGGTTTAGACCATCTAAACCAACCAACCAACCGATAACGCCCTCACCGCCGGGCCTTCCTCCAGCACACCCAAAAACAGGTTTCGACAGGCTCAACCACCGAGCTTCGACACGCCCAAAAACAGACTTTCCCAAGGAGCACACCATGAGCAAGATGCGTACCGTAGATGCAGCGGTGGCCATCCTGGAAAAGGAAGGCGCCATCGAGGCGTTCGGCCTGCCAGGCGCCGCGATCAACCCCTTCTATTCCGCAATGCGCGCCCACGGCGGCATCCGCCACACCCTGGCCCGCCACGTTGAAGGTGCCAGCCACATGGCGGACGGCTTCAGCCGCGCCAAGGACGGCAACATCGGCATCTGCATCGGCACCTCCGGCCCCGCCGGCACGGACATGATCACGGGCCTGTACGCCGCCTGGGCCGACTCCATCCCCATGCTCTGCATCACAGGCCAGGCCCCCGTGGCCAAGCTGCACAAGGAAGACTTCCAGGCCGTGGACATCGAGTCCATCGCCAAGCCCGTCACCAAGATGGCCATGACCATCCTGGAGCCCGGCCAGGTTCCGGGTGCCTTCCAGAAGGCCTTCCAGCTGATGCGTTCCGGCCGGCCCGGCCCGGTCCTGCTGGACCTGCCCATCGACGTGCAGCTGGCCGAGATCGAATTCGACATTGACACCTACGAGCCATTGCCCATCGAAAAGCCCAGGGCCAGCCGGAAGCAGCTGGAAAAGGCCCTGGACATGCTCACCGCGGCCAAGCACCCCCTGATCGTGGCCGGCGGCGGCATCATCAACGCCGGCGCTTCCGCCCAGCTGGTGCAACTTGCCGAGACCTTGAACATCCCGGTCATCCCCACCCTGATGGGCTGGGGCACCATCCCGGACGACCACCGGCTCATGGCCGGCATGGTGGGCCTGCAGACCTCCCACCGCTACGGCAACGAGAACTACCTGCAGAGCGACTTCGTGATCGGCATCGGCAACCGCTGGGCCAACCGCCACACCGGCGGCCTGGAGACCTACACCACCGGCCGCAAGTTCGTGCACATTGACATTGAGCCCACGCAGATCGGCCGCGTGTTCTCGCCGGACCTGGGCATCGCGTCCGACGCCGGCGCGGCGCTGGCCGGGCTGGTTGAGCTCGCCAGGGAGCGCAAGGCAGCAGGGTCCCTGCCGGACTACAGCGCCTGGGTTGCCGAGTGCCAGGACCGCAAGGCCTCCCTGCACCGCAAGACCCACTTCGAGAACATCCCCATCAAGCCACAGCGCGTGTACGAGGAAATGAACAAGTCCTTCGGGCGCGACACCATCTACGTGTCCACCATCGGCCTGTCCCAGATCGCCGGCGCGCAGATGCTGCACGTCTTCGGCCCGCGCAAGTGGATCAACGCCGGCCAGGCAGGTCCGCTGGGCTGGACCGCCCCAGCTGCGCTTGGCGTGGTTCGCGGCAAGCCGGACGAGACCGTGGTGGCCCTGTCCGGCGACTACGACTTCCAGTTCATGATCGAGGAACTGGCCGTTGGCGCGCAGTTCAACCTCCCGTACATCCACGTGGTGGTCAACAACTCCTACCTGGGCCTGATCCGGCAGTCCCAGCGCGGGTTCAAGATGGAGCAGAACGTGTCCCTGGCGTTCGACAACGTCAACAGCGCGGACTTGTCCGAAAACGCACGCGGCTACGGCGTGGACCACCTGAAGGTGGCCGAGGGCCTGGGCTGCAAAGCTGTCCGTGTGGAGGACCCGAACGACCTCGCCGCCGCGTTCGACAAGGCCAAGGCCCTGATGGGCGAGTTCCAGGTTCCCGTGGTGGTGGAAGTGATCCTGGAGAAGGTCACCAACATCTCCATGGGTGTGGAAATCAACGCCGTGAATGAGTTCGAGGAGCTGGCCGAGACCGCAACCGACGCCCCCACTGCCATCCTGGCCCTGCAGGGCTGGAACCTGCAGGCCTAGAACAAGAAAGACAAACACTGCCATGCGCATTGTCATTGCCCCGGACAAGTTCAAGGGATCCCTGTCAGCCCCGGACGTCTGCACGCACCTCGAAAAGGGACTGCAGCGAGGAGCTGGCGGGAACCTTGAGGTCCTCCGCATCCCGGTAGCCGACGGTGGTGAGGGCACCCTGGACGCCGCCGTCGGCTCGGGCTTCACGCGCCGCAGCGCCCTGGTGGCGGGACCGACAGGCGAACGTGTCACGGCCGATTTCGCTGTCCGGGGCAATGAGGCAGTCATCGAAATGGCGGCAGCCTCGGGCCTGGCCCTGCTCCCCGCCGGAGCATTGGTTGGGGGACTGCCAGGCCCGACGGTGGCGCGCACCGCCACCAGCCTGGGCACCGGCCAGCTCATCCGCGCCGCCCTCGACGCCGGCAGCAACCGCATCATCCTGGGCGTGGGCGGCAGTGCCAATACCGACGGCGGTGCGGGGCTCCTGCAGGGGCTTGGGGCAAGGTTCCTCGATGCGAGGGGCAACGAACTTCCGGTCGGCGGTGCCGCGTTGGCCCACCTGGACCGGATCGACTTCACCGGGTTCGAACCCCGGCTGAAGGACACACGCTTTGTGCTGGCGTCCGACGTCGACAATCCCCTGGTGGGCGCCCAGGGCGCCGCGGCGATTTTCGCCCCGCAGAAGGGCGCAGCACAACAGGACGTCGACGTGCTCGACGCCGCCCTGGCCAGGTTTGTCGAAGTCCTGGCCAGGGAAATCGGACCTGTTGGCCCGAACAACAGGGCCATCAAAGCGGCGGAAGCCCCGGGCGCCGGAGCGGCGGGAGGCGTTGGCTACGCAGCGATCGCCGTCCTCGCCGCGACCCGCCGGCCGGGGATCGACGTCGTCCTGGAATTCACCAAATTGAGGCAGAGACTGGCGGGCGCTGACCTGGTGATCACCGGCGAAGGCAGCCTGGACGAGCAGAGCCTGCTGGGCAAAACGCCCATGGGTGTAGCCCGGGCTGCCGCCGCCCAGGGTGTCCCGGTGATCGCGGTGTGCGGCCGGACCACCCTTGAGGCTGGCCAGGCCAGCGCCGCCGGATTCGAGGACGTTTACGCTTTGACCGAGCTGGAAAGCAATGTAAACAGGTGCATAGCAGAGGCTGCACAGCTTCTCGAACAGCTGGGCACGCAGATCAGCGGAAGGCTGGCGGCGAACACGCTGGCCCGCACCGCCACCAAGGAGGACCTCCATGTCTGAAGAACGTTACGACCTGGTCATCCGCGGCCAGCGCATCCTCACCACCGCCGGCCTGGCACCCCGTGAAGTGGGTGTCCGTGGCGGAAAAATCGTAGCGCTTGAGCCGCTGGGCAACAGCCTGGCCGGCGCCGAGGTCATCGAACTGGCCAGCGACGAAACCCTGATCCCCGGCCTGGTGGACACCCACGTCCACGTCAACGAGCCCGGCCGCACCGAGTGGGAGGGCTTCGCCTCCGCCACCCGGGCCGCAGCCGCGGGCGGCGTCACCACCATCATCGACATGCCGCTGAACTCCGTTCCGCCCACCACCACGGTGGAAAACCTGAAGCTCAAGCGCGAGGTGGCCGAGGACCAGGCGTTCATCGATGTCGGGTTCTGGGGCGGCGCCATCCCCGGCAACAAGGCTGACCTGCGCCCCCTGCACGACGAGGGCGTCTTCGGCTTCAAGTGCTTCCTGCTCCACTCGGGCGTGGACGATTTCCCGCACCTGGACGCGGACGAGATGGAGGAGGACATGGCCGAGCTGAAGTCCTTCGATTCGCTGATGATTGTCCACGCCGAGGACTCGCACGCGATCGACCGCGCCCCCCACCCCGGCGGCGACCACTACTCCACGTTCCTGGCCTCACGCCCCCGCGGCGCCGAGAACAAGGCCATCGCCGAGGTCATCGAACGGGCCCGCTGGACAGGTGCGCGGGCGCACATCCTGCACCTGTCGTCGTCGGACGCGCTGCCCATGATCGCCTCCGCCAAGCGCGACGGCGTGAAGCTCACCGTGGAAACGTGCCCGCACTACCTCACCCTGATGGCCGAGGAAATCCCGGACGGCGCCACCGCCTACAAGTGTTGCCCGCCCATCCGCGAGGCGTCCAACCGCGAGCTGCTCTGGCAGGGACTGCTGGACGGCACCATCGACTGCATCGTCTCGGACCACTCCCCCTCCACGCTGGACCTGAAGGACCTGGAGAACGGTGACTTCGCCGTGGCCTGGGGCGGCGTCTCGTCGCTGCAGCTGGGCCTGTCCTTGATCTGGAGCGAGGCACGGCACCGCGGCATCCCGCTGGAGCAGGTTGTCTCGTGGATGGGCGAGAAGCCGGCAGCGCTTGCACGGCTCTCGAACAAGGGCCGGCTGGCGCTGGGCTACGACGCCGACTTCGCCATCTTCGCCCCGGACGAGGCCTTCGTGGTGGACGTCTCCAAGCTCAAGCACAAGAACCCCATCACCCCGTACGACGGCAAGGCCCTCTCCGGCGTGGTCCGGAAGACGTTCCTGCGCGGCGCCATGGTGGACGGCCAGACCCCCACGGGCAAGCTGATCCGCCGCGGCGGAGTCTAGGGACGAGCCGTGGCAGTGGAAGCGCACTGTCCGGGGGCGGGGACGCGACCAGGATTTGGTGCACAGAAGGCTGCTGCCCGCGGCCTTGCCGTATGGGTGGTTCCCGAGAAAAGCACCAGCCCCGAACTGCTGGCCCGCGCCGCCAAACTCGTCCTTGCCCGGGCCCTGAAAACTGCTCCGGAGGCGGAAGTCCACTGGCCTGCCGCCGGAGCCCCCACGTCCGGGGCCTCCGCCGCGGCGGAAGGAGCCGCAGACCACTCCTCTGGCACTCCTTCCGCGGCGGAGAACCCCGGCGCACTTGAGCAGGCACCTCACGGTGCACCTGGCCACGTACCTGACAGCGCACCTGATGATGCACTTTGCGAGGACGACGGCGGCACGCGGCTGCCGCCGTCGGCTGGCCCTGTGAGCCGGGTCGCCGTGGACCTGGCGGCCGACCAGGTCCTGTTGGACGGCACGCCTGTGGCGCTGACCGGCGTCGAGTTCAAGGTGCTCCGGTACCTGGTGACCCACCTGTCCCGCCCGGTGGGCAGGGAGGAACTCCAGGAGTTCCTGGATTCGTTTGAAACCCCCGGCGCTTCGGCCCGGTCCATCGATGTTTACGTGGGCCGGATCCGCCGCAAACTCGGCACGGCGCGCCATGCCGTGGTTACCGTCCGCGGCGGCGGATACCGGTTTGTGCCCGGCGCCTGCGCAACTGTCCGGGGTCCGGCGGAATACTGCATATGACGCCGGAGTTGTATGACTAAGCGGGAACCCGCTTCACTTGATGTTTTGCCATTCACTGACAAAGACTTCCAAAGGAACGCCATGAGCCAGACCCTGACCACCAAGCTTCAGCCCGGAACCCAGGCCCCTGATTTCACCCTTCAGGACGCCCAGGGCCGGGAGACTGCCTTGGCCGACTACCGTGGCAAGAACGTCATCGTGTACTTCTACCCCAAGGCCGCTACCCCCGGCTGCACCACCGAGGCCTGCGACTTCCGCGACAGCCTCGCCTCCCTGCAGGGCAAAGGCTACGAGGTCATCGGCATCTCCCCCGACGCCCCCGAGGCGCTGGCAGGCTTCACCGGCGACTTCTCCCTCACCTTCCCGCTGCTCTCCGATGAGGACCACACCGTCGCACTGGCCTACGGCGCCTGGGGCGAGAAGCTGGTGGACGGCGAGATCGTTGAAGGCATCGTCCGCTCCACCGTGGTGGTGGACCCCGCAGGCTACGTCACGCTCGTCCAGTACCAGGTGAAGGCCGATGGCCACGTGGCGGCGCTGAAAGAAGCCCTGGGAATCTAGCTTCCCCCGGACGCTCTCTCACATAACGCACGTTTTCCCCGGACGCTCTCGCACTTATGGACCAGTTCATACGGCGGGAGCGTCCGGCATTTAACGGCCCCATCGCGGTGCAAGTCATCCGGCGGCTGCAACTCATCCTGCTGCTGCTCTGTCCGCCTTCGCCTCTGTGGCCGCCTGCTGATATTCGGCCGACACCCGGCGGTACACCGGCGTCAGGAAAGCCAGCAGCGCGGCGGCCACCATGATGAGCCCTGCAATCAGGAACACCAGGGCAATGCCGCGGGAGGTGCCCTCGCCCAGCAGCGGAGCCAACTGGGCCGCGCCGTCGGCCGAACGTGCGTAGGGAATGATCCAGAACTGGGCGATCGGCGCAATCAGGAAGGACGTGATGGGCGCCGCTGCAGACTCAAAGGCCATGGCGAAGCCGAACACCCGGCCCTGCCGTGCCAGCGGCACCACCTGCTGGATGACCGTCTGTTCGGCGGCCTCCACAACGGGCACCAGCGTCAGGTACAGCCAGATCCCGACAACGTACAGCCATGCCCACTCCCGCAGCGTGAACACCGCGCCGAGGACCCCCATGGCCACCACCGCAATGAGCAGGGTGCGCAGCGGGTTGGCCCCGAGTCCGAACTTGCCAATCAGCGCCCCGCCGATCAGGAACCCGCTGGAGCCGACAGCCAGGAAAATGCCCCACAATTCCACTGGGAACATCTCCAGGCCGTAGGGGTCCATCAGCGCCATGTAGACACCGCCAATGAAGTTGTTGAACGTGGAGAACAGGATCAGGGCGAACAGCCCGGAAATGGCCAGCACAGCGGCGTAGGAGCCGCGAAGGTCGAATCCGCCGTGCGCATCACTGTCCGCCACACGCGTTTCCTCAGGCATGCGAAGGGTGAGCAGGTGCGCGAAGGCGAGCGCCGTGAGTACGAGTGCGGCCACAATGGTCCAACCCATGCCCAGCAGCCCCACCGACAGCCCAGAGAGCACGGAAGTGATGAGGAACATCAACCCCTGCACCATCCCCACCAGCCCGTTAGCGTTGGCCCGCCGGTCCGGCTCGATGAGGATGGTGACGGTAGTGGACAGCGCGATATTCCGCAGGTTCTCCACCACCGCGCCGATCAGGATGACCACGGTGAAGACCCAGAACCACGGCCGGGTCAGGTCCAGCAGCGACGACGCGGGCGTCAGGAGGAACATCACTCCGGACAGCACAAACATCACCAGGGTGAAACCGGCAGCAAAGCGCATCACGGCCAGCTTGCGGTAGCGGTCCACGAAGGTGCCGAAGCTGATGCTGGACAGGGCGATCAGCAGCATGTAAGCGCCGCCCACCACTCCCGTGGCGATCACGTTGCGGGTCTCCAGGTACACCCAGAACGTCAGGGCAAACCACAGGTAGCTGGTGGTGATGTTGGCCAGGGCAGTGTTCACCAGGATCCCGGCGAAGGTCCGGGACCGTTCCGCCGGGGTGCGCAGCGAGGTGTCTACGGCGTCAGGATCGGCAAGGCGCGTTGGTTCGGCCTCCTCAGCCGGTGTGGAAGTGAGGGTGACGTCCTCGCTCAACCCCGTCCCGCCGTCGGGAGCCGCAGCGGCCCTGCCCCGGCCCGGTTCCTGCTCGGTCATGCGTCCCAGTGTAGTGACGGCCAGCGGTAGCTGACAGGGTGGAAACAGGGTGGAACAGGCGACCTCCTGCTTAGCCCCGAACCGGACCCTCCGTTATGAAGCCCGGGCGATTGCGCTGCGGGCACCGGAAACTAAGCTCATAGGGGAGCGTATTCGGCCGGATGGAACCGTGAAAGGACGAGCCATGGCGCACGACTCTGCGGAAGAAGCAATCACGAAGGTGGTCTCAGAGCACCACGCGAAGACCAGCGCGAACCGGCAACACTTCGAGGCCCAAACCTGGCACGAGATTGACCACCGCCTGATGCTGCTGTTGGCCCCTCTCTTCAGGATGGGCGACGACTCAACAATAGAGCTCACCGTAGTGGTTGACGGCACCATCATTTCCGGCTCTGTGGTCTCTGAGAACGCCTGGAAGCAACGGCAAAATGACCAGATCCGCATCGGCAGCCCCGCAATCGCAGACGCCCTCGCCGCCGTGGAGTCGAAAAGCGAGGAACCAAAGCCGGAGGCAGCGGAAAAAGCCGAAGCAAACCTTCCGCAGGGGCCTGACCGGTACATTCATTTCCTTGCCCCGGCGCTGCTTTCGGGCGGAGTCCATGTACGCATGCCAGCTACCAGGGTTGACCTCCGCAAGGTGGCCGCCTGGAGCATCGGACGCATAACCATGGACTGAGAGAACAGGCTAAGGGAACAGGGTCCGGGCCTTCCGGAGTATGACAGGATGGCCGCATGCTGATCGAGGTCCGTCCGGCCACCGGGTTTGAGGACGTCCGGGCGTTGGTGGGACCCAAGCGGCCCGACGCCAATGTTTGCTGGTGCCTGAGCTACCGCATCCCGTCCAAGCAGAACCAGGCGTTGCGCGGCACGGAGCGCGCAGAGCTGGTGAAGCAGTTGGTGGCCGAGGATCCGCCACCGGGGGTTTTGGCGTACGACGGCGGCGAGCCAGTGGGGTGGGCAGCGGTTCACCCCCGTGCGGACACCAGTTTCGCAGGCAACCGGAAGATCCCGCATGTGGACGATCTGGACGTCTGGTCAGTGTGGTGCATCCGGGTGCGGCCCGCGCACAGGGGCAAGGGCATCTCACACCAGCTTTTGAAAGGCGCCGTAGACATGGCCCGGAGCTACGGGGCGCCGGCCATCGAGGGCTACCCGGTGGACAACCACGGACAAAAGGTGGACCTCACCATGGCCTACGTGGGCACCAGGAAGCTCTTCGAGGACGCCGGTTTCACCAAAGCGGCGGACACGGATTCAATACTCAATGGCTTCCCGCGGGTACTGATGCGGCTGGATCTGCGGCGCTAGCCGGCTTTCCAAAACCAGGAGTCAGGGCTTCTTCCACCAACTGCCCGGCCAGCCCTCGTCAATGGCCCACAAGGCCAGGAGCAGGGCATCCACTGTCATAAGCCCCGCGATGAGGTACGCCCACCCGGTATACCAAGCCATTGCAATCTCCTGACTGTATCCCCCAGCCACTCGATTGCTCCCAAGTGTGGCACCTAAACCGCCGCTGCGGAACGCCCCAAATCCACACTCCTGAAAAGTGCCTCGAACCTGTTATGCGCCTCGGTCTCCAGCTTCAGGCGGCGCGTCAGCTTCTCCACCTGGGCGGACATCTCCTCACCCACTGGAAGCCGGTCGCCGGGCCAACTGGATGACTCCCGCGACTCGGCCAGTGCTTGTGCCAGGGCATTGGCCGCGGCACGCACCTTCCGCGAGTGGAAGTAGACACGCAGCAGCGCCCTGCCTTTGTTCAAGGAAGCGCGCAGCAGGTCGTGTGGCCCCGCTGACCGTGCTGCGGCATGCCGCGCGCAGCCCTTCTTCACGCAGGCCGCCGGATCAGCACAGGCCTGCTTCACACCGGCCGGTTCCGCACAGACAGCGGCAGCCGCCGTCGTCTGGTTTGAAATGTTGATCTGTCCCATTGGCTGCGCCTTCCTGCAAGCCGGCCAGCCCCCGGACGGATCGTCCTTGACCCTCGTCCCCGCGAAGCTGGTCCCTACCCATGAGTGTCCCGGGCCTTCCTCAACGTCCGGGCAAGCAGGTCCCAAGATTTACGCAAGATCCGGCAAGGCCGCCCCAAGGCCTGCCGCGACCCGCCGTCGCCCCGGAATCGGCAGGGGTACCTCCATCACATCTGAAAGTTTGCGACACGCCCCTGCCGCGGTTAATACTGACGAAGTACTGGATCCTGTCCGGGACGCCGCAGGGCTAGTCCGGGAATGTCACCGACACCGTAGCTCCGCCGCCAGGGGTATCGCTGATGGAAAGCTCGCCGCCGTGCGCCTGGGCTATCCGGAGGCAGGTGGCCAGGCCCAGCCCTGTCCCTGAACCGTCGCCGGGCCGGTTCAGCCGCATCAGGGGTTCCACGGCCTTCCTGCGCTCGGATGGCAGGATGCCCCTGCCGTTATCGGCAACGTGGATGGTAACCCCGCGGGTGCATCTGGTGGCCGTCACGGTCACCTTGGGGTCCCGCTGCCGATCCCGGTAATTCAGGGAGTTGGCGAGCAGGTTCTGCACCATGGTGCGCAGCTGGGCCCGGTCGGCGTACAGCTCCGCGTCCTCGCACAGGATTCCGCTGCTCAGCCCAAGGTCCAATCCAAGGTCCCGCGCTGCCTCTGCGGTCACCCCCAGCAGGGATACCCGCTCACGGTTCAGCTGTCCGTCCGCCCGGGAATAGTCCAGCACATCCTCCAGGGTGCTCAACATACGCTGCCCGCCGCTGCCGATATGTTCCAGGTACTCCTTGGCCGGGTGGTTAGGCAGAATCCCGGGATCCTCTTCCGCCAACTCCACGTAACCAAGGATGGTGGTGAGGGGAACGCGAAGGTCGCGGCTGACCCGGCCGGCAAACTCAGACAGCATGGCGTTACTGTGTTGGAGTTCCGCGAGGGCCTCGTTGAGCTGCAATGTGCGGTGCTGGAGCTCAAGAAGCTCCACAACCTGGTGCGCAAGCACTTCCAGCAGCTCAATCTGTCCCCGCGTGGGAAGTTCGGCGGCATCGGAAAACACGCTGAGTGTGCCGAGTACCAGGCCGCTGGAAGTCTTGAGCGGCACCGACGCATAAAAGCGGATCTGTGCGATTTCCCCTGTCACAAACGGGTTGGCAGCAAAGCGCGGGTCCTGGGAGGCATCCCGCACCACGGTTGTCCCTGGACTGAGGAAGACGCTCGCGCACATCGAGTCCTCCCGCGGGCAGATGCGCGGATCGATGCCGGCGGCGGCAATCTGCAATTGCTGGTTCGAGGTGATGATGTTGACCACGCTGAAGGGCACCCCGCACAACGAGGCGGCCAGCCGCACCAGGTTGTCCAGAGCGCCCCTTGCCCGGGCGTCCCTTAGCGCCGGCGTCTCACCGGGTGCAGGTATCAGCCCGTATTCCCGCAGCTCAAGCTCACGCGCGGCGTCCTGATCGGTCAGCGTTTGCATAGCCGTCCCGTCCGTATTCATTTTGCGTCCCCCAGTATGCCTGGTCGAGCCTGTGGCCCTCCCGTGATGATACCGGCTTGGCCGGACTGCTGCTGTAGTCTCTTGACACCACCCGCACGCTCCACTTGAATATTACGTATGCTGAAATAACAGTTCCATGATGCGGAAGCCCGAAGGGGAAAGCTCCCGAGGGGCTTTGCCGGCGATCGGGTGCCGGAAGTCCGGCCTCCGCATAGCCGTCACCATGGATGCCAGCATTTGTTACCGAGGAAGCAGCCAGCATGAAGCTTGCCGAATTTAACACTGCGGATCCCGCCCGGGCCGCGGAAACCCTCAAGCCCTGCATCGACGTCCGGCGCTGGGTGGACACCGTGGCCGCCGCCCGGCCCTTCCAGTCCAAGGGTGCGCTCCTGGCCTTTGCCGCAGAAGCCGCCAATCCATTCACGTCCGCCGAGGTTGAGTCCGCCATGGCGCATCACCCGCGGATCGGGGAGCGTCCGACGGCGGCCACCACCGAAGCGTCCATGTCCCGTTCTGAACAGGCGGGCGTCAACCCCGCGGACGCTGACGCTGCTCAGGCTTTGGCGCAGGGCAACAGGGACTACGAGGAAAAGTTCGGCCGGGTGTTCCTAATCCGGGCCGCCGGACGCACCGCCCCCGAAATCCTGCAGGCTTTGAATGACCGGCTTGCCAACTCCCCCGCCGAGGAAGACACCATCGTGGCCCAGCAGCTGCGTGAGATTGCCGTTCTGCGGCTTGAAGGACTGATCACCGAATGAGCGTCTCCCACGTCACCACCCATATCCTCGACACAGGCGCCGGGCGCCCGGCGGCGGGGGTCGCCGTCGTGCTTTACAAAAACGACGGCGGCACCTGGCAGAAACTGGCCGGTTCCACCACGGACGCTGACGGGCGGGCAAAGGACCTCGGTCCGGAGCGGCTGGAGCCGGGGCACTACAAGCTGAACTTCGCCACCGGCAGCTACTACGCCGGACTGCAGACCGCCACGTTTTTCCCGGAGGTTGACCTGGTGTTCGAAGTCACCGGCACCGAGCACTACCACGTCCCGCTCCTGCTCAGCCCGTTCGCGTACTCCACTTACCGCGGCAGCTGACCTTCCCCGTTGCCCTGTCACTTACGGTCCCCAAACCGGGGTTTTGGCAACCGTAAATGATAGGGCAACGGCGGAAATGTAGGCTTGATGCATGCCTCCTGAAGAACCTGCCGCAGAGCGCCGCGAAGTAACCGTCCGGCGCGCCCCCAAGTACGTGCCGTTCCTGATCCTGGGCGCACTGGTGGGCGTGGCGGTAGCCGCCTTGGTGGCTTACGGCCTCCCCGCAACCCCAAGCTTCGACCCCGCCTCGGTGTTCGGATTCTTCCTGGTCCTGTTCGCCGGCGCAGGCGCAATCCTGGGTGCCGCGCTGGCGCTGGTCCTGGACCGCCGGAGCGTCAAACGCCAGCAGCGGGCAGTAGTGGAAGCGGTTCCCGACTCCGAGCCCGATTCGGATAACCAGCAGTAGCGCCGGTCACAAACGGACGGCGGGAAAAGTCATACCGCATATCGTGAGATAATCGACCAGTGGCACGCGGCGATGGAAAACTTTCCCATGATCTTCTCCCTGGCGAAAAAGGCCCGCAGGACGCCTGTGGCGTTTTCGGGGTCTGGGCACCAGGCGAAGAAGTAGCAAAACTTACCTATTACGGGCTGTATGCACTGCAGCACCGCGGTCAGGAGTCGGCTGGCATAGCCACCAGCGACGGCAAGCGGATCAACGTCTATAAGGACATGGGACTCGTCTCCCAGGTCTTCGACGAGACCACCCTGAACACCCTCACCGGGCACCTCGCCGTGGGACACTGCCGCTACTCCACCACCGGTGCCAGCCACTGGGCGAACGCCCAGCCCACCCTCGGCGCCACCAGCACCGGCACCGTAGCCTTGGCGCACAACGGCAACCTCACCAACACCGCTGAGCTCAACGCCATGATCCGGGAACGCCACGGTGGCCAGCTCACCGGTGAAATGAAGCAGGGCAACACCTCTGACACCGCACTGGTCACGGCCCTGCTCGAGGGCGAGCCGGGCAAGACCCTCGAAGAGACGGCCATCGAGCTCCTGCCCAAGATCAAGGGCGGCTTCTGCTTCGTCTTTATGGACGAAGGCACCCTCTACGCCGCGCGGGACACCTACGGCATCCGCCCGCTGGTCCTCGGACGGCTGGAACGCGGCTGGGTTGTCGCCTCCGAACAGTCAGCCCTCGCCACCGTGGGCGCCAGCTTCATCCGCGAAATCGAGCCCGGCGAGTTCATCGCCATCGACGAGCAGGGCGTGCGCTCCCAGCGCTTTGCCGAGCCGACGCCGGCGGGCTGCGTTTTCGAATACGTTTACCTTGCCCGTCCGGACGCCGCCATTGCCGGCCGCTCCGTCTACGAGTCCCGCGTGGAGATGGGTCGCCAACTGGCCCGCGAAAACACGCAGGCGGCGGACATCGTCATCCCCGTTCCCGAATCCGGCACCCCTGCCGCCGTGGGCTACGCAGAAGAGTCCGGCATCCCGTTTGCCCACGGCTTCGTCAAAAACTCGTACGTGGGCCGCACCTTCATCCAGCCCTCACAGACGCTGCGCCAGCTGGGTATCCGGCTCAAGCTCAACGCCCTCGAGTCCGTGATCCGCGGCAAGAGGGTGGTGGTGGTGGATGACTCGATCGTCCGCGGCAACACCCAGCGCGCCATCGTCCGGATGCTCCGCGAAGCCGGTGCCGCCGCGGTCCACGTCAAAATTTCCTCCCCGCCGGTGCAGTGGCCCTGCTTCTACGGCATCGACTTCGCCTCCCGCGCGGAACTCATCGCCAATGGTGCCACCATCGAAGAGATCTCCCAGGCCATCGGCGCCGACTCGCTGGCCTACATCTCCGAGGACGGCATGATCGGTGCTACCCGCCAGCCGCGGGATCGCCTGTGCACCGCCTGCTTCACGGGCAAATACCCCATCGAACTTCCGGACGCGCACAAGCTGGGCAAGAACCTGCTGGAGCGCACGGACCTCGGCGGCCTGAAGCCTGCGCCTTCGGCCCTTCCCGGTGAAACCGCCGCCCTGGCCGTGGACCCCAACGAGGACCCGTCAGAGAAGTCCGGGGCCACCGGTTGCGATCCGGGACCGGACTCCGAATTCGAGAACCTGCTGACCGACGCCGACCTCGTGCCAGAGATTCATCACGCAGTCACCACCCCCGACGCTGACAAGAAAGAGTCCGTATGACTTCCGCTGCCCCCGCCTCCGGCGCCGCCGGGAACACTGCCGGCATCACCTACGCCTCCGCAGGCGTCGATGTTGAAGCCGGCGACCGCGCCGTCGAGCTGATGAAGGGTGCCGTCAAGGCAACCCACAACTCCTCGGTGATCGGCGGGGTAGGCGGCTTCGCCGGCCTCTACGACGTCTCCCGGCTCCTGACCTTCAAGAAGCCGCTGCTGGCCACCTCCACCGACGGCGTGGGCACCAAGGTTGCCATCGCCCAGGCCATGGACATCCACGACACCATCGGGTTCGACCTGGTGGGGATGGTGGTGGACGACATCGTGGTGGTTGGTGCAGAGCCGCTGTACATGACCGACTACATTGCCTGTGGCAAGGTGGTGCCCGAGCGCATCGCCGATATCGTCCGCGGCATCGCCGCCGCTTGCTCCGTGGCCGGCACCGCCTTGGTGGGCGGCGAAACCGCGGAGCACCCCGGCCTGCTGGGCGAGCAAGAGTACGACGTCGCCGGCGCAGCCACGGGCGTGGTTGAAGCTGACCAGCTCCTGGGACCGGACCGTGTCCGTGCAGGAGATGTGGTTATTGGCATGGCCTCCTCCGGCCTGCACTCCAACGGTTACTCCCTGGTCCGCCGCGTGATCAACCATGCCGGCTGGGCCCTGGACCGCCAGGTGTCGGAACTCGGCCGTACCCTGGGCGAGGAACTCCTCGAGCCCACCCGCGTGTACGCCGCAGACTGCCTGGACCTGGCCCGGGCCTTCCCCGTCACGGGAACTTCGGCTGTGCACGGCTTCAGCCACGTCACCGGCGGCGGCCTCGCAGCCAACCTGGCCCGCGTACTCCCCCAGGGCCTTGTGGCCACCGTGGACCGCTCCACCTGGGAACTGCCGGCCATCTTCAAGCTGGTGTCCGAGCTGGGAAGCGTGCCGCTGGCAGACCTCGAGCGCACCCTAAATCTGGGTGTGGGCATGGTCGCCATCGTCTCGGCCGACGCCGCTGACGCCGCGGTTTCACGCCTCAACGACCGGGGCCTGCCATCCTGGGTCATGGGCACCGTCACAGAGGACTCGGATTCCATCCTCAAGTCCGGCCCGGACTACGTGCAGGGCGCGAAGGGCGTGGACGGCGGCGCCGTCCGCCTGGTCAACGCCTACGCCTAGCTACTCCATCGAGTGCTCTATAACTGCCCTTTTCAAGCTCCATAAGGGCGGTTACGGAGCACTCGATCGCTTGGCAGTCCACTTGCTCATGGAAGGCCGCAAGAACCGGCAATATAAATTAGGGCACTTGCCTCCCTTGACTACTAAGCATACTTAGCTTTAGGCTTGTAAATGGAAGCGCACTACAGATGTTCAACCCGGAGCCTTCCCAAGGCCTAATGCCCAGCCCGACTAAACCGGCGCTTGGGCGCCGAGCCGGTTGAACCGCCTTCCCCGCCGAACCGGCGGAAGCCAGAAGAAGCAACCACAGAGACGCCCGGTCCCCTGCGCCATGCATCAGCACGGCTTTCAGGCAGCCCAAGAGCTAATTGCGGACTGCCGGATAGGGGCACCAGGGCAGATATCAAGGGAGCGAAACTATGTCAGTTCTGAAGAAAGCCACCGCCGCAGCCGCTGGAAGCCTGTTCCTGATGGGCGCCGTTGCCGGACCTTCGCAGGCGGCAAACAACAACACTTTGAATGATGGCCTCGTTAGTGTCACCGTCGGCGACATCACCGTCGAGGATGCCGTTGACGTCAATGTGGCCGCCAGTGTCGCAGCAACCCTCTGCGATGTCGCGGACATCGGCTCGATCGCGGTTCTCGGCGAAGCAGTGGATGCCACCGGCACCGCGGTAACCGTCTGCGATACCGCAACCGGTCCAGTCCGCATAATTAATAACTAGCAGAGCAGCGGACTCGATGAGGAACAAGCGACCACGCGTTTAGTCGCCCCCCTTCCGAGTTCCGCGTGAAGAGCCCTGGCCGCCGGCCGGGGCTCTTTCGCGTACACGGACCACACAAAGATCCTGGAACTCCCGCTCTCAGGTGCGGGCTCCTCGGACTCGGCCCGCAACAGCCGTCAGGGTGGGGACTCATCCTGGCGGAGGGCATCGGCTATGTGGAACGCGCACCGTGGGCGGCCCTGGCACCGGCGTCGGCACTGGTCCTGGCGTCGGTCCTGGCCGTGGGACTCGCCGACGCTGGAACGACTACCGGGGGCGCAGCGTCGAGGGAACGCAGCGCCGAGGGAACCCAGGAGCTCCAGCCGGCCTCGATCCGGGCACCCTCCCTAAACCGGCAAGGACGCCGTAGTCCTGCACAGACACCAAAAAGCCCGCCGCCTGCACCGGTAACGGTGCGGGCAGCGGGCTTTGTAACTGAGGTCAGCACCCGTGATCCGCCCGGATCCGGGTGCCAAAAAAGAAGCGCTGCACTGGTCCGATCAAGAGACCCGGATTCCAGACTGGATCCGTTAGTGCTGCGGCGTCACAGGGCTGCCAGGTGCGGCAACAGCGCCTTGCGACAACTAGCCGATGCGACGGGTGTCTACCTCGTCGTCGTCTTCTTCCAAATCATCCGCGTACTTATCCACATAAGCCGAATAATCCGGTTCAACCGGCTCATTCGCGTAATGGCTCGTGGCACGACTGCTTGGGCCCGTCAGCTCACGCTGAAGTGCCGAATAGTCAGTGTTCGGGGAGTAGTACTTAATATCCCGAGCCTGCTTGGTAGCTTTTGCCTTTTGACGGCCGCGCCCCATGGCGTGACCCCCTTTTGTACTTGGACCGGAGGTGGTCACCTTGGCTATCGGTGAGGCCCCGGAATGTTTGGTCAATTTGTCGTACACCTAGATTACATGCTTTCGACTGCCCCCGCTTGCCAGTTGGGGCTCGAGGCAGTCACATGCGCTACCCTTCCGGCTCCATCAAGGCCAGAATCCGGCTTTTTTCTTGGGTAGAGTCGCTTAAGCAACTGCTGGTACCAGCCGGCAACCAGGCTGCCCGCGCGGACAATTACAGGAGGATGCACCCGTGAACCACCAGGATGTCCCGCCAAAACCGAGCTCGCCGCCTACCGCCGGCCTTCCCCGGGTCCCTGCCGCGGAGTACGGCGTACCGGCGGCAGAGCCGCCGGTACGGAACCAGGGCCAGGTTGACCACCCCCACGGGCGGGGCGATGGCCGGAGGCAGGGAAGCCGGCGGATCCTCTGGAAGGCATTCTTCGCCGTCGTCCTGCTCGCAGTCATCGGATCGCTGGTGTGGCTCGCCCTGTGGCTGAACTCCAACGGGGATCCGCAGCCGTCAGAAGGTGCCGCCCGGGGAGTCCTGGAGACGACCGTCACGCCCCCGGCAAGCCCGCTGCCCCTGCCGCGGGAGGTGGAGCCTGCCGGCTATGCGCTGGGCGACTGCTTTACGGATTTTGACCCGGAAGCCCTGAGATCCACGGTGGTGCCCTGCGATACTGGCCACTCCGCCCAACTGGTGGCGGTGTTCCGCTACCCGGAAGAAGGCGATTATCCCGGTGCGGAAGCGCTCAAGGCCAAAGCCCTGGAAGCCTGCCAGGCGGCAAGGCTGGGGCCTGCCGCGGAGCAGTTCACGCTGAATTATGAGCGGAGCTTTCCCAGCTCCACCAGCTGGGACTCAGGGGACCGAAGACTGGACTGCTACGTGACGTCCCCGGGCGGGAACAACGTTAACGCGAGCGTGCTGCCCTAGTGCTTTGCAGCACCCGGCAGCACGCCCCGCTTCGTCCGACCTAGCCTTGCCTGCGGACCTGGTCCTTCCGGCGGACCACCAGCCCGGTTCCCGGCGTGGAACCGCCGCCGGAAGCAGCCAGCGCCTCGAGCCCCTCGATGGTGAGCTCGTCCACATCGGTTGCCGTGTCCACCAGCACACTGTCCCCGTCGCTGATATCGCCGGACAGGATGGCCTTGGCCAGGCGGTCGCCGATCTCCCGCTGGACCAGCCGGCGCAGCGGCCGGGCGCCGTAGGCGGAGTCGAAGCCGGACATGGCCAGCCAAGCGCGGGCGGCCTCGGTGACGTCCAAGGTGAGCCGACGCTCGTGCAGCCTCCGGCCCAGCTCAGCCACCTGCAGCTCCACAATGCGGGCCAGATCCTCCACTGACAGCGGATCGAACAGCACCACTTCGTCCAACCGGTTCAGGAACTCCGGCTTGAAGGAGGCGTTCACCGTGGCCAGCACGGCATTCCGCTTGGCCTCCGCATCCAGCGAGGGGTCCACCAGGAACTGGCTGCCCAGGTTGGAGGTCAGCACCAGGATCGCGTTGCGGAAGTCCACAGTGCGGCCCTGGCCGTCGGTGAGGCGGCCGTCGTCGAGGACCTGCAGGAGGACATCGAAGACCTCGGGGTGCGCCTTCTCCACCTCGTCCAGCAGAATGACCGAGTAGGGGCGCCGGCGGACGGCTTCGGTGAGCTGGCCGCCTTCCTCGTAGCCCACATATCCGGGAGGCGCACCAACGAGCCGGGCCACCGAGTGCTTCTCGCCGTACTCGGACATGTCGATCCGCACCATGGCGCGTTCGTCATCGAACAGGAAGTCCGCCAGGGCCTTGGCCAGCTCGGTCTTACCGACGCCGGTGGGGCCCAGGAACAGGAAGGAACCGGTGGGCCGGTTGGGGTCGCTGATGCCTGCGCGGGCGCGCCGGACGGCGTCGGACACGGCCGTGACGGCCTTCTTCTGGCCGATGAGCCGCTTGCCCAGCTCCTCCTCCATGTGAAGCAGCTTTTGGCTTTCACCCTGCAGCATGCGGCCGGCGGGGATCCCGGTCCAGGCGGAAATGACCTCGGCGATGTCGTCCGCGGTCACCTGTTCGGCCACCATCTGCCCGGATTTGTCCGTGACGGCGGCTTCGGCTTCCGCGGCAGCATTCAGCTCACGCTCCAGGGCGGGGATCTCACCGTAGAGAATCCGTGACGCCGTCTCCAGGTCGCCTTCGCGCTGTGCCTTGTCCGCCGTGGAGCGCAATTCGTCCAGCTTTGCCTTGAGGTCGCCCACCCGGTTGAGGCCCGCCTTTTCGGCCTCCCAGCGGGCGTTCAGGGCTGCCAGCTGCTCTTCCTTGTCCGCCTTGTCCGCACGGAGCGCCGCGAGGCGTTCCACGGAGGCTGCGTCCGTCTCCCCCTCCAGGGCCAGCTCCTCCATGGTGAGCCGGTCGACGGCGCGGCGGAGCTGATCGATTTCCTCGGGGGCAGAGTCGATCTCCATCCGCAATCGGGACGCGGCTTCATCCACCAGGTCGATGGCCTTGTCCGGCAGTTGGCGGCCGGAAATGTAGCGGTTGGACAGGGTTGCTGCGGCCACCAGTGCCGAGTCGGCAATAGTCACCTTATGGTGCGCCTCGTAGCGCTCCTTCAGGCCGCGGAGAATGCCGATGGTGTCCTCAACGCTGGGCTCCCCCACATACACCTGCTGGAAACGGCGTTCGAGGGCCGCATCCTTCTCGATGTTCTCGCGGTATTCGTCCAGCGTGGTGGCACCGATCAGCCGCAACTCACCGCGGGCCAGCATGGGCTTGAGCATGTTGCCCGCGTCCATCGAGGAATCACCGGTGGCGCCGGCCCCTACAACGGTGTGGATCTCGTCGATGAAGGTGACGATCTGACCCTCGGAGCCCTTGATCTCCTCCAGGACAGCCTTGAGCCGCTCCTCGAACTCACCGCGGTACTTCGCACCCGCAACCATGGAGCCGAGGTCCAGGGAGATCAGCGTCTTGCCACGCAGGCTTTCCGGGACGTCGCCCGCCACCATGCGCTGGGCCAGCCCCTCCACGACGGCCGTCTTACCCACGCCCGGTTCACCGATGAGCACCGGGTTGTTCTTGGTGCGGCGGCTCAGGACCTGGACGACGCGCCGGATTTCAGAGTCCCGGCCGATCACAGGGTCCAGCTTGCCGGCACGGGCCATGGCGGTGAGATCAGTGCCGAACTTTTCCAAGGACTGGAAGGTGTTCTCCGGGTCGGGGCTGGTGACCTTCCGGTCCCCGCGGACACCCGGCAAGGCGGCGAGCAGGGCCTCATGGGAGGCGCCGGCGTCGCGCAGCACCCGGGCCGCGGCATCATTTCCGCCGGAGAGGCCGAGGAGGAGGACCTCGGTGGAGACGAACGTATCGCCAAGCCGGTCGGCTTCCTCCTTGGCGTTCTGGATCGCCTGCAGTGCAGGCCGGGAGAGCTGCGCCTGCTGGCTGGAGCCGCCGGAGGTAGCCGGCAGAGCCTTGATGGCACTGCTGGCCTGGACGCTGACCGCATCCGGGTCGGCGCCGGTGGCGCGCAGAAGCGCCACCGCGACCCCCTCACGCTGGTCCATCAGCGCCTTGAGCAGGTGGGCGGGTTCCACCTGCGGGTTGCCGGCCGTGGAGGCGTTCATGGCCGCAGCCGAGAGAGCCTCCTGGCTCTTGGTGGTGAATTTGACGTCCAAAGAGAGCTCCTTTCGGGGTTGCCCGGATTCTTGGGTTGAGTCTACTACGCTCAACTTTAATTTGATGCCGCTTCTGTTGGCTGTTTGCCTAAAGCGAAACACTTCGCTAACACCAGCGATAGAGGCGACTGACCCTGTTGGACTGGCACCATTGCGGTTCCCCTTCGGCGCCGGTCGCCCTAGGATCACCTTGTGACCGGGGCGGATGGTGCCGCCGGCAGACGGGAGACAGGACAGGCAATGAAGAAATTTGTTGTTCTCTACATCGCAGCTCAATCAGCGCAGGCGCAAATGGCCGAGAGCTCGCCGGAAGCCGCCCAGGAGGGGATGAAGGCCTGGATGGCTTGGGCTGAGCGGGTCGGCGAAGGCATGGTGGACCTGGGGAACCCGCTCGGGGCCGGCAGGGACATCAATGCAACCGGCTCGTCAGAGACCAATACCGGGGTGTCCGGTTACACGATCCTCCAGGCCGAGGATCTGGACAGCGCCCAGGCATTGCTGGAGGGGCACCCGCACCTCATGATGCCTGGCGCGAGCATCCAGGTGTACGAATCCCTCGACCTGCCGGGCATGTAAACCTTCGGCACATCAAGTCAACAGGACCGCAAAGCAACCGGCGGGTGATTCCCCCCAGACGCCGCCCGCCGGTTGCTTTATCCGCCCCGCGCCGATTTTACCGGGCTTTGCGATGGTTGTCACTAGATGTGACTAATTCTGTAAATGTCGCCTGCCCGGCCTGCCTGCTCAAGCCGGGTAGACAGTGACCGACGTTGCTTTCACCACGAAGTGCACGGCGAGGCCCGGGGCGAGTCCCAGGTCTGCCGAAGCGGCGGGAGTGATGTCGGCAGCGAGGCTTCCTGCCCTGACCCGGATGAAATCACCGTGCGGTTCAAGATCGGTGATTGCCACCTTGAATGAATTGCGGGGGCTGCCATGCGCGTCATCAAGGAACACGGACACGGCCGACGGCGGGAACACGGCCACCGCTGCCGCGTTCCCTTCGGCTGCGGGAGAGTTGCCATCCACCCGCCGGCCCTCCACATGGCCGGAAACAGACCAGCCCTCCGCAGTCCTGATCCCGTCGCCGGCGAGGGTCCCGGGCACCAGGTTCAACCCCGCCAGCCCTGCTGAGAACCTGCTGCGGGGCCGCTGGAGCACTTCCCGGGTGGGGCCCTCCTCCGTAATCCTGCCGTTCTCGAGAATGACAACGCGGTCGGCCAGCATCAGGGCGTCCAGGACGTCATGGGTGATGATGATCGCCTGCCGGTCGGCGAGGACCCGCTTGAGCAGGCGGCGCAGGAGCGGCGCCGAGTGGATGTCCAGCGCCGCCATGGGCTCGTCCAGGAGAAGCAGCCCGGGATCCGCGGCGAGCGCCCGGGCAATGGCAACACGCTGGGCCTGGCCGCCGGAGAGCCCTTCGGGACGCCTGGCCTGAAGATCAAGGGCTTCCACCTCGGCGAGCCAGCCCAACGCGTCTGCTTTGGCCTGTTTCCTCGATGCACCTGCACTGCGCGGCCCGAAAGCCACGTTGTCCACTGCGCTAAGGTGCGGGAACAGCAGGGGCTCCTGGGCGAGCAGCGCAGTGCCCCGGTGATGCGGGGGCGTCCACGTGCCCCGGCCGGCCGAGAGCTCGAACAGGGTCCGCCCGTTGAGCTCGCCCCGGCCGCTGTCGGGCCGAAGCAGGCCTGCGATCACGGACAGCAGCGTGGATTTGCCCGCGCCGTTCGGGCCCATCACGGCCACCGTCTCGGTGGGTCCCAGCGCCAGGGCCACATCGAATCCCCGCGCGGCCACGGCTGCCTCAAGCGCAAACGTCACGGGCCGTCCCTTCCCGCTGCCGCAGCCGTCGTCGTCCGTTGGGTCCAGAAAGCCGCGCCTTCGCCGGCTGGCCGCCGGTAGGCGAGTGCCACCACGCCGACTGCCACGGCCATCAGCACCAGGGAAAGGGCAACGGCGGCGTCCGGGTCTGTTTCACGCTGCAGGTAGATTTCCAGCGGCAGGGTCCGGGTCACCCCTTGGAGGCTGCCCGCGAAAGTCAGCGTGGCACCGAATTCACCGAGGCTTCGGGCGAAGGACAGTACCGCTCCGGAGGCCAGCCCGGGCAGCACCAGCGGCAGCGTGACCCGGCGGAAAACCCGGCCGGGCGAGGCCCCCAGGGTCGCCGCCACCGCTTCATACCGTTCACCCCCGGTCCGCAGCGCACCCTCCAGGCTGACCACGAGGAACGGCAAGGCCACAAACGTCTGTGCCAGGACCACGGCGGTGGTGGAAAAGGCAATCTGCAGGCCCAGGATCTCGAGACTCCGGCCCAGGAGGCCCTGGCGGCCAAAGGTGTAGAGGAGTGCGATGCCGCCCACCACCGGCGGCAGCACCAGCGGGAGCAGCACCAGGGAGCGCAGGAGGCCCTGCAGCCGGAACCTGCCCCGGGCCAGGACCAGGGCCAACGGCACCCCAAGGACGATGCACAGAACCGTACTGGCCGCAGAGGTGCGCAGGCTCAGGCCCAGGGCCGACAACGCCGGGGCCGAGGTGACCAGGGGAAGGAAGTCCGCCCACTTCACCCTGGCAAGCATCGCGAACAGAGGCAGGATCACCAGCAACGCGGCAAGGACCGCCACCATGTAGGTCCAGCGCGGAATGCCCCGGTAGGCGTGGCTCACGTCGTGCCGCATCAAGGCCGGCTACTGCCAAAACCGGCTTCTGCCAGCACCTGTTGGCCTTCCGGGCCGGTCACGAGGTCCAGGAAGGCTTGCGCGGCAACGCTGTTCCTGCCGTTAGCCAGCGCTGCGATGGGGTAGCTGTTGACGGCAGCTGCAGCTTCAGGGAAGGGCACGGCTTCCACCTTTCCTGCTGCTGACGTGACGTCGGTGACGTAGACCAGCCCGGCGTCCGCTTCACCGGAGATGACCTTTCCGAGCACGTCCGTCACGGAGTTTTCCTCGCTGACCGGGAACAGGTCCGTTCCCGTTTGGTGTTCGACGGCGGCCGTGGCGGCCCCGCAGGGGACCTGCTGCGCACACTGGACCAGCCTTATTCCGGGTTTTGCGAGGTCGGCGAAGGAACGGATGCCTGCCGGATTCCCCCGCGGGACGGCAATGGCGAGGGTGTTGGTGGCGAAAATGCGCGGTTCACCGTCCACCAGGCCTGCCTGCTGCAGCTTGTCCATATTCTTGGTGTCCGCTGCGGCGAAGACGTCCACCGGGGCACCCTGGCTGATTTGGGTGGCCAGGTCAGCCGAGCCGGCGAAGCTGAGGGTCACGGTGCTGCCCGGGTGCCCGGCTTCGTAGGTCTTTGCCAGCTCGGTGAAGCTGGCTTTGAGGGAAGCGGCGGCGAACACAGTCAGGGTTTGCCCGGCGCCGCTGCTTCCGGCGGATGAGCCACCGGCAGTAGAGCATCCGGCCAGCCCGGCCATCAAGGAGATGGCCAACAGCCCGGTGAGTCTTTGGCTCGTCGTCAACAGCACCTTGTTCACAGCGCCTTCCCCTGCGGTGTTTCGATGATCACGGTGGTGGCCTTGACCACGGCGGTGGCCACGGAGCCGGGTTCCAGCCCCAGTTCGCGGACGGCCTCGCTGCTCATCAGGGACACCACCCGGAAGGGCCCGCACTGGAGCTCCACCTGTGCCATGACCTTGTCCGCGGTGATGCCGGTAACCAGGCCCACGAAGCGGTTCCGCGCCGAACTTCCGGTCCGGTGCGGATCGTCGGGCAGCTGCGCGAGCTTCTGTGCATGCCGGGCGAGCTCCAGGCCATCCACGGCGAGGCGGCCGGCGTCGTCCTTCACCGGCGTTAGCGATCCGTTGTCCATCCAGCGGCGCACAGTATCGTCGCTGACGCCGAGGAAACGGGCGGCCTCGGAAACGCGGATGATCGTCATAGGCCCAGTGTAGGGTGCATGTGCGGTAGGAACAGCAAAAATGCACCGCATCTTCGGCCTGGCTACGATCCTGGATCCGCCCGTTAGACCGGCACCACTAGACTTCCTCCATGGCCGTATACATCGACCCGCCACTCTGGCCTGCCCACGGAACCCACTTTTCGCACCTGGTGTCCGACTCGTCCTTGGAAGAACTTCACGATTTCGCGGCGGCGGCAGGTATCCCGGAGCGGGCCTTCGACGGCGACCACTATGACGTGGCGGAGCGCCGCTACGACGATCTCGTGGCGGCCGGAGCCGTCCCCGTTGAGGCGCGGATCCTGGTCCGGAATCTGATAGCCAGCGGCCTGCGCATCCCGGCACGCCAGCGGAACAAGTCGCTCAAGGTGCCGCTGTTCAACCGCTGGGACGCCATCATGCCGGGCCACGACGCACTCTTCCTGGACCTCCTGGACCGCTGGAGCGAACCACACCGCAAGTACCACGGCTGCACACACCTGCTATCAGTACTGGAAGCCCTCGATCTGCTCACCGACCCCGCCGACCCCCCTCGCACCGTGCTGCTCGCGGCCTGGTTCCACGACGCCGTCTACCGCGGCGTAGCGGGCCAGGATGAGGAGGAGTCGGCCCGCCTGGCGGAGGAGCGCCTGGAGGCTGCCGGCCTTCCCGAGGCGGAAGTTGACGAGGTGGCACGGCTGGTACGGCTGACGTCCGACCACCGCCCGGAACCGGGGGACAACGGCGGCGCCCTCCTCTGCGACGCAGATCTTTCCGTCCTCGGCGGGGAACCTGGCGAATATGCCCGGTATGTGGCGGACGTCCGCCAGGATTATGCGCACATCGGCGACGCTGACTTCGCTGCCGGACGCACCGCCGTCGTACGTCAACTGCTGGAACTTGACCCCCTGTTCCACACAGGGCGGGCAAAAGAGCTGTGGCAGGATGCCGCACACCGGAACCTGTTGGGCGAACTGGCATGAACGCCCCCAGGTCCAACCCGCGCCACACGATCACCGCGAGTGCCGCCCACCGGCAACTGCCTTACACCGTCCGGATGGACTGGGGGCTCGACGGCGCCCGGACAGTCACGTCCGGGGCCGACCTCGCCGTGGTGGTTGACGTCCTGTCTTTCGGCACCTGCGTCAGCGTGGCCCTCGACCGGGGGGCCGAGGTTTTCCCTTTTCCTTGGAAGGACACCGGGGCGGAGGACTTCGCCGCGCACCACCACGCCCAGCTTGCCGGTCCCCGCGATGGCGGCGGGCTCAGCCTCTCGCCCGCCAGCTTCCGGGCCGCGGGATCCCTGGAGCGCGTGGTGCTGCCCTCACCGAACGGTTCCGCGCTCTGCCACGAGCTGGCCGGAGAAGTCCCGCTGGTGGCCGCCGTGTGCCTGCGCAATGCGGGGGCAACGGCGGAGTGGGTGGCAGCCAACCTCCCGGCTGACGCAGTGATCGCCGTCATTGCCGCCGGCGAGCGGTGGCCGGACGGCACCCTCCGCGCGGCCGTGGAGGACCAGATCGGGGCGGGAGCGTTTATCGCCGGCCTCGCGGCGGCGGGCAAGGGCGGTTACGAGGCCGAGGTGGGCAGGCACGGCTATTCACCGGAGGCCATCGCCGCCGCGGCGGTCTTTGAGGCCGCCGAGCCGCGGCTCCGGGAGATGCTGCACGGGTGTTCCAGTGGCCTCGAGTTGTGCGGCGCGGGTTATGCCGGCGACGTCGATATCGCCGCCGAGCTGGACGACAGCCAAGCCGTGGCCATTTTGGCGAACGGGGTGTTCCGTCCCCGCTGAGCGAAAGTTGCCTGCGGAGGCTTGAGGAGCTCGGCGCCAGGCGCACCCATCAACGGTACGTCGCCACAAACGGCGCGCTGGTGGGGACGATCTGCTTGCCCAGCGGCATCAATGACACAGGGATGAGCTTCAGGTTGGCGATGGCCAGCGGGATGCCGACGATGGTGACGGCCATCGCGAACGCGGTGACCACGTGGCCGATGGCGATCCAGATGCCGGCCACCAGCAGCCAGATCACGTTGCCCAGCAGCGAGAACACCCCGCTACCGCCGGGCTTGTCCACCACCATGCGGCCGAACGGCCACAGCGTGTAGGCCGCGATCCTGAACGAGGCGATGCCCCAGGGGATAGTGATGATCAGCAGGCAGCAGATCACACCGGCCGCGAAATAGCCCAGCGCGAGCCAGAAGCCGCCGAAAACCAGCCAGATGATGTTGAGCAGTGTCTTCATCCACCCATTGTCCCCCGGAGGGTCTGACAAAAGGATGGGGGCCTGCCCTGACCGGCCCCTGAACTCTGCCGGATTGTGAACTGCGGCGCATTGTGAACTGCGGCTAGGCCGGCCCGGCAGCACCCTTTGCGGCATGCACAAAGGCGCGAATCTTGGCCAGGTCCTTGACGCCGCGGGACGCTTCGACACCGGAGGAGACGTCTACACCCCAGGCATGGGCTGCTGCTGACGCCCCGCCCACGTTGGCCGGCTCCAGTCCCCCGGCCAGCAGCCAGTGGCGTCCTTGGAGTGCAGGCAGCGCGGCAACGGAGGCGTAGTCCCAGGCTTCACCCGAGCCGGGCACAGCGGCGTCGATCAGCAGAAGGTCCTCGCCCCAGTCCTCAAACTCCTCTGGAGTGGCAGCCATGGTGATAGCCCTGATGAGCTTCATGCCGGCGTCGTGCACCATGGCCACATCCTCGCGGGACCGCGGGCCGTGAAGCTGGATCCATTCCAGCCCGGCGGCCCGGGCGATGGCGACAGCATCGGCCACCGGTTCGTGCCGGAACACGCCGATCGGCAAAACCCCCGCCGGAACACCTGCCAGCAAGGAGGATGCCTGCGACGGCGAAACCACGCGGGGACTGGCGGTGAGGACGAAGCCGACAGCGTCAGCCCCGGCATCAACTGCCTCGCGGACTGATTCAGGCGTGCTGAGACCACACACTTTGACGAACATTCCCGGCTCCTTGGCTGTTTTCGTGTTGTCCCCCCGGAGGAGAGTAGCAGGGAAGGGCCCAACCCGCGACGCCGGGACGTCCGGCCGGGAACTAGGCTGGGCGCATGGAGATTATCCGCTTTGCAAGTCTCAAGCCCGAGCCCTGGCGCAATGGCGGCGGTGTCACCCGCCAGCTCGCCAGCCGGCCCGCGGCCGGATCCGCACTGGACGGGAGCTGGGACTGGCGGGTCAGCATCGCGGACGTCAGCAAGGCCGGCGACTTCTCCCCTTTTCCCGGGATGGAGCGGGTGCTGACTGTGGTGGAGGGCGAGCTCCTGCTGCTGACCGTGGACGGCGCTGAACAACCGCTGGAAAAGTACCGCCCCTTCCGCTTCCCGGGTGGGGCGGCCACGCACGCTTCCCTGCCCACGGGCGATATCCGTGACCTGAACGTCATCACGCGCACCGGGAGTTTCAAGGGCTATACGTCCATCATCGAGCTCTCCAAGAAACGGGCGCAGCCCATTTTCGCAAGCTCGTTCGGGATCCTTCTGCAGGGGCAGGCCACTGCCGCTGATGAAACACATGAGCCGGAGGTCCTGAACCGGTACGACGCCGTGGTTGGCTCGGACACTGACTCTCCGGAGATCCTGGGCCGCGGGTTCCTGGCCGTTGTATCCATCGACCAGGTCAGTAACTGAGGCTGAGCGGCCTCACCTGCACAACCGATCCGCTGCGGCGGGCTTCCTCGGCGGCGAAGACTACGGCGTGACTGACGAGGGATTCCTCCAATCCGGACACAACTCCTGACCAGTCACCTGCGGCCAGGGCCGTCACCCACGCCTGGACGAGGCCGCGGTCACCGCCGTCATGCTTTTCGCCCCGCACCTGCTGCACGGCAGCGGGGACCGGGTGGACTGTGGTTGCTCCGGTCAGGAAGTCGAAGACCGAGATGGCTCCGGCCTCGACGGTTATTTCCCCATGACTGCCGAAGATCCGGGTCCGCCGCGGGCCTGCGGCAGTGAAAGCCGTGGCGGTGAAGGCGGCTGTTGTGCCGTCCTCGTATTCAATGTTCACCACCTGGTGGTCCACAACGTCGTTGTCCGACGAATATACGCAGCGGCCGTAGGGGCCCGTGGCCAGGGCGTGCAGGAGCGACTCGGGAGTCCCGCCGGGATCCACAACATCGGCGAAATAGGCTCGCGCGGGGTCGGCCTTACTGCCGTTCGGGGGCCGGCCCGCACCGTAGATCCGCAGCGCCGAATAGGGGCAGCGGGGCTCTGCCGGGCAGTCTGTGCAGCGCAGGGAGGCGCCCTCCGGCGCCTCCTCCCGACGGAAGTGTGACAGCCGGCCGAAGGAGGACACACGCAGGGGCCGGCTTCCGATAATGAACGACAGCCAATCGATGTCGTGCGTGCACTTGGCCAGCAGGAACGGACTCGATTCTTCCTCCCGGCGCCAGTTCCCGCGGACGTAGGAATGCGCGTAATGCCAGAAACCCACGGGTTCCAGGTGCTGAATGGAGATGGTCCGGCCCACCGCTCCACCGGACAAGAGTTGCTTGAGCAGCGCCGTCAGCGGGCTATACCGGAGCACATGGCAGACAGTTGTGCTGGCACCGGTTTCACGGCTCAGGCGTTCCAGTTCGGCACAGCCGGCGGGGTCGACGGCGACGGGCTTCTCGAGGAGGATCGAGTAACCGTGGGCGGCGGCTGCTGAGAATGGGCCTCCATGATCACGGTCAGGTGTGGCGATGATGATGCCATCGGCAGGCAGGTGGGTAGCAAGCATCGCCTGCCAGTCCTCGAAAAGTCCGTGATCCGGAACCCCGAACTCCGCCGCCAGGCGGTCGCGCAGCACAGCGCGCGGCTCGGCAAGGCCCACCACGACGGCCTGGTTGGTGGCGGCGGCGAGCCGGGCATAGGCCGAGCCCCTGGCACCGGCGCCGGCGACGAGGAGGCGCACCGGGTGCGCCTTCTGGCTGGCGACGCCGCTGTCCACGGGTATGCCCGGCGGCGGCAGGGCGCCCACGGATCAACCGTTCTCAGGATCGGAAAGCCATTCCAGCGCCACGGCAGCTGTCCACGACTGGTCCATGCTGCCCAGCGGTTCACCGGTGAAGGGCTCGTAGTACTCACCGAAGTGGCCCTCCATCAGCTGGGCGAGGGAGGCCTCGCGCAGCTGGCGATAGCGCTTTTCGTCGCCGCGTCTCCGCAGGCAGTGGGCCAGGTACCAGTTCATCACCGGCCATACCGGTCCCCGCCAATATTGGCGGGGCTTCAACCCCTCGTATGTGGTGGATGTGGAGGCGGGCAGCGGGAAGGCCAGGCGTGGGTCGCCGGTCCAGTCCGGCCCCTCGAAGAGCTCCAATTGCCGGTCAAGGAGGGCCTGGTTTGTCGTCGAAATCAGGGGCGCGAAGCCGGCCATGGTGGGCGGTCCGATCCATTCCCCGGTCAGCGCATCCCGGTCCCGCGCAAGCCCGGTCCGTGCATCCACGGTTGCGTCGACGCCGTCGCGGAATTCCCGGGCCCACTGCCGCAGCTGGGGTGCCTCCTCCGGCAGGCCGAACTGTTCCGCCAGCACGGCGAGGTCCTCATTAGCCGCGGCAAAGATCGCAGACATGAAGACATCCTTGACCTGGAAGGCCATCACGCCGGGCAGCCGGGCGTCGTCGAAGGCTACGTCAGCCATCTGCTGCACCAGCCAAAGGTAGCGGCTGTATTCCTCGTCGCTGGGACGCTGGCTGCGATCCGTGACCTTCAGGGTGTCTGTGCGGACAAACGGCTCCATCTCCCCCGGCTGGACCCTGGAGTACGGGCCGTCGAAGCGCGGCGAGTTGTCCATCCCGGACTCCCAGCCGTGATAGATGGTGAGCAGGGCCGAGTCGTCCCCACCGCGGGCGCTCCGCAGCCAGGCGTGCCAGTCGATCCATTGCGGCAGCGTCCGCCGGGTGAATTCATCCGCGAGCCTCGCATCCTCGCCTCCCGCCGCCGTCGCCCGTTCCACGATGCGCCGCAACATCGTGGCATGCACAGGCGGCTGGCAGATACCGCTGGACTGCACACCCTCCGGAGAAGCGCCCCGGGTCCCCCATCTCTCGACGTCCGGGAAGTAGCCGGGGACGTCGGAGAACACGATGTGCGGGATCATCCCGCTTTTCCACTGTGCGGCCACCAGGTAGTCGAGCTCCCGTAAAGCCCGTGCGACGCTCACGGTGGACAATCCGGTGGCGACGAAGGCGGCGTCCCAGCTCCACATGTGCGGATACAGGTTCGGGGCCGCCGTCACCATGGTGCCTAGGTCATTGGCCGCCAGGACGTCCCTGGCACGCAGGCCGAGCTCCTCCAGGTCCTGGATGGGGTAAATATGTCCGCCAGCCGCCTGGCTCATGCGGTGAGTCCCAACTGGGTCTCGGTGTCGAAGAACCGGACGGCCGCTTGGTCAAAGCGCAGGCCAACTTTGTCCCCGGAGGAGACCCGCACGGTGGAGGGAACCTGCACCTTGATGATCTGCCCGCCAAGGTCCACTGTCAGCAGGGTGGCGTGGCCGAGCGGCTCGACCACCTCCACGGTGGCATCCAGCGTTCCTGCCGCTCCCCGCTGCTCGAGGAGGATGTTTTCGGCACGGATACCCACCAACACGGGAAGACCGCCGCTCCTCGCTGCACCGCGGGCCAGGAATTCAGGCGCATCCGTGCTTTGGCCGCCTACTTCCAGGGCGCCCTGCTGCGTGACCCGGCCGTCCAGGAAATTCATGGGTGGAGACCCGATGAATCCGCCAACGAAGCGGTCCGCGGGCTCGTCGTAGACAGTGATGGGCTGCCCCAGCTGGGCAATTTGTCCCTTTTTCATCACCGCGACCCGGTCCGAGAGGCTCATCGCCTCGACCTGGTCGTGGGTGACGTAAAGGGTGGTGGAGCCCAGCTGCTGGACGATCTTTTTCAGCTCGGCCCGGAAGTCCAGGCGCAGGAGGGCGTCAAGGTTGGACAGCGGCTCGTCCATGAGCAGCACGTCAGCGTCCATAACAATCGCACGCGCGACGGCGACGCGCTGCCGCTGCCCCCCAGAAAGCTGGGCCGGATAACGGTCCAGGTATGGGGTGAGCTGGAGCAGGTCGGCTGCCCAGGCCACCTTCCGCTCGATCTCATCCCGGGCGAATTTTTTCATTACCAGGCCGAAGCCGATATTCGTGCGCACTTTCCGGTGCGGGAAGACGGCGTACGACTGGAACACCATGGAGAGGTTCCGTTCCTGCGGGGGAAGATACGTCACGTCCCTCCCCCCGATGGAGATGCTTCCCTCGTCCGGGAAGTCCAGCCCGGCCACCATGCGCAGCAAGGTGGTCTTCCCACACCCGGAGGGCCCGAGCAGCACCATGAACTCGCCCTCCGCAACCTCGAGGGAGACGTTGTTCGTGGCCAGCTCCGTGCTGCCGGGGTAGGTCTTGTGCAGGCCCTTGATGGAGATATCAGCCATGGGACGGCCTCTCTGAAAGCGATCAGCGGATGGTGGAGCCCCACATGTTTGTGAGGTAGCGACGCATAAAGAAGATGAAGATCAGTGCCGGGACCACCAGGAGGAAGCCTCCGGCGAAGCGGTAGGCCAACGGTGATTCCGCCAGTGAACTAAGGACCTGCGCCGGGAGGGTGCGCTGGTTCAGCGTGAGGATCGAGGCGCCCAGGACTTCGTTCCAGGACATGACAAAGGTGAAGATCGATGCTGCCGCGATGCCAGGAATCGCCATGGGCAACACAACTTTGAGGAAGGCCTGCAACGGGCTGCAGCCGAAGATCCGCGCCGCCTCCTCGACGTCGCGCGGAACACCGAGGAACACCGAGGCCGTGATCAGGATGGTGGTGGGCAGCGCCAGCGCCGAATGCAGCAGGACGACGGCGAGGACGCTGTCGTACAGGCCCGTCTGGAGGAAAAGCTGGGCCAGGGGCACGGAGAGCACCACAATGGGCAGGGCCCTGGTGAAGAGCAGGAAGAGCTGGTAGGGCTCCCTGCCGCGGAAGGCGAAGCGGGCGACAGCATACCCCGCCGGAAGTCCGATGATCAATGACAGCACGAGCGTGAACAGGCCCACCTGGACGGAGTTGATCAGCCCGCCCAGGATCCCCGTCGACTGCAGGAACGTCTGCATGGTCTCAGTGGAGAAGTTGTCCGGGATGAAGCTGAGCGGGAACTTCTGCAGGGACTGCCGGCTGGACATGGCGGCCAGCGCGATCAGGTAGATCGGCAATGCCATGAAGAGGGTGATCAGGATGCACGCCAGTTGAAGCAGCGCGCGGTTGCGCCGCTGGCGCGCCAGGGGCCTGCGGTCCACCTCCGGCTGCGGGCCGGCAGCAGCGGCAGTGGCCTTGGACGTGGTTGCGTGGCTCATCGCGGCGCCTCCGACTGGTCTCTCAGGAGTTTCAGGTAACCGACCGCCGTCACCATGGACACAGCCATGACCACCAGCGCCAGCGCCGAAGCCACGTTGGGATCCTGGAGCCCGGTGTACCAGCGGTATGTCTCACCGACCACCAGCGGGAAGTTCTGGCCGGTGAGGGCCAGTGCCACGGCGAAGGTCTGGAAGGCCAGGATGGTCCGCAGGATCAGCGCCGTCTGGAGGCTCGGCCGCAGGAGCGGAAGGGTCACGTGCCAGAGGCGGTTCCAGGAGTTGGCCCCGAAGACGCCGGCGGCCTCCTCGTAATCCTTCGGGATGGACTGCAGCCCTGCCACAACGATCACGAACACCAGCGAGGTGGCCCGCCAGACCTCCGCGATCAGCACCGCCCCGAACATCGAGGCGTAGTTGTCGTAGGCAAGCCACGACACGGGGTCAATGCCCAGGGAGGCCAGGAGGGAGTTGAGGTAACCCCGGTCTGTGAAGACGGTCAGCCAGACCAGGCCGGCGGCGAGATCGCTGACCGCCAGCGGGATCGCCCAGATGTAGAAGTACGCCGAGGCTCCCCTTGGCTTTGCCCTGATCAGCAGGGCCATGGCGAGGGCAAGGACGAACTGGATTGGGATCATCACCACAATGAGAAGCAGGGTGTTGCCCACCGAGGACCAAAAGTACGGGTCCTGCGTCATGCGGGTGAAGTTCGCGGTGGTCAGCCCCTCGGGGCCCCCGAATGCCTGCAGGATGCCCGAGACCATGGGCCAGCCGAAGAGAAGCGTCATAAACACAATCGACGGGGCAATCAGGAGCAGCGCCGCGGAGTTTCCCTTCCTCCTCGGCGGAGGGCCTTTCGGGCCGGCAGGAGGGACCTTCGGCCGGGCCGCCGCTGGAGCATCCGGGGCAGCCATCAGGCGACCTTACACGGTGTCGCTTTAGGATCCGGCGCCCAGCAGGGGACATTCAGGGTGTCCATGATCTTGGCGAGTTCCGCTCCCTGGCGGTCGAGGGTGGCCTTGACGTCGGCGTTGTTCAGGCAGATTTCCTGGAAGCAGTTCTTGAACAGCTGGGAAACCTGCGGGTCCTTGTCGCCAAGGCCGACCGGGGGAAGTGCGAGCAGCGCATCAGAGGCCTCCTGCTGCGCCTTGACGGCTTTGGCCTCAAGGGCGGTACCGCCTGGAAGATCGCCGCCGATATTCGTCTTGACCACGGGGAAGAAGGCGTTGGACTTCAGGGTCTCGATCTGTGCCTCAGGCTTGGACAATGCCCTGATGAGTTCAAAGGCCTTGTCCTTCTCCGGCGAACCCTGCGGGACGGCCATCCCGCCGACGATCAGCAGGTAGCCCTTGCCTTTGGGGCCGGACGGTGCCGGAACCATCTGCCAATCATCGGGCTTGTCCTTGACGGCGGTGATCAGGCGGGCCACATGGTCCCAGGCCACCAGGACCTCGCCGTTGCCCAGTGGCTCCTGCATAAAGTCGTAGTTGGTGGAGGCGGGATTTGTGTTGGCCCAGAGGTCGCGCATATAGGTCCAGGCAGTGACGGCATCAGCGTTGCGGAAGGTGGTGATTTGTCCACCGGTGAAGCTTGGAAGGAGGAAGCCTTGGTAAAACCGGTGATGGAGGCCCTTGGGTCCGGCCGGAATTCCAAATACGGGCCGTCCGTTGGCTGCTTTGGCGGCCTCCGCCCATGCCAGGTACTGGTCATAGGTGAGCTTGTTGACGTCTGCTCCGGAAGGCAGCCACTCGAGCGCCTTCTTGTTGATGGCCAAAACGTAGGTCGCCTGGATCCAGGGGATGTAACGCGGAACATCGGTGCCAAGCTTGGCCAACTCTTTCAGGTCGTCAGAATAACCGGCCGAAGACAGGTCATTCATGAGGGAACTGAGGTCCTCCAATTGCGATGCGAAGGGGACCAGATCGCCGTGCAGGCCGCCCACCATGCCCACTTCCACCTTTCCGGCGGAGAGCTGGGATTTGAGGGTGGTGTTGAAGACGCCCGTGTCCACCGGGTTGTAAGCGACGCTGGTGTCCCCTGAGAATTTCTTGAGTGTGGCCTCGTACTTCTGCCGCTCCTCCACCGGGGAGAACTGCGTGGACAGGAAGTTGACGGAGCCCTTGCCTCCGCTTCCGCTGGTGTTCACACCGCAGGCTGCCAGGATCGGCCCGGTGGCGAGGGCCATCAGACCTCCCTTCAGCAAGGCCCGCCGGCTGACGTCATTGTGAGCAAGATCGGACATGTGAGCCTCCTGCTGCGAGGGCAGATAGTATTTTTGTCTGATGACCGATCATAATTGTGTGATCCAAACCACGTCAATGATCACGCCAGCCCGACGGCTTCGTTCCCGTGCATAGAAAGCAAGGCGCATGACCCAGCAGAGAACGCTCGTAGGGGGCTCGGGACAGCCGCCGGTGGGGCTTGCCACCAGCGCCGGCCACCTCCTCCAGCTGCTGCGCTCCAACGCGGCCGGGTACAGCAGGGCAGCCCTGCTGGATATGACGGGGATGGCCCGGTCAACCCTTTACGAGCGGCTCGATGCACTGTTTGCGGCGGGCCTCGTCTACGAAGCCACACCATTGAGCGCCCAACGCGGCAGACCCCCGCGCGCCCTGCGCTTCGATGACCGCGACAAGCTGGTCCTTGGCATTGAAGTCGGGCATACACACGCCGGGATCCACCTCTTATCCCTGGGCCGGGAGATCGTGGCCAACGCCCGGCTGCCCATCGACATCAAGCAGCCCCAGGAGGCCGTCGTCAGCCGGATCATCGAAGAGTCCCTCCGGCTGCTTGACGGCCGGCACCCGGTGGGAGCCGGCGTGGGCCTCCCGGCCCCGGTGGACCCGCTCCACCGGCTGGGGCTGGAACGCAGCGTCCTGGCACATTGGGACCTTCAGCAGCTGCAGGACTTGATGGAAGCCAAGCTCGACTGTCCGGTGCTGCTGGAGAATGATGCACGGTCAATGGCCGTCGGTGAGGTACGGGACCCGTTGGAGTCGCTCGTGGCGGTCAAAGTCAGCACCGGCCTGGGCTCCGGCATCATCGTTCGCGGCGCCTTGGTCCGTGGCGCCCACGGCGCTGCCGGGGACATCGGGCACGTCCGCATTCCGGAAGCCGCGGGCAGGCGTTGCCGCTGCGGCAGGGACGGGTGCCTTGCAGCCGTAGCTTCGGGGCGGGCGTTGCTGGCCGACCGTCGGTTCACCGCCTACAGGTCATTGCGCCAGCTCGTTGATGCGTACGGCACTGATCCTGCAGTTCGCGCCGCGGTCGCAGAAGCCGGACGGGTCCTGGGACGCGCGCTCGCGGCCACGGTGGGAACGCTGAACCCCGGCCGGCTTGCTGTTGGCGGCCTAATTGGCATACTTCCCGAGTTCCTGGACGCCTGCCGGCAGCAGATCCTCGACGACGCCTTCGAGCCCTCCCTCGTGGACCTGGAGATCGTTCCGGCGGACAGCCGTACTGCCACGGCTGTGGGGCTCTGCAAACTGGTAGAGGAGAGCCTCTACGCGCCGGAGCGCGTCGAACAGCTGCTGTCCCAGCACACTAGCCAGCCCTGAAATCGTCGTGCCGCGGGAAGCGCCAGACGGCTCTGGCCACTCCGTGCGGCCGTCCCTAGACTCGGGCTATGACCACATCATCGTTCAATGCGCTCCTGTCCACCCAGATCGGCAACGAATTCACGGCATCGCAGCAGTACATTGCGGTGGCCACCTGGTTCGCCAACCAGGACCTCCCCCAACTGGCCCGCTACTTCTACCGGCAATCGGTGGAGGAGCGGAACCACGCCATGATGATGGTGCAGTACATGCTGGACCGGGACATCACGTTCACCATTCCGGGTGTTCCTGCCGTCCGCAACGACTTCGCCTCCGTCACGGAGCCGCTGGCGCTTGCCCTGCAGCAGGAAAAAGAGGTTACCCGGAACATCGAAGACCTGTTCCGGGCCGCACGGGGTGAAAACGACGCCCTGGGCGAGCAGTTTATGCTCTGGTTCCTGAAGGAGCAGGTGGAGGAGGTGGCCTCCATGACCACGCTCCTGAACATCGCCGAGCGTGCGGACAACCTGTTCGACATCGAGAACTTCATCGCCCGTGAAACCATCGGCAATGGCGGCCGTGACACCGCCGCTCCGGAAGCTGCCGGCGGGACCCTCTAGCCGCCGCTCTGCCCACCTGGTGAGGTCTGGCACCATCGGTGGCCGCCCGCCGTCGGGCGTTGCTACGCTGGAAGCCAAGGCCTGGCACCCCGGGCCTCCGGACGACGGTTCAGTACCCGGCACGCGACAAGACTGGCCAAAGGATCTGTCATGCCGTGGTTAATCCTTCTTCTCTCCGGCGCCCTGGAAGCCGTGTGGGCCGCCGCCTTGCACCGCGCGTTCCGGGCTTCCGGCTGGCGCCGCTTGGCCCCCACTGCGTTGTTCCTGGTTTCTGTCGTGGCCAGCACGGGCGGCCTGGCCATCGCCATGCAGTCCATCCCCACCGGCACGGCCTACGCCGTCTGGGTGGGGGTAGGCGTGGTGCTGACCTCCGCATACGCCATCGTCACCAAGGTGGAGCGCCCGACGGCGGCACGCCTCCTCCTGCTGTCCGGCATCGCCGTGTGCGTGGTTGGCTTGAAGGTGGTGGCGTGATGCTGCGGCGTTCGATTCCCTGGCTGGTCCTCCTGGCCTCGGCCGTCCTGGAAGCGGTGTGGGCAACAGCCCTTGGCCTGTCCGACGGCTTCAGCAAGCCCCTGCCCACCCAGGTCTTCGCCGTGGCTGCCGCCTTGAGCATGGCGGGCCTGGGGATGGCCGTCCGGCACATCCCGCTGGGTACTGCCTACGCCATTTGGGTGGGCGTGGGTGCCGCACTGACGGTGGGCTGGGCCATGGCCACCGGCGTGGAGCCCTTCAGCGTGCTGAAACTGCTGTTCATCGCCGGAATCGTGGCCTGCGCGGCCGGGCTGAAGGCGCTGCCCGCAGGCACTGGCCAGCCCGCCACCGGATCTCCCCACGTTGA